>JBBSBK010000022.1:0-41711 GCA_038251315.1 Rhodobacterales bacterium | reverse complement strand
CGTCGAGCAGATCGAAATCGCGGACCTGCGCGGTGCCACCTGTCGCATGCTGCGCCTCGGTTGGCGATGACACGATCCCGGCGCCATAGGCACGCAGACCCTGCGCGGTGCGGATCATCCCGAATTCGACGGTGAACCAGAACAGGCGGAACATGAACCAGCGGTCGGCTTTGTCCATCGCCAGTGCCCGCTTGCCGAAACCTTCGATGAAATCGGCATAGGCGGCGTTGGTCAGCATCGGGCAGTGGCCGAACACCTCGTGGAACAGGTCGGGTTCCTCGATATAATCCATATGTTCGGCCCGGCGCAAAAAGGTGGCGACGGGAAATTTGCGCTGCGACAGCAGGGTGAAAAACCGGGTCGGCGCGATCAGTGCGGGGACGCCTTCGGCACCGGCCCCGGTCAGGGCGTGGAGGCGGGCGTCGATGTCGATGACCTGCGGGGTCTTGGCGGCGGTCAGGTTCAGTTTGGCGACTCCGTCAAGATATTCGGGTGCCACATGGCCGGGCAGGAAATCCATCTGCCGGTTGAACAGGGTGCCCCAGACGGCATCGTCGGCGGGCGTATAAGGATAGTGCCCGGCGGCATCGGGCGTCAGGGCGGTATAGGTGGTGTTCTGGGGCATGGCTGAACCTCTGCTTGCAGTCTAATCCGTTTCCCCTCGATTACCCGCATTATCGCCGGAACCCCACAACCGCGTTGCCCCTCCAGGCCACCCGCGCTAAAGCCTGCGCCACGCAGCAGGAGGCCCTGATGGCCAAGGACAAGAAGCAACCGCGCCCCAAGGCCGAGACCCCGAAGGGGTTCCGCGATTATTTCGGGGCTGAAGTCACCGCGCGCACGGCGATGCTGGGCAAGATCGCCGAGGTCTATCACCGCTATGGGTTCGACGCGCTGGAAACCGCAGCGGTCGAAACGGTCGAGGCGCTGGGCAAGTTCCTGCCCGACGTGGACCGCCCGAACGAGGGGGTTTTTGCGTGGCAGGAGGACAGCGACTGGCTGGCGCTGCGCTATGACCTGACGGCCCCATTGGCCCGTGTTTATGCGCAGCACCGCAATGAATTGCCGACCCCCTATCGCCGCTATGCGATGGGGCCGGTTTGGCGCAATGAAAAGCCGGGACCGGGGCGGTTTCGCCAGTTCTATCAGTGCGATGCGGATACGGTGGGGGCCGCGTCGGTGGCGGCGGACGCCGAGATTTGCGCGATGCTTGCGGATACATTGGAGGCCGTAGGGATCGCGCGGGGCGATTATGTGATCCGTGTGAATAACCGGAAGGTGTTGAACGGGGTATTTGAATCAGCAGGATTGTTGGACTCCCAATATGACGAGGATAACCAAAACCGGGTCGGTATCGCTATACGAGCGGTTGATAAGATTGACCGACTGGGTGCCGATGGTGTTCGAGCTATGCTTGGGACGGGTCGAAAAGACGAGAGTGGAGCCTTTGTGGAAGGTGCTAATTTGGCAGATTGGCAAATCGAACATATTCTCAACTTTTCGAAGGCTAAGTCTGACCATCCTGCCGAGACCTTCGCGCATCTGCGTGAGTTAGTTGCCAATTCAAAACCGGGCATCGAGGGAGTAGCCGAACTTGAACAAATCGCCGACCTCCTCGCTGCCCAAGGCTACGGCCCCGACCGTATCGTCATCGACCCGTCCGTCGTCCGCGGCCTCGGCTACTACACCGGCCCGGTTTTCGAGGCGGAACTGACGTTCGAGATCACCGATGAAAAGGGCCGACCGCAGCGGTTTGGCTCGGTGGCCGGGGGTGGGCGGTATGACGATCTGGTCAAGCGGTTTACCGGGCAGGAGGTGCCTGCCACCGGGGTTTCCATCGGCGTTGACCGTCTGCTGGCCGCTTTGCAGGCAAAGGGGCGGCTGGATCAGACCGCCCAAGGCCCCGTCGTCGTCACCGTCATGGATCGTGATCGCATGGCTGATTATCAGGCGATGGTCGCTGACCTGCGGAATGCGGGCATTCGCGCCGAGGTTTATCTGGGCAACCCCAAGAACTTTGGCAATCAGTTGAAATATGCTGACCAGCGCAACTCGCCCGTCGCCATCATCCAAGGCGGCGACGAACACGCGCGGGGGGTGGTCCAGATCAAGGACCTGATCCTTGGCGCCGAGATTGCCAAGAACGCGACACTTGAAGAATGGAAGGACCGGCCCAGTCAGGTCGAGGTGCCGCTTGACCAGTTGGTCGCCTCCGTCCGCGCCATTCTGGACCGCCAAAAGTGACCAGCCCCGCTGCCAAGGCCGAAGCGGCGCGGCTGTCGGCGCATTTCACGGCGGCGGGCGCGATCCCGGTCGAAACGCCGATCCTGCAACCCGCTGACACCCTGCTGGACCTATATGGCGAGGATATCCGGGCGCGGGCCTATGTGACCACGGACCCGCTGCGTGGCGAGATGATGTTGCGCCCCGATTTCACCGTGCCTGTGGTGCAGATGCACATGCAAACCCGCGCCGATCCGGCCCGCTATACCTACGCGGGCCCGGTATTCCGCAAGCAGGACGTTGATGAAACCCGGCCTACCGAATACTTGCAGGTCGGGTTCGAGGTGTTTGACGGCCAGACCCCCGCCCGCGCCGATGCCGAGGTGTTCGCGTCGGTTGCGCAGGCGCTGCATGGCCTGCCGGTCAAGGCGGTGACGGGCGATATCGGCATCCTGATGGCGGCAGTGCAGGGGCTGGACACGACGCAGGCGCGTAAATCGGCGCTGCTGCGCCACCTGTGGCGACCGCGCCGGTTTCGCGCCTTGCTGGACCGTTTCGGCGGGCGAACAGACCAACCGCTGACCCGGATCGCACTGCTCGCGGATGCTGACCCGCTGGGCGGTGCCGGCCCCGAAATCGGTCTGCGCAGCATGGCCGAAGTCAGCCGCCGGATCGCGACGCTGCGCGAGGATGCCGCCGCCGCGCCGATCAGCGGCGATCAGATTGCCTTGCTCGACGCGATCCTGTCGCTGCGCGAAACCTGCCCGCATGTGCTCAGCAACCTGCGCGACATCGCTGTCGACATGCCCGCAATCAAACCTGCGGTGACCCGGCTGGCAGCCCGCCTTGAAGCGATGGATGCGCTCGGCATCGCCGTCGAGACGCTCGCGTTTGAGGGCAGTTATGGGCGGTCGTCGCTGGAATATTACGACGGTTTCGTCTTTGGCTTTACCGCCCCCGACCATCCCGGCCTGCCGCCCGTCGCCACCGGGGGGCGCTATGACGCGCTGACGGCGGTGCTGGGGCAGGGCCGGGCGGTGCCTGCGGTGGGGGCGGTGATCCGGCCGGAACTGGTCGTCGCCTTGCGGAGCCCGTCATGATCAAGCTGGGGGTGCCGTCCAAGGGGCGGCTGATGGACAAGACATTCGAATGGTTTCAGGCGCGCGGCGTCCGGCTGGGCAAGGCAGGGTCGGAACGCGACTATGCGGGACTGGTCGACGGGATCGCGGGCGTCGACCTGGTGTTGCTGTCGGCGGGCGAGATCCCGCTCGAACTGGCGGCCGGGCGGCTTCATCTGGGCGTCACCGGGTCTGATCTGGTGCTGGAAAAGATCGCCAACTGGGGCAGCCGGATCGACCTGCTCGCGGGTTTGGGCTTTGGCGGGGCCAATCTGGTGATCGCAGTGCCGCAACTTTGGGTCGATGTCGATACGCTCGACGACCTTGATGCAGCGGCAGCGGCGTTCCGGAGCGCGCACGGGTTCCGCCTGCGGATCGCAACGAAATATCACCGGTTGGTGCGCGAATTCCTGCGCACCGGCGGGGTCGCCGACTATCAGCTGATCGACAGTCAGGGCGCGACCGAAGGCACGGTCAGATCGGAAACCGCCGAGGCGATTGCCGACATCACCTCGACCGGGGAGACCCTGCGGGCCAACGGGCTGAAGGTGCTGGCTGATGGGTTGATTCATGCCAGTCAGGCGACGTTGTTCGAAAGCCGCGCAGCGGACTTGGATGATGCCGACCAGGCGACGCTTGCCACCCTGAAAGATATGCTGGGGGTCTGACGGCGCATCTTGTCAGACCGGTCCGGCGGCCTTAATTTAAAGCCAGGGGCAGACCGCCTGCCCTGTTCCGCCAGATCAGCGCCCCGGCGCAACGCCGGGCAACCCTGACCTTTCTGAACCTTCGACAACGGCACGACGCCAGACCAGTGAAAGGGTCACGATCATGGGAAAAGGCAACAACCAAAAAGGCAACAAAGAGACCAAGAAGCCCAAGAAGGAGCAGACCAAGACACCCGCCACGGCCAATTCGATGGCCGGCAAGGACAAGGTCAATCTGGGCGGTAAAGGCAAGTAACCACGGCCCGCACCTGGCCCGCCCCCGGCACCGAACCGGGAGCGGGCAGACGGCACGGCGTCAATGCCGGTAACGTGACGATAATCCGACATGGACCGGGAACCAAAACTCCACACATCGCGTTTGTGGTTCAAGCGCTGGCGATATCGCCGCGCATCCGAAGGAGTTAACAATGACACGTACCATATTGAAAATCGCCGCTTCCGCACTTGCCATCTCGGCAGCAAGTTCCGCGTATGCCCAATCGTCCAATTCCGAGCAGGTTGGCCTGGTCTCCATGACCTGCGCGCAATTCATGGATCTGGATGCAACAGGCATGCGTACCTCGGGCCTCGAATTCAAGAGTTTTTCGGGCACTGATATCGATCCGAACGGTCAGATGTCGGATACGTCCGGCGACACCGTAGTCGTGGATAGCTCGGGAACCACCTTTGAGGCGACGCCAGACACCACTGGTACGACGGTGCTGGGCACGACCGAGCCGATGGGCGACACCGAGATTGTGGACAGTTCAGGCACGTCTGACCCGGCGACACCGAACGCAATGGCTGACATGGCCGATGATGAAGTCGTACCGTTCATCCTCACGGCTTGCGAAGGTCAGCCCGATACGCTGGTCGTGACGGCCCTGCAGACCGAGTGATCAAAGGCCTTTCGGTCATGATACCGGGGCGGCGCATCTGGCGCCGCCCTTTGTCATTTCAGCGCACGCCGATTTCCGCCAAAGCCGAACTCAGCGCATGCGGCAGCGCATCGTCGCCCTTACGGGCCTTCGCCAGATCGCGCGGCGCTTCGCCGGACGGCAGATACCGCCAGCCTTGAAATGCCCGTTTCGCCGTCGCCTCGACCAGGTGCAGGTCCGGGTCCAGCACGATGGCGCAGCGGCGGATTCCGTCGCCCCCTGTCACCTCATCCAGCCGGACGATCCGCTGGCGGCACAGCAGCACGCCTTTGATCACCCAATAGATACTGCCGCCGTTGAGTAGTTCGTCGGCGCGTTTGGGCCACATGCGGGTGATATGGCGCGGCAGCCCGTCGTCGGTCCGTGCGCGTTTGGTCTGGTGCCACGCGGCAAGGTCGGCGACGGATTCCGTGCCGACCGACAGTTTGATGAGATTCAATTCGCCCATATGCGTGGCCACGTTCTTGTTCCGCCCCTAGATGTGGTGGTAACGTATGTCTCCCGCTTTGATTCTTCCAGAGATACGCACAGCGTCCCCGAAAGGCCTGCCGCCATGACCCGATTCGCCGCCCCGATTGCAGAACAGATATGGGACATGAAGTATCGGTTCAAATCGGCCGACGGCGTCGCCATCGACGACACGGTAGAGGATACGTGGCGACGGATCGCCCGTGCCCTTGCGGCCCCGGAAACCGACCCGGCCCTGTGGGAGGACAAGTTCTATGCCGCCCTTGAAGATTTCAAATACCTGCCTGCCGGGCGGATTACCGCCGGGGCTGGCACCGCGCGCAGCGTCACCCTGTTCAACTGCTTTGTCATGGGCACGATCCCCGACACGATGGGCGGCATCTTCGAGGCGCTGCGCGAGGCCGCGCTGACGATGCAGCAGGGCGGCGGAATCGGTTACGATTTCAGCACGCTGCGGCCCAAGGGGGCTTTGGTCAAAGGCGTCGCCGCCGATGCGTCGGGCCCCTTGTCGTTCATGGATGTCTGGGACGCGATGTGTCGCACGATCATGTCTGCGGGATCGCGGCGCGGCGCGATGATGGCGACGATGCGCTGCGATCACCCCGATGTGGAAGCGTTCATCACCGCCAAATCCGACCCCGCCCGCCTGCGCATGTTCAACATGTCGGTGCTGGTGACCGACCCGTTCATGGCGGCGGTCAAGGCGGGTGGCGCGTGGGATCTGGCGTTCGGCGGTACCGTTTACCGCACCGTGCGGGCCCGCGCCCTGTGGGATGCGATCATGCAGTCGACCTATGACCACGCCGAACCGGGCGTCATTTTCATCGACCGGATCAATGCAGCCAACAACCTGTCCTATTGCGAAACCATCGCGGCGACGAACCCCTGCGGCGAACAGCCGCTGCCGCCCTATGGGGCTTGCCTGCTGGGGTCGGTCAACCTGGCGCGACTGGTGCGCGACCCGTTCAGTGTCAAGGCGGCGCTGGACGACGCCGCACTGGCCGATCTGGTCGCCGTCGCCGTGCGGATGATGGATAATGTCGTGGATGTGTCGCAATTCCCCCTGCCGCAGCAACAGGCCGAGGCGCTGGCGAAACGCCGGATCGGGCTGGGCGTGACCGGGCTGGCCGATGCCCTGCTGATGGTGGGCCTGCGCTATGGGTCCGAAGAGGCCGCTGCGCAGACCGATCGCTGGCTGCACGCCATCGCCCGCGCCGCCTATCTGGCGTCGGTCGAACTGGCCCGCGAAAAAGGCGCGTTCCCGCTGTTCGATGCTGACAAGTTTTTGGCGTCAGGGGCAATGCAGCACATGGATGACGATGTGCGCGATGCCATCCGTCAAAATGGCATACGCAACGCGCTGCTGACCAGCATCGCCCCGACCGGCACGATCAGCCTTTATGCAGGCAATGTGTCGTCGGGAATAGAACCCGTGTTCGCCTATGCCTACACCCGCAAGGTGCTGCAAAAGGACGGATCGCGCACCGAAGAAGAGGTCATCGATTACGCGGTTCAGATGTGGCGTGACCTGCATGGCGACGCGCCCCTGCCGGACTATTTCGTCAATGCCCAGACCCTTGCGCCGCTCGACCATGTGCGGATGCAAGCGGCGGCGCAGAAATGGGTCGACAGCAGCATTTCCAAAACGATCAACTGCCCCGTCGATATTGCGTTTGACGATTTCAAAGAGGTCTATATGGCCGCGTGGGATCAGGGCTGCAAAGGTTGTACGACCTATCGCCCGAACGACGTGACGGGGTCGGTGCTGTCGGTCAGCGAGGCTGCCGAGACCGTGCCGGGCGAGGCGCACGATCACGGCCACAACCACGGTCAGGGGGCCGAGGTTGTGTATCTGTCCGAACCGCTCGACCGCCCCAACGAGCTTGAGGGCGCGACTTACAAACTCAAATGGCCCGACAGCGAACATGCCATCTATATCACCGTCAACGATCTGGTGATCGCGGGCCATCGCCGCCCGTTCGAGGTGTTCATCAATTCCAAGAACATGGAGCATTTCGCCTGGACGGTGGCGCTGACCCGGATGATTTCGGCGGTATTCCGGCGCGGCGGCGATGTGTCGTTCGTGGTCGAAGAGTTGAAGGCGGTGTTCGATCCGCGCGGCGGCGCGTGGATGGGGGGAAAGTACGTGCCGTCGATCCTTGCGGCCATCGGCGGCGTGATCGAACGGCACATGATCCAGACCGGGTTTCTGGCGGGCGAGGGGTTGGGCCTGAAATCGGACCCACGGGCCGAGGCGATCGTGGTTAACGGCGGTCGCGGACCGGCCTGTTCCAGTTGCGGGCAATATACGCTGCAAATGGTCGAAGGCTGCATGACCTGCGCGTCGTGCGGGTATTCGAAATGTGGGTAAGGTTAAGCCACTTTTCCGTCTCGTCCGATTTTTCCATTCACCCCATCAAATGCGTCATCAACAACCTGAGCGCCTGCTGGCCTGCCAACTTATGCGGCGTCACCGCCACATAGTCCGATGCCATTGGCGGAGCCGTGTCGCCCACGATCACCAATCGCCTCACGGGGTGCGGACCCGGCGAGTTGCTCGGGCCCCGGTGCCGCCCCCGGCCCGACCCGCCCTGCCGCCACAGAAATGCTTGATCGTCCGACTCGCAAACCTGACCCCCATATCGGCCAGACGGTCCGGTAGCTGCACGCGGGTCGGGACTGACCCTGTTGTCAGCGTCTGACGTCGATCCTCAACCCCCGAACTGTGGCCCGATTGCCATAACCGGGTGCGACGTGACGCGATATCTGGCCCGATCCGCCGCCGCACCCTATGGTTGTCGCACCGGGGGGCGGTTTGACAGGATTTCGCATGCGCGCCCTCGCCCTCGCTTTTACCACTTTCGCCAGCCTTGTTGCTTCGGCTCATGCCGAGGGGGTGTCGGGCGACCGCATCACGCTGGGTTATGGCCGCCACTTCAACAACGATTTCTTCGGCGACCATGCCGACCGCTGGCGCACCGGGTCTTATGTGTTCAGCATCCTGCGCGGGCGCGACACTTGGGACGGCCAGCGCCCTGATGCCATCGGGAGCCTGCTGGAATATCGTCTGCGCACCGAAATCATCGCCCCGCGATTTCTGAGCGGCGCCGGATCGGATGACCGGCCCTATGTCGGCGCGGTCTCGGTCGGGGTGCATACGCATTTCCAGCGGGCCGGCACCGAATTCAGTCTGGGGGCCGATGTGCTGGCGACCGGGCCGCAAACCGGCGTCGGCGACTTGCAGGAATGGTTCCACGAACTGGTCAGCGCCCCGCGCCCGACCGTTCTGGGGGCGCAGATCGCCAATGGGTTCCATGCCGCCGCCACGGCGGAAATCGGTCGGCCCGTCAGGGTCAGCGACAGATTGACGTTTCGCCCATTTGCCGAGGCGCAGGCGGGTGTCGAAAACCTTGTCCGGGTCGGCGGCGATGTCATCATCGGCCGGGTCGGGCAGGAAGACTTGTGGCTGCGCGACGTGCCGACTGGGCAGTTGTATCGCGGAGTCGAGGGCACGGCGATCGGGTTCGGCTATGTTCTCGGCGCCGATGTCGCTTACGTCGACAGTAGCATCTACCTGCCTGAGTCGCGAGGGTTTTTCGTCGAAGACACCCGAACGCGCGCGCGGGGGGGGGTGCACTGGCAGTTCGCCGAGAACGCATCGTTCTATTACGGGGCGACATATCTTTCACCCGAATTCGTCGGCCAGCCCGAAGGTCAGGTCGTCGGATCACTGAAGCTGAATTTCAACTTCTGAAGAAATAGTTAACGACCGAAGCTAAAGTAGCTTGATCGGTGCGAATCACCTCCCTAAGGTCGTCGGCAGAAACCCGCGCATCAGACGCGGGGCGAATTGAGACAGGTAACGGGCATGAAGACGGGCTTTCGCGGCACGTTTGTCATCTCCTGGTCGCAAACGGAACTGGACGGCCTGTGGTCGGCGCCGCTTGACACGTTGCGCGTCGGCACCGCCTGGACATGGACCGGCGAGGCCGTGCGGGTGGACGGACCCTCCGGGGTGCTGCCGCTAGGCGACGCGATGGGCGAGGCAGACTTGCGCAAACGTGCGGCGGTATCGGTGCGCCGGTTGCTGCGGGCGGTTGACGCCGCGCCGCCACGGGACGTCGTGGATGACGGCGCTGTGCTGTTTGACACGTCGTTCAACGTCACTGACGGGCGCGATACCTGGACCATCACACTGATCAACACCGGCAAGGGGCGCACACCGCTGCTGATGTTCGTCGGGGCGATCCCGCCGCGTCAGACCGACCTTTGGGTCGTCAGCCACAACATCGACCTTGCCGCCCGCGACCAGACCGCCGACAGCCCCGGCGGGGTGATCTGCTTCACGCCGGGGACGATGATCCTGACGGCAGACGGAGCGCGTGACGTCGCGTCGCTGATCGAAGGCGACCACATTCAGACCAAGGACAACGGCACGCAGGAAATCCTGTGGATCGGATCGCGCCGCATTTCCGGTGCGCGGCTTTATGCGATGCCGCATCTGACCCCGATCCGTCTGCGCGAAGGGGCGCTCGACAAGGGCGTGCCGGACAGCGGCTTGCTGGTATCGCCCGATCACCGGATGGTGCTGCGCGGGGCGCGGGCACAGGCGCTGTTCAACTGCGACGAGGTGCTGGTGACGGCCCGCGATCTGATCAACGACCGCACGGTGATTATCGACCGGGCGGTGCGCGAGGTGACGTATATTCACCTGCTGCTGCCCAGCCATCAGGTGGTTTTCGCCAACGCCGTCGAAACCGAAAGCTTTCATCCGGCCAGCGCTGCCATGGCGACGATGGACCCGACCGAACAGGCCCGCCTGTTTGACCGCCTGCCCGATCTGCGCGGCGATGCCCAGACCTACGGCAGCTTTGCCCGCCGGGTGCTGTCGGACAGCGAAGCCGCGATCCTGCGCCACGATGCGGGGTGGCACGGGCACATGCGGGGCGCAGCGTGACGGGCCGTAGCGCTGCATAAACCGCGCTGACCGGTCAGCAAGTTTTTCCTGTTGACTAAATCGTGGGTCGGGCGCAGCGTTCAAATACGTTTTTCACGTCAAATATTTTTGGAGATTTACAATGCGATTTACCAGTTTCATGGGCCTTTCCCTGCTGTTCACTTTTCTATCCGCATGCAGTCCCACGGCCTTGGTCGGCACACCAAACCCGGCTGGTGGCCTTTTCGCTGCGTCAGCCGCAGCACAGGATTGCAGTTATTACACCAACATCCTGAATCAATCGATGGATGCAGTTACCCGGCAGGCTGTGTTGACCTCTGCGGCGCAGGCGAACTGTCCGGTCTGACCCGGCCTGTGTCCGAATTTTCGAATGCGCCACAAGGATATCGACTAAGCCGCCATATGCGAATGACTGCGCCTTCGCTTTTGAGCGGTTGACATCGCCCGCGCCGCCCCTATAAGCCCGCCATTCATGGTGTTGGTGGCCCCTGCAAGGGGATGCCTGTCGGGGTTTCGGCCCAAAGGACAACGCCCTTCATAGTCGCCGGTTCGCCGGCGTCGTCTAACGAAGGAGACCAGACGGTGACCAAACGCACCTCTGCCAAATACAAGATCGACCGCCGGATGGGTGAAAACATCTGGGGCCGCCCGAAATCCCCGGTGAACAAGCGTGAATATGGCCCCGGCCAGCACGGCCAGCGCCGCAAGAACAAGATTTCCGACTTTGGCATCCAGTTGCGCGCCAAGCAAAAGCTCAAGGGCTACTACGGCGATCTGACCGAAAAGCAGTTCCGCCGCATCTATGCCGAGGCCGAGCGGGTCAAGGGTGACACCGGCGAAAACCTGATCGGGCTGCTGGAACGCCGTCTGGACGCGGTGGTTTACCGCGCCAAGTTCGTGCCAACCGTGTTTGCCGCCCGCCAGTTCGTCAACCACGGCCACGTTACTGTGAATGGTCAGCGCGTAAATATCCCGTCCTACCGGGTGAAAGAGGGCGACCTGATCGAGGTCCGTCAAAAGTCCAAGCAGATGGAACTGGTGCTGGTCGCCGCGCAACTGCCCGAACGCGACGTACCCGACTACCTCGAGGTCGATCACTCCAAGATGACGGCGAAATTCGTCCGTTCGCCGGGCTTGGGCGATGTGCCCTATCCGGTGACGATGGAACCGAACCTCGTCGTCGAATTCTACGCCAAGAACTAAGCCGGTTCAGGCGACAGTTTGCAGGGGCCGCGCCGCAGGGTGCGGCCCTTTTGCTGTCAGGGCCGGAAACTGGCGCGATAGGCACTGGGTGTCTGGCCGGTGAAATCCAGAAATGCCGCGTTAAAAGCGCTGAGCGATCCGTAACCTACCGCCAGCGCGACGTTTAACACCGACGCGTCGGACGCTGCCAGCGCCTCGACAGCGCGGATCATCCGCAGGCGGCGCAGGGCCTGCCCCCACGTCATTCCAAGGTCTTTGGCAAAGCTGCGCGACAGAGACCGGGGCGACTGGCCGACGGCGCTGGCGATGGCGTCGAATTGCGGCGCGGCGTCCAGCATGGCTTCGGTCAGGTCAAGTGCGCGTCTGACAGTGTGGTCGGGGGCATTGCGGACGGCCTTTGGTAATCCTCGCCCGCTAATTGAACCCAAGACGCCGCGCTGTCTGTCGCCTGTCAGTCAAATACCGGCGCTGAACGGCCGAAGTTACGCCGAAGACTTCCGCCCATTGTGCCTGTCGCCTTGGGCCGAGGGTTGACGAACCGCCTGTCGCGCTGACGGTGAATGGCAAGGTCGCGCCGTCAGGAGCGTCCGTCGTTGCGTGAAACTGCAGTTTTTTCGGAACATTCCAGCGGGGGAAGGCAGTTGAGACTAAAAGGAGTTCTCCCATGAAAGCAAGTTACACCCGTTTCATCCTGATGATCGTCACATCCACTGTCGTCATGTTCGGGTTGATGTATTTGAACACCTACGCGATGGACCACGTTTATTTCAGCGAAACGCGGGCCTGGATGGCGCTGTATATGGGTGGGGTCATGGCCGTCATCATGCTGGCATTCATGTGGGGCATGTATGCCAGCAAGGCGACAAATGCGGTGATTTTGCTGGTTAGTGCGGTCGCGTTTGCGAGCGGAGTCTATTTTGTTCGTTCGCAGGCGACGATCGGCGACATGGCGTGGATGGAGGCGATGATCCCGCACCATTCCATCGCTATCCTGACTAGTTCGCGGGCGCATTTCACCGATCCGCGCGTGCAAGCGCTGGCGACCAGGATCGTCGATGCGCAAAAGCTCGAGATCGCCGAGATGCAGGCATTGATCGCCGATCTGAACGGCGGTCCAAGCGCCACGCCCGAGGTGGACGGCAAATGACCCAATCCGCAACCCTGTACCGCATGGTGCTGCCTGATCATGTCTGCCCTTATGGCCTCAAGGCCAAGGACTTGCTCGAACGGCAAGGCTATGAGGTTACCGACGAAAGGCTGAAAACCCGCGCTGAAACCGACGCGCTCAAGGACAGGCTGCGTATCGAGACGACGCCGCAGGTTATCATCGACCGCGAAAGGATCGGCGGCTATGACGACCTGCGCCGTTTCTTTGGCCAGACCGTGTCCGCCAAGGATGCGACCAGTTACACGCCGGTCATCGTGATTTTCGGCATGGCCGCCCTGATGGCGCTGGCCGTCAGTTGGGCGGTCGCGGGCACGATCTTGCCGCTGGCCGCGCTGCAGTGGTTCATCGCCATCGCCATGTGCCTGCTGGCGTTGCAAAAACTGCAGGATGTCGAAAGCTTTTCGACGATGTTCCTGAATTACGATCTGCTGGCCCGGCGCTGGGTGCGTTATGGTTACATCTACCCTTTCGCCGAGGGACTGGCCGGGGTGCTGATGCTGGCGGGCGCGCTGATCTGGCTGGCAGCACCGCTTGCCCTGTTCATCGGCACGATCGGCGCGGTATCGGTCATCAAGGCGATTTATATCGACAAACGCGAACTGAAATGCGCCTGTGTCGGGGGCAACAGCCGGGTACCGCTGGGGTTCGTTTCGCTTACCGAAAACGTGATGATGGTGGCTATGGGCGTCTGGATGCTGTTGGTGGCCTGATCGGCAACACAATCGGTGCGACGCAAACGCCCCACTGGCATGCCGCGCCTGACACCGCTAAGAGAGAGCAGACATCAAAAGGCTGCCCATGCCCGCCCCGATCAAGCCGCAACCCGGTATCATGCAGATTGCCCTGTATCAGGGCGGTGCGTCATCCATTATGGGTCACCAAAGCGTTCTGAAACTGTCGGCCAATGAAAACCCCGCCGGGCCCTCCGACAGGGCCAAAGTGGCCTTTGCCCGCAGCGCCCAATCCCTGCACCGCTACCCCAACACCGACCACGCCGACCTGCGTGCTGCGATTGCCGAGGTGCATGGCCTTGATCCCGACCGCGTCATCTGCGGCGTCGGGTCGGACGAAGTGTTGCAGTTCGTCGCGCAGGCCTATGCCGGACGGCGTGACGAGGTGATCCATACCACCCACGGCTTTGCCATGTATCCGATCCTGGCCCGCGCCGTCGGGGCGACCCCGGTCGAGGTTGCCGAGACTGACCGTCACGTCGATGTCGTCGCCATTCTGGCCGCCGTCACGCCGAAAACCCGGATCGTGTTTATCGCCAACCCCGGCAACCCAACCGGAACCTTGCTGCGTGGTGGCCATGTTGCCCAATTGGCCAGCGGTCTGCCCGACAGTTGCTTGCTGGTGCTGGACGGCGCTTATGCCGAATTTGCCGACGGGTTCGACGGCGGCGCATCGGTGGTCGACAGCCATCCGAACGTCATCATGACGCGGACGTTTTCCAAACTTTACGGCCTTGGCGGCCTGCGGATCGGCTGGGGCTACGCCGCCCGCCCGATTATCGATGTGCTGAACCGGATCCGCCAGCCGTTCAACCTTTCCGATACCCAGATGGTGACGGCCGCGGCGGCGCTGCGCGACCGCGATTATGCTGCCAAATGCGTCGCCGACAATGCCCGGATGCGCAGCTGGCTCCGGCAGGGCCTGATCGAACTCGGGATCGGCTGCGATGAGAGCCATGCCAACTTTGTGCTCGCCCGGTTCGCCAGCGCGGAAGAAGCCGCGGCCTGCGACGCCCACCTGCGCAGCGAAAGGATCATCGTGCGCCGGGTCACGAATTACGGTTTGCCGCAATGCCTGCGGATCACCGTCGGCGACGAAAGCGCCTGCCGCCGCGTCGTTCACGCGATTGCGGTGTTCAAAGGGGCGCGCTGATGGACCAGCCCTATCATCGGGTCGCCCTGATCGGGCTGGGTCTGATCGCCGGGTCGATGGCGCATGCGATGCGCCGCGCCGGGATGGGATCCGAGATCACCGGCTATGCCCGCAGCGCTGAAACCCGCGCCATCGCGCGGGAGATCGGTCTGTGTGACCGGGTTTGCGAAACGGCGGTCGACGCGGTGGAGGGCGCTGACCTTGTGGTCCTCTGCGTCCCCATCGGCGCCATGGGCAGCGTTGCAGCCGAAATCGCCCCGGCCCTGCAAGAGGGCGCGACGCTGACTGATGTCGGATCGGTCAAGCGGGCAGTGGTCGAGGCCGTCGGACCGCACGTCCCTGCAGGCATCCACTTTATCCCTGCCCACCCCCTTGCAGGAACCGAACATTCCGGCCCCCGGTCGGGCTTTGCCGAATTGTTTGACAACCGCTGGTGCATTCTGGTGCCCGACGCGGCCGACCGGGCAGCGGTGGACCGGCTGCGGGCGTTCTGGCAGGCGCTGGGCAGCAACACTGACGAGATGGATGCCGACCATCACGATCTGGTTCTGGCCGTGACCAGCCACACCCCCCATCTGATCGCCTACACGATGGTCGGCGTCGCCGACGATCTGCGCCGGGTGACGGACAGCGAGGTCATCAAGTTTTCCGCCGCCGGTTTCCGCGATTTCACCCGGATCGCGGCCAGCGACCCGACGATGTGGCGCGATGTGTTCCTGACCAACAAGGACGCCACGCTCGAAATTCTGGGCCGTTTCACCGAAGAGCTGTTTGCTCTGCAACGGGCGATCCGGCGCGGCGACGGCGACCATCTGCACGCCTATTTCACCCGGACGCGCGCAATCCGGCGCGGCATCATCGACGCCGGGCAAGACACCGCCGCCCCGAACTTTGGCCGGGGTCCGGGATCAAAGGCGTGAGGCTGGCGGCGGTCCTGATGCTTTGTGCCGGCATGGCGGTGGCCGATGCGCCGGAAAATTCGCTGCGGCCTCAGGCCCGCCCGACGACCGACCGCGTCAGCCGGTCCGAACCCGAACCCCACGCCGAAATCGCAATGGTCGCCATCAGCCTGCAGGCTGTCGCCCTATCGATGCGCCCGCCGGACCGCCCTGCCGCCGTCGTGCAACAAGCCGCCGCAGTAACCGAGGCGACACGCCGTGGATCAGTCTGCGGAGTCCCTGAAATTCAGGGCGAGGTGGTCGCGGTGATCCGCGGGTCGGGCGATTGCGGCATCGCCGAACCGGTGCGGATCAGGTCGGTGTCGGGGGTCGCCCTGAACGACGCGTCGCTGATGGACTGCACCACCGCCAAGGCACTGAACACTTGGGTCAGGCAGTCCGCTCGCCCGCGCATCGCCGATCAGGGCGGCGGCCTTGCAGCGTTGCGGGTCGCCGGGTCTTACGTCTGCCGCGGCCGCAACAATGTCCTGGGCGCGCGCATGTCCGAACACGGTCGGGGCCGGGCCATCGATATTGCCGGTTTTGTCCTGCGTGATGGTTCAGCGATAATGGTCGAGTCCGGCTGGAACAGTCGCGCCGATCGCCGCCAGTTGCGCCGGATGCACGACGACGCCTGCGGCACCTTTACCACCGTTCTGGGGCCAGCCGCCAACGCTGATCACCGCGATCATTTCCACTTTGACACGGCACGCGGGCGCGGCGGGGCCTACTGCCGCTAGGTGAAACCGATAACTACAGACGCCCCGCCAGATGCGCGTCAAGATCGTCAAGCCGGTCCTGTCCCCAGAAACGCTCGTCGGTATCGGTGATGAAGAACGGTGCGCCAAAGGCACCACGCCGCACTGCGTCTTCGAGGTTGGACGCATAGGTGTCGGCCCCACTCAGCAGCCCGCTGTCGGCCAGTTTCGGATCGAACCCCGCCGCTGACAGGCAGTCGCGGATCACGTCGTCTTCGGCGATGTTGTGTTCCTCGGCCCAGCAGGCGCGTCCGAACCCATGCACCAGCGCTGCCAGATCGCCGCCGCCTGCACTCTGCGCCGCGATGATCGCATAGGACGACGGCGCAGGGTTGGTCGGCCAGAATGCCGGTTTGGGATTGAGCGGCAAACCCGCCACATGTGCCCGCCGCCGCATATCCTGCAGGCGATAGGCCTGCCGGTTCGGATGCCGGTCCTTTGGGGGCACCCCGCCGGTGCGCGCAAACAGGCCCATGATGTCGAGCGGTTTGTAGGTGATGGTCGCCCCGTGCGCAGCGGCGATCTCCGCCGGACGGGTGCCGGTCAGATAGGTGAAGGGTGAAATCGTGGCAAAGAAGTAATCGATATGGGGCATTCGCGCGATCCCTGGCTGCTGATTTCTTTCAGCGACCGTAGTGGTGTGCTAGGCGGTGTCAACGTCACGAATCTGTCACCTTGTGCCGGTGACGCAGCCCCTCAAGGACGCCCCACATGCCCAATCTGACCGAGCCCAAGCTGATCGCCGGCAACGCCAACCGCTCTCTTGCCAAGGCCGTCGCGCGGCGGATGTCGATGCACCGGGGAATGAACGTCAAACTGGTGGACGCGCGGGTCGAACGGTTCAACGATCAGGAAATCTTTGTCGAGGTTTACGAGAACGTGCGCGGCGAGGATATGTTCATCATCCAGCCGACCAGCAATCCGGCCAACGACAACCTGATGGAATTACTCATCATTTCAGACGCACTGCGCCGATCCTCTGCCGCCCGAATTACCGCTGTGATCCCCTATTTCGGCTATGCCCGCCAGGACCGGCGCACAAAGGCGCGCACGCCCATTTCAGCCAAGCTGGTCGCCAACCTGATCGCCGAGGCGGGGATCGAACGGGTGCTGACGATGGACCTGCACGCGGCGCAGATTCAGGGGTTCTTCGATCTGCCGGTCGATAACCTGTATGCCTCGCCCATTTTCGCGTTGGATATCAACCACCACTTTCAGCACATGGACGATGTGATGGTCGTATCGCCTGACGTCGGCGGCGTCGCGCGTGCCCGCGAACTGGCGCAGCGGATCGGCGCGCCCCTGTCCATCGTCGACAAGCGCCGCGAAAAGGCGGGCGAGGTGACCGAGATGACCATCATCGGGTCGGTCGCGGGCAAACGCTGCATCATCGTCGACGACATCTGCGACACCGCCGGGACGCTGTGCAAGGCCGCCGAGGTGCTGATGGCAGCAGGCGCGATTGAGGTGCACAGCTATATCACTCACGGCGTATTGTCCGGCCCGGCGGTCGAACGGATTACCAAATCAGTGATGAAATCGCTGGTGATCACCGATTCCATCGAACCCACGGCAGCGGTCAAGGCTTGCAAGAATATCCGCATTGTCCCAACAGCGCCGATGTTCGCGCAGGCGATCCTGAACATTTGGAACGGCACGTCGGTCAGTTCGCTGTTCGACCACGAAACCCTCGAACCGATCTACGAGGGGATGTACACCAAGCTGGTGTAGCGGGAAGATTAATACAAATCCCACTCGTCGGCCTGACGGACTTCGCCAATGGCCTGCCAGCCGACGCGAACCCGCGCCACCTTGGTGTCGCCCCAGGTTCGGAACACGATCCCGAACCCTTCCTCGGTCACGTCCTCGGCCTGCACGTCGGCGCGCATGTTGAATTCATGGCTCATGTCCCACATGGTCATGGTGACACGGACGGTCGGGGCGCTGCGGAAACTTTCCGAGAAATGCACATAGGCGCGGGTCTGGCGCGGGCCTTCGCCCGTCCACATGACCCCGTCATGTTCGAAATCCGAAAACAGAACGACATCGCCCTGATCGATCCCGATCAAATGGTTGCGCAAACGCTTCATATACTGGTCGCACCGTTTCTCCGTCGGAAAGCCTAGCAGGGGAATGGGGCAGGAAATAGACGGGAAAGTAGTGCCGATAATATGAAAAAGGCCCCGCAGTGCAGGGCCTTGGTTCAATGTAAATCCCGAATTCGATCACCCCGGCAGCGGCCCTGTGTGCCCCGCCGTCAGCCCGATATGGCCACCCAGGGCGACCATGTCAGCAAGCAGTTTGGCCGCGTCATCGACCGGGCCGGGTTCGTTCTTGAACTTCTCTTGTGCGGCGACATGCGCCGCGCGGGCCTGTGCCACCATCGTGTCGAAATGCCCTTGGGTGATCTCGCCCTTGGGCATCGCCTGTTCGGCCAGCACGGTGACGCTGGCGCCGTTGATTTCGGCAAAGCCGCCGGAAACGACGTATTCGTCCGTTCCACCCGCATGCACAACGCGCAGAACGCCGGGGCGCAGGGTGGTGATGACCGGGGCGTGGTCTGCCATCGCCGTCATGTCGCCATCAGCCCCCGGAATCTGCACCTCGGTCGCCTGAAGCGACGATAGTCGCCGTTCCGGGCTGACCAGATCGAATTGCAACGTATCTGCCATATCGACCCCCTTAGGCTGCGGCTGCGGCCATGCGCTGGGCCTTGGCGATCACATCGTCGATGCCACCGACCATGTAGAACGCGCCTTCGGGCAGGTGATCGTATTCACCGGCGACGACGGCCTTGAACGATTTGATCGTGACGTCCAGCGGCACCTGCACCCCGTCGGAGCCGGTAAACACCTTGGCCACGTCGAACGGTTGCGACAGGAAACGCTGGATTTTACGGGCGCGGGCAACGGTCAGTTTGTCCTCTTCGCTCAACTCGTCCATGCCCAGAATGGCGATGATGTCTTGCAACGATTTATACCGCTGCAACACCTGCTGGACGTCGTTGGCGACCTTGTAATGCTCTTCACCCACAACCGCGGGGTCAAGCAGGCGCGAGGTCGAATCGAGCGGGTCCACGGCGGGATAGATGCCGAGTTCCGAAATCGCCCGACTCAGAACGGTCGTCGCGTCAAGGTGCGCAAACGACGTTGCGGGCGCAGGGTCGGTCAGGTCGTCAGCGGGCACGTAGATCGCCTGCACCGATGTGATCGACCCGGCTTTCGTCGAGGTGATCCGTTCCTGCAACGCCCCCATGTCGGTCGCCAGCGTCGGCTGATAGCCCACGGCAGACGGGATCCGGCCCAGCAGCGCCGACACCTCTGAACCCGCTTGAGTAAAGCGGAAGATGTTGTCGACAAAGAACAGCACATCGCTGCCCGACTGGTCGCGGAATTGTCCGGCCTGACGCTGGCCGAACAAGGCAACACGCATCCGCGCGCCCGGCGGCTCGTTCATCTGCCCGTAAACAAGTGCCACTTTGGATTTTTCCAGATCGTCGGGAACGATAACGCCGGAATCGATCATTTCGTGATAGAGGTCGTTGCCCTCGCGGGTCCGTTCACCCACGCCCGCGAACACGGAAAACCCGCTGTGGACCTTGGCGATGTTGTTGATGAGTTCCATGATGAGAACCGTCTTGCCGACGCCGGCACCGCCGAACAGGCCGATCTTGCCGCCCTTGGCGTAGGGCGCCAGCAGGTCGACGACCTTGATGCCCGTCACAAGAACTTCGGACGCGGTGGACTGGTCGGCAAAAGCCGGTGCCTCGGCGTGGATCGGGCGGTATTCGTCGGCGTTGACCGGGCCCTTTTCGTCGACGGGTTCGCCGATCACGTTCAGGATGCGGCCCAGCGTGGCATTACCCACCGGCACCTGGATCGGCGCGCCGGTGTCGGTCACTTCGGCGCCGCGCACCAGACCCTCGGTTGCATCCATCGCGATGGTGCGCACGGTGTTTTCGCCAAGGTGCTGCGCGACCTCGAGAACCAGCTTGTTGCCGTTGTTGTCGGTGATCAGCGCGTTCAGAATTTCGGGCAGGTCGTCGCCGAACTGCACGTCCACGACGGCGCCGATGACCTGGGTCACTTTGCCTTTTGCGTTAGCCATGTGTTGTCTCTCCGGTTGTCTTTTAAAGGGCTTCGGCGCCCGAAATGATCTCGATCAGTTCGTTGGTGATCTTGGCCTGACGCGACCGGTTGTACTGGATCGTCAGCCGGTCGATCATGTCGCCTGCGTTGCGCGTCGCGTTGTCCATCGCCGACATCCGGGCACCCTGTTCGGATGCGCCGTTTTCCAGCAGGGCGGCGAAAATCTGGGTGGCGACGCCGCGCGGCAGCAGGTCGGCGAGGATCGCTTCTTCGCTCGGCTCATAGTCGTAGATCGTGCTGACCGCATCGGCGTCGGTGTCGAACTTGGCCGGGATGATCTGTGTCGCGGTCGGGATCTGGCTGATCACGTTTTCGAATTCCGAGAAAAAGATCGTCGCGACGTCGAATTCACCGGCGTCGAACCGCGCCAGCACATCCTTGGCGATCCCCTGTGCGTCGCCATAACTGACCCGCTTGACCGCTGTCAGATCGACGTGGGCGGCGAACTTGTTGCCATAATCGCGGCGCATCGCATCGCGCCCCTTTTTGCCCACGGTCATGATCTTGACGGTCTTGCCCGCCGCAATCAGTTTCGCCGCATGCGCCTTGGCCAGCTTGGCGATGTTGCCGTTGAAGCCGCCGCAAAGGCCACGTTCCGCCGTCATCACGACCAGCAGATGGGTCTGGTCCGATCCAGTGCCGCGCAGCAGTTTCGGCGCGGATTCCGACGTGCCCACCGATGCCGCCAGCCCCGCCATCACCGCGTTGAACCGTTCGGTATAGGGGCGCGAGGCCTCTGCGGCGTCCTGCGCACGGCGCAATTTCGCGGCGGCCACCATCTGCATGGCCTTGGTGATCTTGCGGGTCGATTTGACCGTCGCGATCCGGTTTTTGAGGTCCTTCAGACTTGGCACTGGTCTGTTCTCCTATTCCAGATCAGGCGAAATCTGCTGCAAAGGCGTCAATCGCCGCCTTGATCTTGGCCTCGGCGTCGCCTTTGATCTTGGGGTCTTCTTTGGTGATCATCGTCAGGACGTCTTCGTGCTTGGCGTGCAGGTGCTTGAGCAACCCTTCCTCGAACCGGCCCACGTCCTTGACCGCGATCTTGTCCAGATAGCCTTTGGTCCCGGCGTAGATCACGCAAACGATTTCGGCGTTGCTCAGCGGCGAATACTGCGGCTGTTTCATCAGTTCGGTCAGGCGGGCACCGCGGTTCAGCAGGGCCTGAGTCGATGCGTCAAGGTCTGACCCGAATTGCGCAAATGCCGCCATTTCGCGGTATTGCGCCAGTTCCAGTTTGACCGGGCCAGCGACCGATTTCATCGCGTTGGTCTGCGCCGACGATCCGACGCGCGACACCGACAGACCGGTGTTCACGGCCGGGCGGATACCCTGAAAGAACAGTTCGGTTTCAAGGAAGATCTGCCCGTCAGTGATCGAGATGACGTTGGTCGGGATGAATGCCGACACGTCGCCGCCTTGGGTTTCGATGATCGGCAACGCGGTCAGCGACCCCGAGCCGTTTTCCTCGTTCAGCTTGCACGACCGTTCCAGCAGGCGCGAGTGCAGATAGAACACGTCGCCCGGATAGGCCTCGCGCCCCGGCGGGCGGCGCAGCAGCAGCGACATCTGGCGATACGACACGGCCTGTTTGGACAAGTCATCGTAGATGATCAGCGCATGGCGGCCATTGTCGCGGAAGAATTCTGCCATTGCCGTTGCGGCATAGGGGGCCAGAAACTGCATCGGCGCAGGGTCGGACGCGGTGGCGGCGACGACGATGGTGTAGGCGATCGCACCCGAATCCTCGAGCTTTTTCACGATCTGGGCGACGGTCGACCGTTTCTGGCCGATGGCGCAATAGATGCAATACAGCTTCTTGCTCTCATCGTCTCCGGCGGCATCGTTGTAGGACTGCTGGTTCAGGATGGTGTCGAGCGCAATAGCGGTCTTGCCAGTCTGGCGGTCACCGATGATCAACTCGCGCTGGCCACGGCCCACGGGAATCATCGCATCAATCGCTTTAAGGCCGGTCGCCATCGGTTCATGCACCGATTTGCGCGGGATGATGCCGGGGGCCTTGCTGTCAGCGACCCGGCGTTCCGAGGCGTTGATCGGGCCCTTGCCGTCGATCGGGTTGCCCAGACCGTCCACGACCCGGCCCAACAGTTCGTTGCCTGCGGGCACGTCAACGATGGACTTGGTGCGCTTGACGATGTCGCCTTCTTTAATGTCGCGGTCCGACCCGAAGATCACGCAGCCGACGTTGTCGGTTTCAAGGTTCAGCGCCATGCCCCGGATCCCGCCGGGGAATTCCACCATTTCACCTGCCTGAATGTTATCAAGGCCATAGACGCGGGCGATCCCGTCGCCGACCGACAGCACGCGGCCAACTTCGGCCATTTCGGCCTCCTGGCCAAAATTCTTGATCTGCTCCTTGAGGATCGCAGAAATTTCGGAAGCTTGGATCGCCATTATCCGACCTCTTTCATGGTGTTCTGGAGGGCCGCAAGCCGCGAGCGGATCGACGTGTCGATCATTTTCGAGCCTACATTCACGATAAGACCGCCGATGAGGGATTCATCGACGGTTGCATTGATTTTCACGTCCTTGCCGACCTTGGCCTTGAGCGTTTTGGCAAGTGCCTCGGTCTGCGCCTTGGTCATTGGCTGCGCCGTGATCACGTCAGCCGCGACCTCGCCCTTTTCGGCGGACAGACGCAGACGCAGGGATTTCAGCAGATACGGCAGCACGAACAGACGGCGTTTGGCGGCCAGCAGGCCCAGCACGTTAGAGGTTGTTGCCGACAGGTGCATCATTTTTGCGATTGCCGCCATCGCCCCAGACTGTTCGTCGCGCGAATAGAGCGGCGACGCGATCAGGGCGCGCATATCGGCACTTTCGCCCATCGCGGCGTCCAGCGAGTCGATGTCGGATTCAAGCGCGGCGAGCGCCTTGCCGTCCTTGGCAATGTCGAACACCGCGCTGGCGTAACGGGCCGCGATGCCGGTTGAGATCGAAGCAGTTTCGGACACGTCCACCCTTCCGGTTTGCTGGCCCGGCCCATCCGTCCCGAAAGGGGTTTCAAGGGGGCATTCTGGCAGGCCCACGTTTTCACGAAGGCGTTAAATTCGGGCCGATGTAGCAGAGGCTTTCAAGTGGAGCAACCGCTTAGACGCCGGAATCTGTCGGGGGTTTTTCCATGATTTTAAGGGCGATAGCGGGGCTGCGACGGT
This sequence comes from Rhodobacterales bacterium, assembly GCA_038251315.1. Classification (GTDB taxonomy): domain Bacteria; phylum Pseudomonadota; class Alphaproteobacteria; order Rhodobacterales; family Rhodobacteraceae; genus JBBKXP01. Next base: position 18,025 of record JBBSBK010000022.1, on the reverse strand, counting down.
TTGTTACAAAACCTGGACGCGCGCTGACCGGTTCAGACCGTCGAAAGGGGGGGATTTTTGCCCGAATCCCTGACTCCGCCCGCCACCGCTGCGCCTGGCACCGGCTGTGCGACCCCCTCGAGCACCCGCAGCGGTCGTTTTACCCTTTCGGTCAAGCCCGGCCGTTTGGGCATTGCCAGTTGCTTAGACGCTTCGACGAACAAAACCCCCCCGGCGGCGACCACGGGCAGGCGTCGTCCAATCCTTTCCAGCATCCGAGAGAATTTGCGCCATATCCGTTTGGCCGAGGGCGGCTGATAGAGCGTTGACAGGTTGCGTTCGGAGACAAAGTTGTGCTGGCGCAGCTGTAGTTCAAGCTGTCCCAGCGAATAGGGCCTCCCGTACCCGAATGGCGTGCGATCGGACCGCGACCAAAGTCCGGCGCGGTTTGGCACGATGAACATCGCCTTGCCGCCCGGTCCCAGAACGCGCCAGCATTCGTCCAACACTGCACCGGGGTTTTCCGAGGTTTCCAGCCCGTGCAGCACCACCAGCCTGTCGACAGATCCGGTTTCGATCGGCCAGATGGTTTCTTCGCACAGGACGCTGCAATTCGCCTCGCCGGGCGGCCAGGGCATCACCCCCTGCGGTCCCGGCATCAATCCGATGACCCGCCGCGCGCTGCCCAGATAGGGGCGCAGCAGTGGCACCGCAAAACCGAACCCGACGACGGTCTGGCCCTTGGCTTCGGGCCACAGCGCCACAAGCTGATCGCGCACCACCTTTTGCGCCGCCCGGCCCAGTGCCGAGCGATAGTAAAAGTTGCGCAGGTCCAGCACATCCAGATGCATTGCGGTCCTTGGTCGTTTCCGTCAGGCTTGCACCTGTATCACCTTGCCACATAACAATCGATTGCGACAATGCCATGCCTTTGGAACTGCTGACCGTCCCCTGCCGTACCGACAACTACGCCTACCTGCTGCATGATGAAGTGACCGGACAAACCGCAGTGGTAGACGCGCCCGAGGCGGCGCCGATCCGAGCGGCCTTGGACGCGCGGGACTGGCGGCTGACCGACATCCTGCTGACGCATCATCACGACGACCACACCGCTGCCGTCGCCGACCTGCGCGGCCCCGGCGTGCGGGTGATCGGGGCTGGCGCAGATGCGCACCGCCTGCCGCCGCTCGACCTTGCGGTGGTGGAAGGCGACCCGCTGACCGTTTGCGGCGAGGCGGTTCAGGTGATCGAAGTGCCCGGTCATACCGTCGGCCATATCGCCTTTCATTTTCCTGCCAGTGGCTATGCGTTTACCGCCGACAGCCTGATGGGCCTGGGTTGCGGACGCCTGTTCGAAGGGACCGCAGACCAGATGTGGTCGTCGCTGCTGAAACTGCGGGCATTGCCCTCCGACACCCTGATCTGTTCAGGTCACGAATACAGTGCTGCCAACGCGCGTTTCGCCGCCACTATTGAAACCGGGAATGCCGCCCTTACATCCCGTATCGAAGCGATAAATGCGGCACGGGCGAAAGGGGAACCGACCGTGCCATCCACCCTGTCGGACGAGATTGCCACCAACCCGTTCCTGCGTGCCGACATGCCGGCTGTTCAGGCCGTTGTCGGGATGCAAGATGCCGATCCTGGCGTGGTGTTTGCCGAAATCCGGCGACGCAAGGACAAGTTCTAGGCATTGCGGCAGAAATGTGTCGAAAAACATGCCTCCGACGCCTCACCCAACGAAATGTGAGGGGGGTTGCACAAAATAGTTCTTGAAGGTTTGACCGCGAAAGCAAACCTTAAACATATGAGGCCACGGTCAGAATGGGCCTTCGCCCTTCTGGCCCCCGTTGATAAAGGAGCACGTCAGGTGCCGTCATTTTCAAACACGCTCGAGCAGTCGATTCACGCCGCGCTGGCGCTGGCAAATGCACGCCGCCACGAACTTGCCACCCTTGAACACCTGTTGCTGGCTCTGATCGATGAACCCGACGCTGCGCGGGTGATGAAGGCATGCTCGGTCGATCTGACCGAACTGCGCAAATCGCTCGAGGAATTCATCGAGGACGATCTGGCGACGCTCATCACCGACGTCGAAGGGTCCGAAGCGGTGCCAACAGCCGCGTTCCAGCGGGTAATCCAGCGCGCCGCGATCCATGTGCAATCGTCGGGCCGGACCGAGGTGACGGGCGCCAATGTGCTGGTCGCGATCTTTGCCGAACGCGAAAGCAATGCCGCCTATTTCCTGCAGGATCAGGACATGACCCGCTACGACGCGGTTAACTTCATCGCCCATGGCGTCGCCAAGGATCCGGCTTACGGCGAAATCCGCCCGGTGACGGGTGCCAAGAACGAAGAACATGAATCCGCCCCGGTGACCGAAGGTGACCAAAAGGAAACTGCGTTGCAGAAATATTGCGTGGACCTGAACGCGAAGTCGAGAAAGGGCGACGTTGACCCGCTGATTGGCCGCGATCACGAGGTTGAACGCTGCATTCAGGTGCTGTGCCGCCGCCGCAAGAACAACCCGCTGCTGGTCGGTGACCCCGGTGTCGGCAAAACGGCGATTGCCGAAGGTTTGGCCTACAAGATCGTCAAGGGCGAAGTGCCTGAGGTGCTCGCACACGCGACGATCTATTCGCTCGACATGGGTGCGTTGCTGGCCGGCACCCGCTATCGCGGCGATTTCGAAGAGCGGCTGAAGGCCGTGATGACCGAGATGGAAGAACACGACGATGCCGTCCTGTTCATCGACGAAATTCACACGGTCATCGGGGCCGGGGCCACGTCGGGCGGGGCGATGGATGCCTCCAACCTGCTGAAACCTGCGCTGCAGGGTGGCAAACTGCGCTGCATGGGGTCGACCACCTACAAGGAGTTCCGCCAGCATTTCGAAAAAGACCGCGCGCTTGCACGCCGGTTCCAGAAGATCGACGTGAACGAACCCTCGGTCGAGGATTCGATCAAGATCCTGCGCGGCCTCAAGCCCTACTTCGAGGATCACCACAATATCAAATACACCGCCGACGCGATCAAATCGGCGGTGGAACTGTCGGCCCGGTATATCAACGACCGTAAACTGCCCGACAAGGCTATCGACGTGATCGACGAGGCCGGTGCGGCACAACATCTGGTGGCGGAGTCCAAACGGCGCAAGACCATTGGCATCAAGGAGATCGAGGCCGTTGTGGCCAAGATCGCCCGGATACCGCCGAAGAACGTCAGCAAGGACGACGCAGAGGTGTTGAAAGACCTTGAAAAGTCGCTGAAGCGGGTCGTTTTCGGGCAAGATGCCGCCATCGAGGCGCTGGCATCCGCGATCAAACTGGCCCGTGCCGGCCTGCGCGAACCGGAAAAGCCAATCGGCAACTACCTGTTCGCCGGGCCGACAGGCGTCGGCAAGACCGAGGTCGCCAAACAGCTGGCCGACAGCCTGGGCGTCGAACTGCTGCGCTTTGACATGTCGGAATACATGGAGAAACACGCTGTATCCCGCCTGATCGGCGCACCGCCGGGCTATGTCGGTTTCGATCAGGGCGGCATGCTGACCGACGGCGTCGACCAGCACCCGCACTGTGTGCTGCTGCTGGACGAAATGGAAAAGGCACACCCGGATGTGTACAACATTCTGTTGCAGGTCATGGACCACGGCAAACTGACCGACCATAACGGCCGGACGGTGGATTTCCGCAACGTGATCCTCATCATGACCAGCAACGCAGGCGCGATGGAACAGGCACAAGAGGCGATCGGGTTCGGCCGCGAACGGCGCACCGGCGAGGATATTGCCGCAATTGAAAAGCTGTTCACGCCGGAATTCCGCAACCGTCTGGATGCAGTGATTTCCTTTGGTGCCTTGCCGAAAGAGGTGATCCTGCAGGTCGTCGAAAAGTTCGTCCTGCAACTCGAGGCGCAACTGATCGACCGCCATGTCCACATCGAGCTGTCCCCCAAGGCGGCCGCATGGTTGGCTGACAAGGGCTACGACGACAAGATGGGGGCGCGTCCGCTGGGCCGCGTGATCCAGGAGTACATCAAGAAACCGCTCGCCGAAGAATTGTTGTTCGGCAACCTGATGAAGGGTGGGCTGGTCAAGGTTGGCGTCAAGGACGGCAAACTGGATCTGGAGATCCAAGAACCCCAGCAAGCCCGCTTGGCAGGAAACAAGCCGCCACTGCTGACGGCGGAATAACGATGCGTGGGCTGGCGGCTTTGCTGCTGGCCTTCGCCGCACCCGCTGCGGCCGGCGATCTGCTGCTGGCCCTGCCAATTGCCTGCCAACCGGGCAAAACCTGTTACATTCAGCAATTCACCGACCACGATCCGGGGCCGGGGGCCACGGATTTCATGTGTGGCGGGTTGACCTATGATGGACACAAGGGCACCGATTTCGCCCTTCCGTCTTTGGCTGCTCAGGCCGCTGGCGTTAATGTTCTGGCCGCCGCACCCGGCATGGTCCACGGTGTGCGTGATGACATGCCCGACATCCTCCAGGGCCAGCCCGGCGCACCCGACGTAAGCGAGCGGGAATGCGGCAACGGCGTCGTCATCGGCCATGCCGACGGGTGGGAAACGCAGTATTGCCATATGGAGCAGGGATCGGTTCAGGTTCAACCGGGGCAGCGCGTGGCGATGGGCGCCGTGATCGGCCGGGTCGGCCTGTCCGGCGAAACCGAATTCCCGCACCTGCACTTGTCGGTGCGCCATGACGGTGCGGTGGTTGATCCGTTTGACCCAGACGGCGTGACGACCTGCGCGACCCCCGGCGACAGCACCCTGTGGCAAGACCCGCCAGCCACTCCGGCGGCCGGGTTGATCAGTGCGGGTTTCGCGACCGGTGTGCCCGAATACGACACCGTCAAGGCCGGGACAGCGGCGGCGACAGCCCTTTCGCGCGACGATGCATTGGTGCTCTGGGCCTTTGCCTTTGGCAGTCGGGCGGGGGATGTTCTGCAACTGACCATTTCTGGACCGGGCGGCAAGGTGATCGGTCAGGACTTCGCAATCGACAGGGCTCAGGCGCAATTTTTCCGCGCGGCGGGTCGGCGTAGCCCGCCGGGAGGATGGCCTTACGGGGGCTACACCGGGTCCATCGTGCTGGTGCGCGACGGGGCCGTTCTGGTTCAAGACGTCACGACGATCGTCGTTGACTAAGACGGGAAAGCGCATGGAAGCGTTTTACGAAGGCTTTTGCAGAAGCCTTGTCTACCGCTCTGTCAGCTTCAACTCGATCCGCCGGTTCTGGGCGCGGGCGGCGTCGCTTTCAGCGGGATTGACGGGCTGGAATTCACCAAAGCCGTTCGCCGCCAGCCGGTCCGGCGCAATTCCTTCACTGTCGATCATGTAGAGGACGACCGACAGCGCCCGTGCCTGAGAAAGTTCCCAGTTATTGGCAAATTCGCCAAACCCGCTGAGCGGCACGTCGTCGGTATGGCCGTCAACCCGGATGATCCAGTCGATATTGGGCGGGATGTTGGCAGCGACATCGCGCAGGATCGCGGCGACCTTGGCGATCTCGGCCTTACCAGTCTCCGACAGTGTCGCACTGCCCTGCGGGAACAACACTTCCGAGGAAAACACGAACCGGTCGCCTTCGATGCGGATGCCGTCCTGCCCTGACAGGACATCGCGCAGCTCGCCAAAGAATTCGGATTTGTAGCGTTCAAGGTTCTGGGTTTCGGCGGTCAGCCGATCACGCTCGGCCTCAAGCCTGATCCGCTCGGCCTCTTCCAGCTCGCGGCGACGACGTTCTTCGGCAGCGGCGCGGGCCAGTGCGGTATTCAACTGCGACCCGAGCGACTGGATCTGCACGTTTGACGCCACGTCAGTTTCGTCGGCCAAATCCAGCAGCGCCTGCAGACTGCCGATCTGGTTGCGCAATTCGCTCACCTGCGCGTTCAGCAGGGCAACCTGCCGCTGACTATCCGCCGAGAGAGCCTGTTCCTGTGAAAGTGCGGCATTGGCGGTCGCCAAAAGCGCCGCCTGCCGTTCCGCCTCGGACATCTGCGCCCCGGCGTCGGACTGCGCTGCCGCGATCGCCGCCATCGCCTGGGCCAGCCGCGCCTCGAGGCTGGCGCGGTCGGTTTCTGTTTCGGTGCGGGTTTCTGACAGCGATGCCACCTGTGCTTCAAGCGATTGGCGTGCCAACAGCGCCTCGGCCAGACGTTGTTCGAGCGTCGCGCGGGCGGTTGCGGTCTCAGCCGTTTCGGCCCGCGCGGCGTCCAGTTCGGCCTTTGTCGCCTGCTGCGCCAGCACCGCCGCGGCCAGCCGTTCCTCGATCGCCGCGCGGTCCAGACTGGCATCGGCAAGAGCGGCATCCAGCGCCGCCTTGGCCGTCTCCAGATCGCCACTTGCCACATCGTTCGCCGTCAACGCGGCGGCCAGTTGCGCCGACAGATTGTCGCGGTCGGTCGACACGGCGGCCAGCTGATCGCGCGCTGCGGCCAGATCGGCAGCTGTTGTGTCTTGCAACGACAGGGCCGCGATCAGCCGCGCGTCAAGATCATCGCCGGCGTTCAGAGCCTGCGTAAGATCGTTTTCCGTCTGTTGCTCGGCCAGCAGGGCAGCGGCGAGTTTCATGTCCAGATCGGCCGTCGCAGCCCGTGCTGCGGCCAGCAAGGTCAGTGTATTCTCCGCCTCACGCCGTTGCTGTTCCAGCGCGAGGGTCATCGCCGTCAGTTCGGTGTCGGCATTTTCCAAACGCGCCCGCAATGCCTCGGCCGCCGCCGCATCGGCGATCTGCGCCGCTTGGAGTTCCGAAATCCGGGTGCCGCTGGCTGTGCCCGCAGATTCCAGACTGGCGACCAGCGCCTCGAGCGCCTCGCGCCGTGCGGCGGCCAGACGGGCGGCTTCGGTCCCGGCGTCAATCTCGGTCCGGGCCTGCGCCAGCGCGAGGTTCAGCGCGTCCTGATCGGACAACAGCCGGGTCTGATCGGCGGCGAGCCCAGCCACTTGGGTGCGCAGATCGGTTCGCTGGGCAAGCAGTCCGGCCACTTGCGCCTCGAATCCGGTGATCTGGTTTTGGGCGGCGACAAGCGCTGCCGATGCTGTGTCGCGTTCACCCGTCAATCGGGCGATCAACGCTCCTTGCGCGTCGGCCTCGTCCGACATCGCCGACACGGTCGTCGACAGGGTGCCGACCTGCGCGCCCAATGTCGCTGAACGATCCTGTTCCAGCCCCAGCGCCTGCGCCAGCGAAGCGATCTCGGCCGTCAGTTCGTCCAGCCGCTTGTCCTGTCCGGTGATGGTTTCGCGCAGGACGAACTGGATCACCATAAAGATCGTCAGCACGAACATCAGCACCAGCAGCAGGCCGGTCATCGCATCGACGAACCCCGGCCAGATGTTGCCGTTGACCCGCGCGCGGCGTGACAGCGCCATGCCTAATCCTGCCCAGGTTTGTCAGGCCGCCCACGCGGTTGGCGCAGGGCCCGCGTCAGCCCGGCGATGTCGCCGCGCAGGTCGGCCATCGTTTCCTGCCGCCCGGCCGACATTTCTTCGAGGATGCGCAGTAGTTGCACGTCGATCGACCGCAGTCGCATCCGACTTTCGGCGTCGATGCCGTCGACCCCGCCTTCGTGCAGTTTGCTCAGCAGGGCGTCCTGCCCGGTCGCGACACGGATCAGGAGGGCGTCGGTTTCAGTGTTGCCCATCCTCGTTGTCAGTGCGGTGACCGCGGCGGTCATCTGACCCATCTGATCCTCGACCACAGAACGGCTGATGTCGGACTGGGTGAACATCCGCTGCAGGGCCTCGACTTGTTCCGACAGATGATCGACCACCCCCGCCATCACCGCCTGATCGCCCGCGCCATCCTCGCCGGTCGAAAAGCCGAGGCGGGTGATCGACGACAGCCATTCCTCGAGTTCGCGGTAGAACCGGTTTTGCCCGTGCCCGGCGAAAAGTTCGAGCAGCCCGACGACCAATGACCCCGCAAGTCCCAGCAATGACGATGAAAACGCGGTGCCCATGCCACCCAACTGGCTTTCCAACCCGGCTTGCAGGCGTGCGAAAATGTCTGCCCCGCTTTCGGCTTCGCTGGGGTTCAGCGACCGGATGGTTTCGACCAGCGCCGGCACGGTCGTCGCCAGCCCATAAAACGTGCCCAAAAGCCCGAGGAAAATCAGTGTGCTGCCGAGGTAGCGGGCAATTTCACGATCCTCGTCGATCCGCTGGGCGACGGAATCGAGGATCGACCGGCTGGCCGACGACGACAGGTGCATCCGCGCCCCGCGCGACCGCAGCAATGTGGCCAACGGAGCCAGCAACGATGGCACCTGCACGAAACCGTGCCCCGACCGCTGCACCGCGAACCCTTCGATCCAGCGTACCGATACCGCGAGTTGCACGACTTGCCGAAAGCACGACAGCACGCCCAGAACAAAGACTGTCAGGATCAGCCCGTTCAGGTAGACATTGGACAGGAAAATTGCCCGCAGCGCCACGAAACCAATGAACACTCCGGCCATGACAAGCCCAAGCGCCACCAGCATCGATGTGATCTGGCGAACGGGTTGGGTAAAGTGCGGCTCGGCCTCGGGCCCCTTTTTGTCCGTCACAGGACAGGTTCCTCGCGTCTGTTGGTTGCGCCGACCATAGGGGCAAGCGATGGGAAACCCAAATCAAATATGAGGTATTTCAACTAGATGTTGCGCAGGTGCGCGACCCGAGCCACCAGCCAGTCCATATCGGGATCGCTGATCCCCATTGCGGTCAGGTGGCTGGCCGTATTGGTCAGGTATTCATGGTTCGGTCCGCGCCCGCCGGTCGCCCGAGCGATCATCTGCGCCTGACGTTCCAGATCGAAATGGCAGTACTGCACATGCGCCGGGTCGATGACGTAGGCCAGTGCGGTGACGCGCCGCCCGTCGGTCAGGTCCAGAGGCACGTCGCGTTCAAGATATGCCGATGAAATCAACTCGCGGTCGCGCAGCATCGTCAGCACGGCGTCTCGGTCGCTGTTGGGGATCCGGAACGCGACCCCGGTGCAACTTGCCCCGACCTGTCCATCCAGCGCCAACACCAGCCCCGGATCCGCCTCGGTTCCCCGGTGGTGGATCGACAGCATGCAGAAACTGCGGTGATACCCCGCAAGCCGCGCCGTCACCGTTTCCGCCGGCGTGAAACCGGGGTTCCACAAAAGTGATCCGTATCCGAAAACCCATAGCGGCATCATGCTGGCCCTTGTTCTGCGGCCCCTGTAAACACGCGCCAAGCCAGATTTGAAAGGGTGGGACGTTGCGTAAACTGTTGATTTTCGTAATCGCGCTGGGGGTTGTTTGGTGCGGCTACTGGTTCGTCGCATCGACAGCCGTGCAACGCGGCGCACGGGCGGCGCTGACGCAGGTCCAGTCGGATGGTTGGGAAATGACCTATGACAGCGTCACGACACGAGGCTTTCCATTCCGGTTTGACACGACGCTGAGTGATTTCAGCTTGCGCGATCCGGCTACGGGTATTGGCTGGCAGGCGCCGTTCTTTCAGTTGCTGGCGCTCAGCTATCTCCCCAACAAGGTCATCGCGATCTGGCCGAATGACCAGACCATCACGCTTCCCGGCCAGATGTTGACGATAACCAGCGACCGTTTGCGCGCCAGCGCCGCTGTCGCCGCCAATACCGACCTGACGCTGACCAGTGCCACTGCCGAAACCGGACCGCTGGCCGTCGCGTCCAGCCTTGGCTGGCAGGCGGGGATCGACAAGGGGTTGGTCGCATTGCGGCAGGCGGCGGGCGACAATACCTACGAGCTTTATGCTGATCTGACGGCGCTGACCCTGCCTGCGGCGCTGAAGGCGCAACTGGACCCCGCCAACGCGCTGCCCGCCGCGCTGACTTTGACCCGCGCCGATGCCACCCTGACCCTTGACCGCCCGCTTGACCGGCATCTGGACCAGAGCCCACCGCCCGCCCTGCAAACCCTTGTCGTCAAGGATCTGAATCTGACTTGGGGAGGCCTGACTTTTCAGGCCAGTGGCCAGGTCGCCGCCGATGCATCGGGCCGCGCCGAGGGGCAGATCGACGTCAAGGCCGATGACTGGCGCGGGTTAATCGCGCTGGCCGCCAACGCCGGGCTGATCGACCCCGGCGTCGCCCCGACGTGGGAACGGATGGGCGAGATGATCACCGGCGGGGCCGACATGCTGGATGTGCCGGTTACGTTTCGCAATGGGCTGATGAGCTTTGGTATCTTGCCCTTGGGACCGGCGCCGCAGTTGCGCTAGAGCAACGCCAGAAAGCGGTCGATGGCGGCGTCCGTCACCGACCAGTCGCAGACCAGCCGTCCGGTCAGCAATTCGTCGGGATCGTCGCCCACAAGGTCTCCGCGCTCGATGTAATAGACCGCGCCGGCGTCGAACAGCCGCTGATGCAGCCCGCGCGGCCAGTCTATAAAGATGATGTTCGCCGCCGGATCGGCCTGCATTCCCGAACCGACGGACAATTGACGCAGACCGGCGGCCAGCCGCTGACAGCCAGCATTGGCGCGACGGGCCAGATCAAGCCACAGGTCGTCGGCCAGATAGCCCCGCATCTGGGCGGCCAGATAACGGTTCTTGGAAACCAGATGCGCCCCGCGTTTGCGCCGTAGTTCGAATTCCCAGGCCAGCGCAGGGTCGAAGATCACGCAGGCCTCGACCCCCATGCAGCCGTTCTTGGTGCCGCCGAAACTGACCGCATCGACGCCGGCGCGCCACGTCATGTCGGCGGCAGAACAGCCCAGCGCGACCTGCGCGTTGGCAAACCGTGCGCCGTCCAGATGGACCTTGAGGCCAAAGTCCCGCGCCACCCCCGTCAGCGCCCGAATTTCGTCCAGCGAATAGAGCGTCCCACGTTCCGTTACCTGGGTGATCGACACAGGTCCGCGCTGCGCCCCGTGGACCCCACCGGTCTGGGTTGACGCAATGCGCGTCAGCAGATCGTCCGGGCCCATCTTGGCATGGACATCGCGCACCAGCGTCAGTTTGGCCCCGCCCATATAGAATTCGGGCGCATTGCATTCGTCGCCGTTGATATGGGCCGGGGCGGTGCAGAACACGGTTTCCCACGGCTTTGTCAACGTGCCAAGAATCAGCGCATTTGCCGCCGTCCCGGTCGCGACCAGATAGACGGCCGCCTCGGGTGCCTCGAACACCGCGCGAATCCGGTCCTGCACGGCCCGCGTCAGGGGGTCGTTGCCATAGCCCAGCGCATAACCGTTGTTGGCGGCGGCCATCGCCGCCATGACGGCCGGATGGACCGGCCCCGCGTTGTCGGACGCAAAGTGCATCTAGATCGGCTCCTCGATGATGTGATCTTCCCAATCTTCTTCGGCGACCTCGAATTCGGGAATCGTCAGGCCCTGCACTGACACGCCCGCGTCGTGCACGGTCTGCGGGTCGCCGGAAATCAGCGGGTGCCACGCATACAGCGGACGGCCTTCGTGGACCAGCCGATAGGCGCAGGTCTGGGGCAACCAGTAGAGGTTTTTCAGAATGGTTTTTGGCGTCAGCACGATACATTCTGGCACGAACTGATGCCGGATAGGGTATTTCGCGCACAGGCAGGTCTGGTCGTCCAACAGGCGACAGGCGACGCGGGTCATCGCGACCTCGCCGGTGTCTTCGTCTTCAAGCTTGTTCAGGCAGCATTTGCCGCAACCGTCGCACAGCGCTTCCCATTCTTGCGGGTTCAGCTTGGCCATCGGTTTGGTTTCCCAAAACCGGTCACGTAAACCGCCACGGTCGATTGGGTCAGACATCGGCCACCACCGCGCGGGCTTGGGTGCAATCGGCGGCCATTTGGACGATCAGGGCGTCAAGGCTGTCGAATTTCAATTCAGGCCGCAGGTAGTCGACCAAGGCGACCGACAGTGGCGTGCTATACAGATCGCCCTTGAAATCAAACAGATAAGTTTCGCAATTTGGCAGGTTTTCACCGAACATCGGACGCACCCCGATGGATGCGGCCCCATGATGGCGGCCCTTGTGCGGCCCCTCCAGCACGTCAACCAGCACGGCATAAACACCAAATCGCGGCGGATGCAGACCCGCAATGGACATATTGGCCGTCGGATACCCCAATTCACGCCCGCGCTGTTCGCCGTGAATCACCGGGCCTTCGATCCGGTGCCAGTGGCCCAGCATCGCGGCGGCGTCGCGCGGGCAACCATCGGTCAGCGCGGTGCGGATCGCGGTCGAACTGACCTTGCCGACATCCAGCGTGACGATGGGCGACAGGGTGACGCCAAATCCCATGTCGGCCCCGAAGGCCACAAGATCTGCGGCGGTCCCCTTGCGATCCTTGCCAAAACAGAAATCCTGTCCGACGATCACATGCCGCAGGCCCAACTGCCCGGCGATGATTTCCTGCGCAAAGGCATACGGTGTGTGGGCAGCGAGGGCGGCGTTGAAGGGGAGTTCATACAGGCGTTCCACCCCCAGCTTTTCCAGACGGCTTGCCCGCGCGTCGGCGTTCATCAGGCGAAACGGCGGGGCGTCGTGGGCGAAATAGGCGCGCGGGTGCGGTTCGAATGTCATAATGCCTAGCGGTGCCTGTTCAGCCATTGCCACCTTGCGGGCGAGGTCGATCACCGCGCGGTGTCCCAGATGAACGCCGTCGAAATTGCCGATGGCAGCGACCGCGCCACGGTCGGCCTTGTCGATGAATTCTGTATCCCGGACGATCCGCATGGGGCAGGGGTAACGGCCCCGGCGCAATGGTGCAAGATCAGTCGAATTTGCGCGATGGCGCCAGTACCACGGCCTCGCCCACCAGCACTTTTTTGCCCGCCACCAGACAGCGGGTTTCCATCGTCACGCGCCGGCGGGAATGGTCGATGGCGGTCACTTCGACCTCGGCATGCACCGTGTCGCCGGGGCGCACAGGGGCGAGGAATTTCAGCGTCTGCCCCAGATAGACGGTGCCGTGACCGGGAAGTTGCTCGCCAATGACCGCCGAAATCAGCCCCGCTGTCAGCATCCCGTGGGCGATGCGGCCTGCGAAAATCGTGTCTTGTGCATAAGATTCGTCGAGGTGCACCGGGTTGTGATCGGTCGAAACCTCGGCAAACAGGGTGATGTCACGGTCGGTGATCTGCTTGCGCAGTGACCGGACCATGCCGATTTCGATATCTTCGATGCAGATCGTGCCGCGCGGGGCGTTATCGAGCATGTCTTCGTCCATCGGGTAATAATAAACCTCTGATGGTTAGATAGGCGAAATTATATTACTTTGCAATCGCAGAAAATCTAGCGCAGGAAACCTATGGCATAGGTCGGTTCCAACTGCTCGCGGGCAGTGTGCGACGCGAGTGCCGCCGGATCGGGGTGAATGTCGGTCAACGTGTCCGCCGCCGCCAGCCCACCAGTGATGAACAGGCTGTCGTAATCCTCGCCCAATGCCCCCAGAATATCGGTGCGGATCCCGTCGCCGATGCAGATGATGCGCGGATCATCGACGCCACCCAGCTTTGCCAGACGCCGCCGCGCAAGATCGTAGATCGGCGGGTGCGGTTTGCCGAAATACAACGATTCGCCGCCCATTTCGGTATAAAGCGAGGCCAGCGCCCCGGCGCACCATTCACGGCTCTCGCCCCGGTCGACGACGATATCGGGGTTGGCGCAAAGCAGTTTCAGCCCCTTGGACTTTGCATACAGAAAATCGCCCCGGTATGCGGACGGATCGGCGTGCGGATCGGTCGGGCCGCAACAGACGATCCCCTCGGCCTCGGTCAGGGAGACCTGCTGGATGTTGACCGGGTTTTCGACCAGAGCGAGCGGTGTAAAGAAGGCCTGATCGTGATCTTCGCCGATAAAATAGACCTTTTTGCCTACCGCTCCGGCATACATCGCCGCCCGCGCAGAATCGCCCGAAGTTGCGATCACATCCCAGGCGTCCGCGGGGATGCCAAGGCGGGCGATCTGGGTTTCAACCGGCCCACGCGGGCGCGGCGCATTGGTGACGAGGACGACCTTGCCGCCCTGCGCGCGAAACGCCTGCATGCCGGCGACAGCGGCGGGAAAGGCAACGAGACCATTGTGCATGCAGCCCCATAGATCGACGAAGGCGGCGTCGTAGCGGTCGGAAATGTCCGCAAAGGCGGCGATGATTTCGGTCATTTGTGGCCTTTCCTGGGACGAAAACGCTTTGAGGCGCTTTTCCCAAGATCCTTTAAAGGATTTTGGATTCAGATTTTCAGATTCGGGATGATCTGCTTTTTGCGGCTCATGATTCCCGGCAGCACGACAGTATCGCCCATGACCTTAGCCCCAAACGATTTTTCGGCAATCGCCTTGACCAGATCGTTGGGCACCAGCAGCGTCGCCTCTTCGTTCAGGATGTCCACGACGAACAGCAACACCTGATCGGCGCCGTCCTCTGCCGCCACGCCCGGCATCGCTGCCATCAGGTTGGCCTTGCGGTCCAGCAAGATATGCGGCGACGTGGTTTCCAGAACCGAAACACGCAATTCCTTGCCGCCCACGGTGAATTCCTTGGAATCCATCCGCAGCAGTTCGGCGTCGGAAAACCGCGAGACATCGGATTTCGCGGTGAACATTTCGGACGCGTAGGCGGGAATGTCGACCCCCAGTTCCTTGGCCAGTTTTTCGGCCAGTGCCCGGTCGGTCGGCGTGGTCGTGGGCGAGCGGAATTCAAGCGTATCCGACAGGATGCAGGACAGCATCACGCCTTTCAGCGCCTTCGGCATCCGGGCCAGATCGTCGCCCATCGCTTCGGCCATCACCGTCACCGTGCAGGCCAGCGGCATCATCACGATATGGATCGGCCCCTTTGTCTCGAGCCCGCCGACCAGTTTGTGATGGTCGATGATCGCGCGGATATCGGCGTTGTTGATGTTGGCGGGCAATTCGGCCGGGTTGTTGGTGTCGACGATGACGACCGGCTGGTCGTCGGCGACGTCGGTGATGATCTCGGGGAGGGCGAAACCCCAGCGGTCGGCGACGAAGGCGGCCTCGGTATTCGGGCTGCCCAGCAGGCGTGCCTCGGCAGCGACCCCTTGGATTTCGGACAGATACCATGCCCAGATCAACGGTGCGCCGGTGCTGTCGGTATCGGGGGACTTGTGGCCGAAAACAAGGGTGGTCATGCTGGGATTGCCTGTGCGGTTGCCTGATTTGCGGGCCTTATAGGGGGGATTGGATGGGCTGTCACGCGGGCGCGAAACAGGGCAGGGTTGCACCATGAACAAACCGCGTGAGTCCGATCTGTATGGCCCCATCAAGGCCCTGCTGACCGGGCAGGGGTATACCGTCAAGGGCGAGGTCGGGGCGGCGGATGTCGTCGCCGTGCGGGCCGATGAACCGCCGGTGATTGTCGAGCTGAAACTGGGGTTTTCACTGGCGCTGTTCCATCAGGCCGTTGCCCGGCTGGCAATCAGCGATCTGGTTTACATCGCAGTCCCGCGCGGCACCAGCAGGGCGGGGTTACAGGCGATCAAGGACAACACGGCGCTTGCCCGCCGTCTGGGTCTGGGGCTGATCACGGTGCGTTTGTCCGACGGTCTGGTCGAGGTCCACGCCGACCCCGGCCCCTATGCGCCGCGTAAATCCGTGAAAAAGACCGCCCGCCTGCTGCGCGAATTCGCCCGTCGCGCGGGTGATCCGAACGCGGGCGGGGCAACCCGGCACGGCATCGTCACGGCCTACCGGCAGGACGCGGTGCGCTGTGCGCGGTTTCTGGCGGTGCACGGACCGTCGGGCGGTGCCAGGGTTGCGACATGGGCCGAGGTCAAGACGGCGACGCAGATCATGGCTGCAGATCACTATGGCTGGTTCGAACGGGTCAGCCGGGGGGTCTATGGCCTGACTGCCAAGGGCCGCGCCGGGTTGGCGGATTTCGGCGATCAGGACGATTAGGGCAGCGGCGCGATGGTCCAGCCTTTCTGTTCCAAAAGGCGCAGTACCCCGGTTTCGCCGGGCAGATGCGCCGCGCCGAAGGCGATGACGATGGATCGGTTGTGATCGGCGGCTGCTTCGATGACCGGGATCCAGGATCGGTTTCGATCGATCAGCAAAAGCTGTTCGGTCTGCGCGAATGCGGCCTCTGCCTCGGCCTTGTCCAACCCCGGCGCGTAGGCCAGCGCGAAACGGGACAGTTCCCAGATTTCGGCCACCCTTCCAGCAAAATAGTCGTCCTGCAGGGCGACGTACATCTCGGCCAGCAGTTCGTCGGGCATCATCGCCGACGTCAGCATCGCCATCTGTTCGTCAAAGCTTGCGCCGGTCAGCAGGGTAAACAGCGTTGTCCAGGGCTCCAACGCCTGCACCGGGACGCCATGGGCGGCGGCGTTGTCCATCAGCATCTGATCCAACCCGCGTTGGCCGGACTGAATGTCCGCCATCGCGCAAGTCGGGATCGCCAGAGTGATCATCAGGAACCACGGCTGCATCTTGGCGATCATGAACCCGGGAATCTGCCGGGATTCGGCGGCGGATTTCAGCGTTTCCCAGGTATCAGCGTCCAGCAGATCGGGCAATGTCGGGCCTTCGGTAATCAGCATGATCGATGGGTCGGCAACCATCGCCGCCTGCATCGCCGCCTCGTCCTCCGGCGTCGCCTCGACCAACAGCAGGTCGGCCTGCGCAAGCACGGAGGCAATGCGGGACATCAGCGCGTCATGACGCGGATCGGTGATGTGCATGGTGCCGATGATGGTCAGAGTCGCGTCGCCAAGGGTTGCAGTCCACGCCAGTCCCCGGCCAAAGGACGTTGCAGCGGCGGCGCTGTCGAGTGCCGCGCGATCGGTTGGCGTGAGCCGATCATACATGCTGGGGCCTTCGCACATGGCGATGGCAGGCTGGACCAGGAGGCTGGTCAGCAGGGTGGCAAGGATCAGGCGGAACGGCATCGGGCACCTCTTTTCGGACAGGCTAGCGGCCCTGGTATGGGTCGGCAACCGGCCTATCGCACCAGCCGCCAGCCCCAGCGCACAAGCGCCCGCCCCAGTCTGACCCGCCAGCCGACTGATCGCACCGGTGCTGCGAACCCGCGCTGGAAACGCGGGTCGCGGGCCAGGTCGATCAGCGTCGCGCTGGGTGGCGGCGGCGGCAGCCAGTCCTGCGGCACATGGTCGGGCAGGCCGCCCCAGAGCTGGAGCGCCTGCGGCTGGTGCCGCCGAGGCGCCTGCCGTGCAGGGCGTGGTATCGGGTCGGGCGCACCAATCCGCGGATTGATGCCGATATAGGGCGGGAACATGGGGGTCGTCCTGAATGTCGGAATTTGGAGATACGCCGGGGCGCAAAGGGGCTGATCGCTGCAACTAGCAGGCGCTAAGGGGGGTCCTATGCATCATGTCAGCCTCCGGTTTTCAGGTCGTCTGGGGCGGTCATACCTGCGACAGGCTGTCGCGGCAACTGATTCTGCAAGTCCCCGGCGAATTTTGGCTTTCGTGCCAAGTCGGCGCTTGACTACGTGCGCGGCAGTTCCTAGGTAGCCCAGCGTTGGCACTCGACACGATCGAGTGACAACAGCACCCGCAGAGGGTCGCATCAGAAACATATAAAGGAGCTGCAAACATGGCTTTCAAACCGCTGCACGACCGCGTTCTGGTCCGCCGGGTTCAGGGCGAAGAAAAGACCAAGGGTGGTCTGATTATCCCCGACAACGCAAAAGAAAAGCCCGCCGAGGGCGAGATCATTTCCGTGGGCGAAGGCGCCCGCAAGGACAGCGGCGAACTGATCGCCCCGTCCGTCAAGACCGGCGACAAGATCCTGTTCGGCAAATGGTCGGGCACCGAGGTCACGCTGGACGGCGAAGAGCTGCTCATCATGAAAGAAAGCGACATTCTGGGCATTATCGCCTGAATCGCGCCATCTGAAACCAATCATTAAGGAGCTATCAACATGGCTGCTAAAGACGTCAAATTCGACACCGATGCCCGTAACCGGATGCTGCGTGGGATCAACACGCTGGCAAACGCGGTCAAGGTGACCCTCGGCCCCAAGGGCCGCAACGTGGTGATCGACAAATCGTTCGGCGCCCCGCGCATCACCAAGGACGGCGTGACCGTCGCCAAGGAAATCGAACTGGAAGACAAGTTCGAGAACATGG
>JBBSBK010000021.1:0-42837 GCA_038251315.1 Rhodobacterales bacterium | reverse complement strand
GCCAACCAGCGGTGTTCGAGACCACGACCACGACCGGCAGCATCGACACGGGCAGCATCGACACGGGCAGCATCGACACGGTGCGGGATCGACGCGGTGTGAAGTACGGTGAGATTCGACATTAAAGCGTTTTGCGTTTGATCGGAATCGCAATTCGCTGCCTCTCCCTTCGGTCGAACGCGATTTGCGATACCTCTGTTCCAGATAAAACGCAAAACGCGTTAGCCAGCAACCTGGCAGCCACTGCAACGGATGAACTGGACCGTATCATCGGATCAGGGGCCCGGTGTTTTGCGAACCGTCGGCGTTCGGTCAGTTTTCGTTCAATTGTGGAGAGACTGCAGACTGCAGACTTCAGGCGCGGGCGCCGGATCGTGCGATTTTGAACTTGAAATGAAGCAGCGGGCTTGGCCCCCTTCTCCGATCTGGACCAGGTGGTAGCGACTCGTGGCAGAGGCCATAAGTTCAATGTATTGGGTGCACCAAATTCTGGCAAGCAGACATGAAAAAAGCGCCCAAAGGCGCTTTGTTTCGTTGTCAGGTTTCGGGGGTCAGCCGCCCCAGCTGCGCACCGGGCCGCAGTCCATGTGGACAAAGTTCGATCCCGAATAGCGGCCGACACCGCCCGCATTGCACGAGGCCGCGGCCCGCGCCATTTGGGATACAGACCGGCTGCCCAGCCGCAGATCGGCGGCCTGGCCCTGAATGTGCAGCGAGTGGCGCGCCACACCGGAAGATGTCTGCCGCAGCATCGCGTTGGTTTCGGGCGACCGATAGCCAGAAAGCAACATGTAGGGTTCACTGACGTCCAGCAGTGCATGGCTTGCCGCCAAGATATCAATTGTGCGGGTGTCGATGGTGTGGGTGGTTCCGGTGCGCCAATCGCGCATGAACCGGGTGATTTCGGTCATTGCCTCGCCGATGTACTGGCCTTCGATCCAATAGATCATATCGATCTTTTCGCCGGTTCGACCCGAATACATCTGTATGCGCCGGATATCGCCGCCCCGTCTAAGGAACCCTGCGGCCATCGAGTAAGTTGGTGTAGCGGACACTGCTGTCGCTGCGAAGGCGCACAAAAGCCCGCGCCGAGAAATACCCGAAGTTTGATCTGTCATGTGTTTGCGCCTGTCCCGTAGCTATCATTGGAACCTGCTGTTATCGCAGGCTGTTGCAATCTCATCCCCAGATGCCCGGCTCTTATGACACGGATCGATTCTTCGACCAACCCACTTTTACCGCCAAATTGGTCAACAAAGCGGTAATCGGCGAGAGTTTGCGCATATTTGCGAATTCGAGCCGTCTGTTGCGCGACTGCAACTCTGGCGCGGCAACAGCGCAACAGGCCCGACACGTGCTGGTTGCTGGCGCGATTGTGAATAGACTGACGGCGTGCTCGGGGTGAGCATTCCACAACATGTATTGGGCACGCTGATCTTGGGGAACGTGATGTTGTTTGTCGGACGACGCAAACTTTTGGCGCTGATCGGTGTCGTGGCGATGTGGGGATTAGCCGCGCCCTCTGTCGTTCAGGCGCAGGTGACCGCATTCCGTCAGGCCGTGGCCGAGGCGGCAGCGCGTGACGACGATCTGGCAGCCTTTTATCGCGGTCGCGACTTTCAGGCGATCTGGGCCGGTGACAGCGATATCGTGCGCGCGCGCCGCAACGCCCTGCTGACAGCCTTCAGTCACGCCGCCGACCACGGTTTGCCTGTTGACCGCTATGACCCTGCCGCCCTGATTGCGCGACTGCGGGCTGCCACCACCCCTGCCGAACAGGGCGCAACGGAAGTCGAGCTGAGCCGGCTTTTCCTGCAATACGCGCGTGACATTCAGACTGGTATCCTTGTCCCGTCCCGGGTTGACCCCGGCATCGTGCGCGAGGTGCCCTATCGGCCACGTCTCGACACGATCAACGGGTTCATCACCGCTAATCCTGCGGAATTCATCCGCGCACTGCCACCCACAAACCCGGAATACTCCCGGCTGATGGCCGAAAAGCTGCGGCTGGAACGCCTGATCGTGCAGGGCGGTTGGGGTCCGGCGGTCAGTTCACGGTCCCTGCAACCAGGCGATAGTGGGCCCGCCGTGATCGAAATGCGCAACCTGCTGATTGCGATGGGCGTTATGGACCGGTCCGTCGCGGGCACTTACGACGCGACCTTGCAAGCCGCCGTCACCCGGTTTCAGGCGATGCACGGGCTGGAACAGGACGGCGTTGCGGGTGAAGCCACGATTGCCGAAATGAATGTGCCGCTC
This sequence comes from Rhodobacterales bacterium, assembly GCA_038251315.1. Classification (GTDB taxonomy): domain Bacteria; phylum Pseudomonadota; class Alphaproteobacteria; order Rhodobacterales; family Rhodobacteraceae; genus JBBKXP01. The sequence goes on along the minus strand of JBBSBK010000021.1, from coordinate 40,578 downwards.
GAAACTCGGCTGCAATCGATCATCGTCGCGATGGAACGCGAACGCTGGCTGAACATGCCGCGCGGCGACCGTCACATCTGGGTCAATCTGACAGATTTCACCGCCGCCATCGTCGATCATGACCGGGTAACGTTTTCCACTCGTTCGGTGGTCGGTTCCAACCAGTCTGACCGGCGCACGCCTGAATTTTCCGACATGATGGAATTCATGGTCGTCAATCCGAGCTGGTATGTCCCCCGGTCCATCGTGACCAAGGAGTACCTGCCGATGCTGCAAAGAAACGGCGGCGCTGCCGGGCATTTGCAGATCACCGACCGCAACGGCCGCGCGGTGAACCGTTCGGCGATCAACTTTGGTGCCTACAATGCATCGAACTTTCCCTTCGCCATGCGGCAGGCGCCGGGGTCGGGCAATGCGCTGGGGCAGGTCAAGTTCATGTTTCCCAACCCATACAACATCTATCTGCACGATACGCCATCACGGTCGCTGTTCGCCAATCCGGTGCGCGCCTACAGCCATGGCTGCATCCGTCTGAACGACCCCAAGGATTTCGCTTATGCCTTGCTTACCCGGCAAACCGACGATCCCGAAGGGCTGTTCGAGAGCCATCTGCGGACCGGGGCAGAATCCCGGATCACGCTAGATCAGCCTGTGCCGGTGCATATCGATTATCGCACCGCGTTCACCAACGTCGACGGCAGCCTGCAATTCCGCCGCGATGTCTATGGGCGCGACGCTGAAATCTGGGATGCGTTGGCCCGCGAAGGGGTGGCGGTGCGCGCCGTTCAGGGCTAAACCTCGGCCCGGAAACGGAGGCGGGCGTTGGGTTTTACCATTGGGCAGATTGCGGCGGCGCTGGGGGCTGTGCCACTCGGCGATGCTTCGGTTGTCGTCAGTGGCCTTGCCGAACCGGCGACGGCAGGGACCGACGATCTGGCCATCGCGATGTCGCCAAAATTCGCCGCCGGACTGGCGCAGGGCAGGGCCCGCGCTGCGCTGATCTGGGATGGGGCCGATTGGCAGGCGCTAGGCCTGCAGGCGGCGATCGTCGTCAACCGGTCGCGGCTGGGGCTGGCGCACCTGACGCAATTGATGGATCAGCCTGCCGATGCGCCCGCCGAAGTGCATCCGACGGCGCTGGTTGATCGGTCGGCAGTTCTAGGGGCCGAAGTTTCGGTCGGCCCGTTCAGCGTCATCGGGACCGGGGCGCAGATCGGTGCGGCGACCCGGATCGGGGCGCATGTGACCATCGCGGCGGGGGTCAGGATCGGCGCTGGCGGCCTGATTCATGACGGTGTGCGCATCCGGCCCCGCGTGCAGATTGGCGTACGGGTCATCCTGCAGCCCAATGCCGTCATCGGGGCGGACGGTTTCTCGTTCACGACTCGGCAGCCCGCGCCCGAGGAAATCATCCGCAAGACCCTCGGCAAGGTGCTTCTGACCCCGCCCAACGATGCGACCCGGCACCGGATCCATTCGTTGGGCGGCGTCATTCTGGGCGACGATGTCGAGGTTGGCGCGAACAGCACGATCGATGCAGGCACCATCCGTCCGACCCAAGTTGGCAACGGCACCAAGATCGACAATCTCGTGCAGGTCGGCCACAACGTCGTGATCGGCGCGGATTGCCTGCTCTGCGGTCAGGTCGGCATCGCGGGGTCAACCCGGATCGGCGACCGGGTGGTGATGGCGGGCAAGGCCGGCTGCGGCGACAACCTGAGCATCGGCAGTGATGTCGTCGTGACGTCGGGCAGCGTCGTTCTGTCGGATGTCGCCCCCGGCCAGTTGATGACCGGCACGCCGGCGCAACCGATGCAGGATTGGCTGACGGCCCGCCGCGCCCTGCGGCACGTTGTGCGGCGCGACCGGGCCGGGCAGAAACCGGTTCCCAATCCGGGGCAGAGTGACTAGATCAGCCGCTATCACCAGCAGATTGGGACCACGCCATGCGCAGCGCTATTGACGACAAGGTCATCGCCATCATCGCCGAACAGGCTGTGCTGACTCCGTCCGACGTCAGCCGCGAACATACGTTGGCCGACCTCGGCATCGACAGTCTGGGTCTGGTCGAAAGCATCTTTGCGATCGAAGAGGCGTTCGACATTTCGATTCCTTTCAACGCCAATGACCCCAGAGACAGCGACTTCGACATCTCGTCGGTGGACAGCATTATCGGCGCGGTCAAGGTGCTGGTGGCCGCACAGAAATGACCGCGCGACGGGTCGTCATCACGGGCGCGGGGACGATCAATGCGCTGGGGCACGATGTGCCCTCGACGCTGGCAGCGATGCGCGAAGGGCGTTGCGGCATCGGCCCGCTGGATATCCGCGACGTCGACCGCCTGTCGGTGCAGATCGGCGGGCAGGTGCGCGACTACGACGAACACGCGCATTTCAACCGCCAGCAGATCGCGCTTTATGACCGATTCACCCAGTTCACTCTGCTGGCCGCCAAACAGGCGGTGGACCAGTCCGGGCTGACCTTCGCCGGGGAACTGTCCGCCAAATCCGGCGTCATCCTCGGCACCGCCGGGGGCGGGGTGCAGACCTGGGATGAAAACTACCGGGCCGTCTACGAGGACGGCAAGAACCGGGTGCATCCCTTTGTGGTGCCCAAACTGATGAACAACGCCGCCGCCAGCCACGTCAGCATGGATTGGAACCTCAAAGGGCCATCGTTCACCGTTGCGACCGCCTGTGCGTCATCCAATCACGCGATGGGTCTGGCGTTTCACATGATCCGGTCCGGCATGTGCAGCGTGATGCTGACCGGCGGATCGGAATCGATGCTGTGTTTCGGCGGCGTCAAGGCATGGGAAGGGCTGCGTGTCATGTCAAAAGACGCCTGCCGTCCGTTCAGTGCGACACGCAACGGCATGGTGCAGGGCGAAGGGGCAGGGGTGTTCGTGTTCGAGGACTACGACCACGCCCGCGCCCGTGGGGCCGATATACTGGCCGAGGTGGCGGGTTTTGCGATGACATCCGACGCCGCCGACATCGTCATGCCCTCCAAACAGGGGGCGGCGCGGGCGATCGCCGGGGCGATGACGGATGGCAAGATCGGGCGCGACATGGTCGGTTATATCAACGCCCACGGTACCGGCACGGCGGCCAACGACAAGACCGAGTGCGCCGCCGTCGCGGATGTGTTTGGGGCCCACGCCGACCGGCTGATGATCTCGTCCACCAAATCCATGCACGGGCATCTGATCGGTGGTACCGGGGCGGTTGAATTACTGGCCTGCATCATGGCGCTGCGCGACGGGGTGATCGCCCCGACCATCGGCTACGAAGAACCCGACCCTGAATGCGCACTCGACGTCGTGCCGAACGTGGCGCGCGATGCCAAGGTTGACGTGGTGCTGTCCAACGCATTCGCCTTTGGTGGGTTGAACGCGGTTCTGGCGCTGAAACGGGCCTGAGAAACGAAAAACGCCGCCCCCTCAGGGACAGCGTTCAAGCATCTTCAGACAGTTTTACTGGGCCGCAACCGCGTCATAACCAGCGGTGAATCCACTCAGCGAAATCACCAGTTCGACCTTGGCTTCCGGGTCGCCCGCCGGAACCAGCGTCAGCTTGCCCGCAGCACCCCGTTTAAACTGGGCAATTTCAGCGGCAGTAAAACCGACCTGCGCCACACAGCCTGCACGGTTGCAGAACCGGAACGGATAGCGGCGCGCCTCGCCGCTGTCGATGGTCAGCATCAGCGGCTGCGTCAGCAGGGTTTCCAGCGGTGCCACGATGGTCGCCCCGGCCACCGCCTCGCTGCCCTCGGGCAGCGTGCGCAGGCTGATTTCGGCAACCGCATTGCCATCGCCGTCCATCAATAATTGATACAACTGGCATGGATCGTTGCCGTCCTCGGTCTTGAGACAGCGCAGCGACCAGTCGCCAAAGACTTCTTTATCGTAGGTCTGACCGATCTGTGGCTCGGCGTTTTCGGTCACGGGCACGCCCATATCGACTTCGGGCAGGGCAGCGGGCGCAGTCGGGTCCGTCACAACTGGATCGGGCGTCGTTGCCACAGGTTCGACGGTCGTCGCGGCTTCCTGCGCAAACCCCGGACCCGCCGCAAGGGCGATCAGGGCGATCAGGGTCAGCGATTTGAGATTTGGCATTGTCAGGGTCCTGTGCTTATGAACTTTGGCGCGGCTTTAGCATGGCGGCGGAGCAGTGTCAGGGGCAAATCCATCACGGCAGCGTGGTGTCGCGCAAAGAAAAAGGGGCCTTGCGACCCCTTGATCCCGTCTCTCCCCGTCGGACTTGGCCGACTTATCCATCGGAAATTACGCATCTGACCCGAACCCGTCAACAGGCTTTTTGCCTTATTTTTTGACCAGATGGACGAAAAAAGCCGTGCCCGAAGGCACGGCAAGTCTGACAGGGAGGAAGTCACGCCGTGACCCCGAGGAGGAGGTTGAGGGGCCGCGACAGCGATTAGTCTGGCATGCAAAGGTTAAGGATGTATTTTGCGCCCAATGTTTCGTGAAAAGGGTGCGGCATGTCAGAGTCTATCTTTATTGGCGGCGGCGGTGACAGTTACGCCGAACCCCAGACGCTCCTGCTGAACTACGCCAACCGGCACGGTCTGATCGCCGGGGCGACCGGCACGGGCAAGACGGTGACCCTGCAAATCCTTGCCGAAGGATTCGCCGCCGAGGGCGTCCCGGTGTTTCTGTCTGACGTCAAGGGCGACCTGTCGGGATTGGGCGCGGCAGGGTCCGAAACGTTCAAACTGCACGAGGCGTTCATGACACGGTCGGCCACCATCGGGCTGGACCTGCAATACAGCGCCTTTCCCGTCACGTTCTGGGATCTGTTCGGCAAACAGGGCCACCCGATCCGCGCCACCGTCGCCGAAATGGGGCCGCTGCTGCTGTCCAACCTGATGGACCTGTCCGACGTGCAAGAGGGCGTGCTGAACGTCGTCTTTCGTGTGGCGGACGAACAGGGGCTGCCGCTGCTTGATCTCGAAGACCTCCAGGCGCTGCTGATCTGGGTCGGGCAGAACGCCAAAGACCTGTCGCTGCGCTATGGCAATGTCGCCACGGCGTCGGTGGGCGCGATTCAGCGGCAGCTTCTGGTGCTCGAAAATCAGGGCGGTGCGGCGCTGTTCGGCGAACCAGCTCTCGATCTGAATGACATGATGCTGCGCGACGCCGACGGGCGCGGCCGCATCAACATCCTTGCCGCCGATCAACTGATGGCCTCGCCCCGGCTCTACGCGACTTTTCTGCTCTGGCTGCTGAGCGAACTGTTCGAGGTCCTCCCCGAGGTCGGCAACCCCGACAAACCCGTCATCGTGTTCTTTTTCGACGAGGCGCATCTGCTGTTCAACGATGCCCCCAAGGCCTTGGTGGACAAGGTCGAACAGGTGGCGCGGCTGATCCGGTCCAAGGGCGTCGGCGTCTATTTCATCAGCCAGAACCCTGCCGACATTCCCGAAACCGTGCTCGGGCAGTTGGGGAACCGTTTCCAGCACGCCCTGCGCGCGTTTACTGCCAAGGATCAGCAGGACCTCAAGAAAGCGGCCCAAACCTATCGCGACAATCCGCGCTTTTCCACCGCCGCGGCAATCCGCGAGGTCGGCACCGGCGAAGCGGTGACGTCGATGCTGGACGCCAAAGGAATTCCGCAAGTGGTCGAACGCACGCTGATTCGCCCGCCGTCGTCGCAATTGGGGCCGATCGATACTGCGGCGCGCAACGCCCTAATCGCGGCCTCACCGGTGGCGGGCAAATACGACACAAGGCTTGATCGCGATTCCGCCGCCGAATTGCTGGCCCGCAAGGCCGATACGGCGGCCAAAGACGCTGAGGCGACCGAGGCGGCCAAGTCCCAGGCCGAGGCGGATGCCAGGGAATACCAGAACGCGCGGCGCTATGACGGCGGGCGGCAAACCACGACGCGGTCGCGCACAAGCAAGGAACCCGAGGGCTGGGGCGATGCCATTGGCACGGTGGTGCTGAAAGAACTGAAAGGCACCACGGGGCGGCGGATCGTGCGCGGCATCTTCGGGACGCTGTTCAAGGGGCGTTAGGCTTTCGGAACCTTGTGCGGGAACGATCCGTTAATCCTTTTATTGCACCGCAAAGGACAGAATATGACTGACGAAACCACCCTCTGGACGATCGAAAAGCGACTATGGCTCGACGGTGCCGAATTCTATGAGGCGCATCTTGCCGCCGACGCCGTGATGGTTTTTCCGTTTCCGGCGGGCATCCTGCGCGGTGACGCCATCGTCAGCGGCCTGATCGACGGGCCGCGCTGGAACGAGGTCGAGATGAGCGACCAGCATTGCCGTCGCGAAGGCATGATTGCCGTTCTGGCCTACCGCGCCCGCGCCTGGCGGGGCAACGACGACCCGGCTTACGAAGCGCTGTGCGCCACCACTTACATCCGCGATGGCGACACCTGGCGGATCATGGTGCATCAGCAGACGCCAGCCTAGAACCGGCATGCGAAAGCGCCTAGCGCGGCTTGCGCCGCCCGCGCCGTTCGGATGCCACCGGGCCATTGCCATCCGTGCCGTCCGATACGGACGAGAAGCCACCCAGCGCCGCTGTGATCGCATCCAGCGTCGGGCGTTCGCCGCGCGGGCGGGTTTCCAGTGCGTCGCGCATCTTTTCGAGGTGATCCGGCGTTGTGCCGCAACAGCCTCCGATGATCGTGGCCCCGCAATCACGGGCCAGAATGGCATAGTCGGCCATCAGTTCGGGTGTGCCATCATAATGGATGTGCCCGTCGTGATATTTCGGGATCCCCGCGTTGCCCTTGGCAATGATCGGGGTTTCCGGCCCGGCAGCGGCGAATCCCAGCACGGTGCGCAGCAAGTCCGACGCCCCGACACCGCAGTTGGCCCCAAATCCAATCGGTTGATTGGTGATCTTGCCCACCATTTTGGCCATTTCCGCACTTGTCAGCCCCATCATCGTGCGGCCGGCTGTGTCGAAACTCATCGTGCCGCACCACGGCATGTCGGCCAGCGCGAAGGCCCCGGCAGCGGCGCGGAATTCTTCGGCAGCGCTGATCGTCTCGACCCAGACCACATCCGCCCCCCCGGCCTTGAGACCCTCAGCCTGTTCGTGAAACATCTCGACGGCGCGCGCATGGGTCAGGGTGCCCATCGGTTCGAAAATCTCGCCGGTGGGGCCGACCGATCCGGCGACAACGACGGTACGCCCCGAGGCATCAGCCACCTCGCGCCCGATGGCGGCGGCGACCCGGTTCAATTCGTGAACCTGCCCCTGCATCCCGTGCAGCTTTAATCGGCTGGCGTTCCCGCCAAAGCTGTTGGTCAGGAAAATGTCGCTGCCCGCATCGACGGCGCCCTTGTAGAGGGTCCGAATCCGGTCAGGGTGATCGAGGTTCCACATTTCCGGCGGATCACCTGCCATCAGACCCATGTTGAACAGATTGGTCCCGGTCGCCCCGTCGGCCAGAAGCCAGTCGCGGGTTTCAAGCAGGCGGGACAGTGCGTTGGTCATGGGTGACCCTTGTCGGCAGGGGTACGGTCGCAAGCACGACCGCACCTGGGTGAAAAATTCATGCCCCCCGCTTCGCACGGGCGGGGCCCGGTTTCAAACCCATTTTGCATATCCAGTCTTGCAGGCCACGCCCTGCCACTCCTGGATCGAGCAATCGCGTGCCGCAACGCGCTGTGAGCAATCAAAATTCCTTCATGAGCTGCGATTTCGCCTCGATCATCAGGGCTGCCATCTTGGCGCGGATCGTGGCCTCGTCAGCCTTGTCGCCGATGTCCTTGAACACCTTGCGATAGACGTCCTCGTCGCCGGCCTCCTCGAAATCGGCGGCGATCACCTCGCGGGCATAATCCATCGCCGCATCGCCGTCCTTGCCCATCAGACCCGCCGCCCAGAGGCCCAGCAACTTGTTGCGTCGCGCCTCGGCCCTGAACTGCATTTCGGCGTCGTGGGCAAATTTCGATTCGAATGCATTCTCGCGGTCTTCGAATGATGGCATCGGGCGGATCTCCGGCTGGGGTTTGGTTTCGCCCCAGATATGGCCTGTGAGATGCTTGCCCGCAAGGGGGCCTTGGACTATGACGCGTCAAGCCCTGCGTCCCAGTGTGCCCCCAACGGGCCCTGCGCGGGTGGATGGAGCGCCGATGTCCCGCCGCAAGAAAGTCTACGAAGGCAAAGCCAAGATCCTGTACGAAGGCCCCGAGCCGGGCACATTGGTGCAGTATTTCAAGGACGACGCCACCGCCGGCAACGGTGCCAAAAAGGACGTGATCGACGGCAAGGGCGTGCTGAACAACCGCCTGTCCGAGTTTTTCATGACCGGCCTGATGTCGATCGGCGTGCCGACCCATTTCATCAAACGCCTGAACATGCGCGAACAACTGATCCGTCAGGTCGAGATCATCCCGCTCGAGGTCATCGTGCGCAATTTCGCCGCCGGGTCGATGGCGACACGGCTGGGCATGGAAGAAGGTACACCGCTGCCCCGGCCCATCGTCGAATTCTGCTACAAGGACGACGCGCTTGGCGACCCGCTGGTCCCCGAGGAATACATCATCGCCTTCAACTGGGCGTCGCAGCAGGATCTGGACGACATGATCAGCCTCGCGTTGCGGGTCAACGACTTCATGTCGGGCGTGATGCACGGCGTCGGCATCAAACTGGTCGATTTCAAGATCGAGATCGGGCGGATCTGGGACAACGAATTTCCCCGCCTTGTCATCGCCGACGAAATCAGCCCGGACTCCTGCCGCCTTTGGGACATCGAAACCGGCGCGCATCTGGACAAGGACGTGTTCCGCCGTGACCTCGGCAGCCTTACGGACGCCTACACCGAAGTCGCCCGCCGTCTGGGCGTGCTGCCCAGCAACGTCACCCACCGGCCAAAGCCGACGCTGATCAACTAGGGGCCCCGCATGCGCGCCAACGTCCACGTCATGCTGAAATCCGGCGTTCTTGACCCCCAAGGCGAGGCGGTGCGCCATGCCCTTGGCAGCCTTGGGTTTTCCGGTGTGACCGGGGTGCGCCAAGGCAAGGTCATCGCACTCGATCTGGCCGATGGCACGTCCGAGGCGACGATCAGGGATATGTGCGAAAAACTCCTCGCCAATACTGTCATCGAAAGCTACCGGATCGAGATGATCTGATGCGCGCCGCCGTCCTGCGTAGCGTCCGGGGCGATTTGGGCATCGAAACCGTTGCCGACCCCGATTGCCCGCCCGACGGCGTGGTCTTGAAGGTGCTGGCCAGCGGCGTATGCCGATCCGACTGGCACGTCTGGGTCGGCGCCGACCCCGACGTGACCCTGCCGCATATCCCCGGCCACGAATACTGCGGCGAGGTGATCGCGACAGGGGCCAACGTCACTCGCTGGCGCATCGGCGACAGGGTGATTGCGCCCTTTATTCTGGCCTGTGGGGCCTGTCCCGATTGCGCGGCGGGGCACCAGACCATCTGCGCCACCCAGATTATTCCGGGGTTCACCGCACCGGGCAGCTTTGCCCAGATGATCGCGGTGGCGCGTGCCGATGCTAACCTGACCGCCTTGCCGGATAATATGGACCCCGGCTTGGCCGCCGCCCTTGGCTGTCGCGTGACGACCGCATGGCACGCGCTGACGGGCAGGGCGGGTCTGCGGGCGGGCGAGTGGCTGGTGATCTACGGCGGTGGCGGCGTCGGCCTTGCCGCCTTGCTGCTGGGCCGCGCAATCGGGGCGCGGGTCATCGTAGTCGATGTGGTCGCTGAAAAACTGGCTCATGCCACGGCACACGGGTCTGACGCCGTGGTCAACGCCCGCGACACCGATCCGGTCGCGGCAGTGCGTGACATCACCGGCGGCGGTGCGGATGTTGCGATCGAGGCGCTCGGGATCTCCGAAACGACGATCAACGCGCTGAAATCCCTGCGCAAACTGGGCCGCATGGTGCAGGTCGGGATGCCTGCGGGCGACCACGTGACGATGCCGATCCCGATGGACGCGCTCTATTCCGGTCAATTGGCAGTGTTCGGCACGCGCGGCATGCCGTCATGGCGTTACCCCAGCCTGTTGTCGCTGATCGACGCCGGTCATGTCGACCTGTCACCGATGATCGCCCGCCGGATTGCCCTGTCGGGCGTTACCGCCGAACTTGCCGCCTTCGACGGCCCCGCCGCACCCGGCGTTGCCGTGATCACCGATTTTACCAGCTAACGGAGCACCCACGATGAAAGCCGCCGTGATCCAGTTTCCCGGCTCCAACTGCGACCGTGATATGGCCGTCGCCCTGCGTGCCGCCGGGGCCGATGTCACGACGGTCTGGCACAAGGATGCGGACCTGCCCCAAGGCGTGGATCTGATCGCCATCCCCGGCGGGTTCTCGTTCGGCGACTATCTGCGTTGCGGCGCCATCGCGGCGAAATCGCCGATCTGTCAGGCCGTTGTTTCGCATGCCAAACAAGGCGGCTATGTACTGGGAGTCTGCAACGGATTTCAGGTGCTGACCGAAACCGGGCTGTTGCCGGGAGCCTTGATGCGCAACGCCGGGCTGCGGTTTGTCTGCCGCACGGTGGGCTTGCGCGTGGTCACATCGCAAAGCGCCTTCACCGGGGGCTACTACGCCGGCGACACCATCGCCGTGCCCATCGCGCACCACGACGGCAACTATTATGCCGACGCCGACAACCTTGCGCGTTTGCAGGGCGACGACCGGATCGCATTCACCTATACCGACAACCCCAACGGCGCGATGGCCGATATCGCCGGGATCCTGTCCGAAAACCGGCGCGTTCTGGGAATGATGCCGCACCCCGAACGGGCCATCGAACCGGCCCAAGGGGGCAGCGACGGTGCGGCGCTTTTCCGCGCTTTGGTGGGGCAGTTGGCCACGGCGTAAGGCCACGCCGCTTGCCCAGACCCCGCCGCGGCCTTATCATCAGTCCATGACGACAGCGCCGCTTTCACCGATCCAGCGTTTCTTTGGCGGCAAATGGCTGATGCGCGGGGCTGTGACGGTGTTCGTTCTGCTGGCACTGACGGTCATTTACGTGACCAACCAACTGCTCACCGAACGTTTTACCGAAAGCACGCGCAACCGCTCCGACGTGCGCCTGACGCTCTATGTCGGCAACCTGATGAGCGAGTTGCAGCGCAATTCCATCGTGCCGCAACTGCTGGCGCGTGACCCTGAATTGCTGAACGCGCTGGGATCGACCGACTATTCCCTATCCACCCAGCGCCTGCTGACCTTTGTCGACGAGATTGGTGCGGCGTCGCTCATGCTGCTGGACGCAAACGGGCGCACCGTTGCCGCGACCGACCGTAACCGGTTGGGCCAGACCCATACCAATCAGGACTATTTCGTCGATGCGCTAAGTAACAACACGACCGTGTTCACCGCTGTCCCCCAAGACGGCGGGGCGACAAGTTTCGTCTATTCGCGCCGGATGGACATCAACGGCGCCGCCAGCGGCGTCATCATCGTCGAGGTCGATCTGCAAAAGCTGGAACGCGGCTGGGCCGGCATTTCCGACGCCGTGTTCGTCACCGACAGCGAGGGCAAGATCATCCTGTCCACCGAACCACGCTGGCGTGGCCTGCCCGAATCCACGGCGCTGACCGCCCAATCGGCACCCTCGGCCATCGCACGGGCCTTGCAGGCGACGCAGGATTGGACCGCATTACCCCCGGATGCCTACCTGCGCGGCGAGGCGGTGATGCGGCGCGATGCGCGGATCCCGTTTCAGGGCTGGAAGATGGTCAGTTTCACCACCTACGCGTCGGTGCGCGAAAAGGTGAACGGGGTTCTGGCACTGGAAATCATGGGATTCGCCATTCTGCTGGCGCTGGGGTTTTTCGTGCTGTCGCGCAAGACCGCGTCGCGGCTGGTGTTCTTTCAGCGCGAGTCGGCGGAACTGCGCGCGCTGAATCTGCGTTTACAGCGGGAAATCGCCGAACGCGAAAAGGTTGAAAAGACGTTGGAAGTGGCCGAACAGACCCTTGCCCAATCATCCAAACTCGCCGCACTTGGCGAGATGTCGGCGGCTGTCAGCCACGAGTTGAACCAGCCCCTGGCAGCAATGAAGACCTACCTTGCCGGGGCCCGCCTGCTGCTGCAACGGAAACGCCCGGACGAGGCCCTGTCGTCGTTCCAGCGGATCGACGATCTGATCGAACGGATGGGGGGAATTACGCGACAGCTGAAATCCTATGCCCGCAAGGGGGCCGATGCGTTTGAACCTGTGGATACAAGGGCTGCGGTATCGTCGGCGCTGGCGATGATGGAGCCCCAGCTCAAAACGCGCAGCATCAATATCACCCGCACTCTGCCGAACCATCCAGTGATGATTCTGGGTGACCGACTGCGACTGGAACAGGTCATCATCAACCTGCTGCGAAATGCGCTGGATGCCACCAAGGGAATGCCGATGCCGACTATCGACATCCTGCTGGCCGCCGGTGATACGGTGCGCCTCACGGTGCGTGACAACGGACCCGGCATCGACGATCTGGATGCACTGTTTGAACCGTTTTATACCACCAAGCAGCCAGGCGACGGCGTCGGCTTGGGGCTTGCCATTTCGTCGGGGATCGTCAACGACCTCGGCGGTCGCCTGACCGCCCGCAATGCCGCCGGGGGCGGCGCCGTTTTTGAAGTCCAGTTGCCGGTTCTGACCGCCGTGGTCGCCGCAGCCGAATAGAGGTGCCAAGATGAGCAAAGCGATGAAGATTGCCATCGTCGACGATGAAAAGGACATGCGCCAGTCGATCAGCCAATGGCTGGCTCTGTCGGGGTTCGACACCGAAACCTTCGCCAGCGCCGAAGATGCGCTGAAAGGGTTGGGCATCGATTACCCGGGCATCGTCGTCAGCGACGTGCGGATGCCGGGCATGGACGGGATGCAATTCCTGAAAAAGCTCAAAGGCGTCGACAGTACGCTGCCGGTCATCATGATCACCGGCCACGGCGATGTGCCGATGGCGGTCGAGGCGATGCGCGTCGGTGCGTTCGATTTTCTGGAAAAGCCGTTCAACCCTGACCGGATGACCGAACTTGCCAAGAAGGCAACGCTGGCGCGTCGACTGACTCTCGATAATCGGGCGCTGCGCAAGGAACTGTCGGATGGCACGGCGCTGATGAAAAAGCTGATCGGCGCGTCGCCGGTGATGGAGCGGTTGAAAGAGGATATCCTCGATCTCGGGCAGGCTGACGGCCACGTGCTGATCGAAGGCGAGACTGGCACCGGCAAGACGCTCGTGGCGCACGCTCTGCACGCAGTCGGGGCGCGGGCGTCGAAGAAATTCGTGCTGGTTTCATGTTCTGCCTACGACGAAGATACCCTCTCGCGCCGCATGTTCGGTCCGGTCCAGCCGGAAGAGCCGATTCCGGCGATCGAGGACGCCCGGGGCGGTACACTAGTTCTTGAGGATATCGAGGCGCTGTCATCGACCCTGCAGGCTCGCTTGCTGACCGCGATCAATGAACAGGGCACCCCAGCGGAAACCCGGATTGTCGCCATCTGCAACCTGCAGGACGAAGGCCAGACCTGCGAAAGCGTGCTGCGGTCCGATCTGTTCTATCGCCTTGCAGCCTTGCGCATCACCGTGCCGCCGCTGCGCCAGCGCGGCGAGGACATCCTGACGCTCTTCACCCGCTTGTCCGACCAGTTTGCCGACGAATACGGCTGCGAGGCGCCGCAAGTGTCGGCGCAAGAAGCGGCGCAACTTTTACAGGCCCCGTGGTTGGGCAACGTCCGCCAGCTTATCAACGTCGCCGAACGGGCCGTGCTGCAAAACCGGCGCGGGTCGGGCACCATCGCGTCTCTGCTGATGACGAACGAGGACGACAACCGCCCGGCGATGACGACCGAAGGCAAGCCGCTCAAGGAATTCGTCGATGCGTTCGAGCGGATGCTGATCGACAACACCATGCGCCGCCACAAGGGCAGCATCGTCGCGGTGATGGACGAATTGTGCCTGCCGCGCCGGACCCTGAACGAAAAGATGGCCAAGTATAACCTGCAAAGGTCGGATTATCTTTGAAAGCCGTACACTTGTGCGATTCGATCAGTTAAGCGGATGATCAAAGCATCGGCCAAACGGCCGTTTGCATTTGTCTGGGCTCTTGAAACGACGTTCGTTATTGATCGCTGGGTAACTTGCCCATTGTCTTATGACGCTCGCGTGACATATGTAAGGCTTACGGACGTTCGCCCGACGATGGGCGGGATCGGCCGGAAAGGATTTCTGTTTCAGGGACTTACGGGCAACGACTCGGACCCCTCTGGCAGGTGCATTTGGCCCCTTGGCCAAAGGAATGCTCAGGTTCGCGTGAATTGTACAATTCAGACGCACCGGGCTTGAAACCGGCCCTGCAATCGCGGGGTCAAGGAAGAACCGCGATGGAACGCGCGACACTATCAGGCAGACGGACCATGGCCCCAAGGGGCCTGCCGTCCGGCCACGCGCGTATCGCCCTCATCAGACATGCCATTCGGGCATTGGCCCCACCCGGCCAGCGTCGCGTTTCGCATGCAAACGGACACCATGAAGAAAATGCTAATCGATGCCACCCATGCGGAAGAAACCCGCGTTGTGGTGGTGGACGGCAACAAGGTCGAAGAGTTTGATTTTGAAAGCCAATTCAAACGCCAGCTTGCTGGCAACATCTATCTCGCCAAGGTAACCCGGGTCGAACCGTCGCTTCAGGCGGCGTTCATCGACTACGGTGGCAACCGCCACGGGTTCCTTGCCTTTTCGGAAATTCACCCGGATTACTACCAGATCCCGATTGCCGACCGGCAGGCCCTGCTGGCCGAAGAAAAGGCCTATGCCGAAAGCCAGCGCGCCGAAGAGGACGCCGAGGACAAGCCCAAACCGGCATCGCGGTCGCGTTCGCGCAGCCGCAGCAAGGCGTCCGATCGTGGCGGCAACGATGCGGTCACGACGGACGAGGGCGCGATCGCGGGGATGGAAGTCTTTGACGTCGACGACGACTCGGACGACTTCGACGCCAATAATCCTGATGAGGGCACCAGCCCGATGGAAACCGTCGCCGAAACGCCGGTGGAAACCCCGGCGTCGGACGACGATGACGATGACGGCGTCATCGGTGCCGTCGACAAGGACGACACCATCGAAACCGTCGCCGACGAGGACGACAGCGATGATGTGCGCCCGGTGCGCAAACCGCGTGCCAAACGCTACAAGATCCAGGAGGTCGTCAAGGTCCGCCAGATCATGCTGGTGCAGGTCGTCAAGGAAGAACGCGGCAACAAGGGCGCGGCACTGACCACATACCTGAGCCTCGCCGGTCGCTACTGCGTCCTGATGCCGAATACGGCGCGTGGCGGTGGTATTTCCCGCAAGATCACCAACGCCGTCGACCGCAAGAAACTGAAAGACATCGCTAATTCGGTCGAAGTTCCCGATGGGGCCGGCCTGATTATCCGCACTGCCGGCAGCCAGCGCACCAAGGCGGAAATCAAACGCGATTACGAATACCTGCAACGGATGTGGGAACAGATCCGCGAACTGACCTTGAAATCCATCGCCCCCTCGAAAATCTACGAAGAGGGCGACCTGATCAAACGGTCGATCCGCGATCTCTACTCCAAGGACATCGACGAGGTCATCGTCGCGGGCGAGGGTGGGTATCGCACCGCCAAGGACTTCATGAAGATGATCATGCCGTCGCACGCGAAAAACGTCAAAATCTACGGCGAACAGATGCCGCTTTTCGCCCGCTATCAGGTCGAAGGCTACCTGTCGGGCATGTTCAGCCCCACCGTGCAACTGCCCAGCGGCGGCTACATCGTGATCGGTGTGACCGAGGCGCTGGTGGCCATCGACGTCAACTCGGGCCGGGCGACCAAAGAAGGGTCCATCGAACAGACCGCGCTGAAAACCAACCTTGAAGCCAGCGACGAAATCGCCCGCCAGTTGCGCCTGCGCGACCTCGCCGGTCTGATCGTCATCGACTACATCGACATGGACGAACGCAAGAACAACGCCAGCGTCGAAAAGCGGTTCAAGGACAAGCTGAAAACCGACCGTGCGCGGATTCAGGTGGGGCGGATCAGCGGTTTCGGCCTGCTGGAAATGTCGCGCCAGCGCCTGCGGCCGGGGATGCTTGAAGCCACGACGCAACAATGCGCTCACTGCCACGGCACCGGATTGTTGCGGTCTGACGACAACGTCGCCCTGAACATCCTGCGCCAGCTCGAAGAAGAAGGCGTGCGAGACCGCACCAAAGAGGTCCTGATCAAGGCACCCGTGGGGATCGCCAATTTCCTGATGAACGGTAAACGCGAACATATCGCTGCGATCGAGGCGCGTTATGGCATGGCCGTGCGGATCGAATGCGATCCGTCTATGATCTCGCCCGATTTCGGGATGGAAAAGTTCAAGACGGCGACCCGGATCGTGCCGGATGCCCAACCCTTCATATCACCAGCGTCACTGGTCGAGGATGACGAGGACGATCTGGTGGTCGAGGAGACGCCCGACGACGAAGACGAGGTCGCGGACGCCGCGCCGCGCTCCGAGTCACAGGGAGAGGCCCGCGCGGAAGTTCGAGACGAGCCGGAGGCCGGCGACGGCGAAGGCCAGCCGAAGAAAAAGCGGCGGCGCAGGCGGCGTCGGCGGGGCGGTTCGGGTTCGGGCGAAGGGCAGAACGGTCAGTCGCCGAACGACGACGATGGTGATGACGACGAGGCGGCAGACGCGACGCTGGCCGCTCCTGCAGCGGGGCCTGAGGTGGTGAACGAGGAGCTAGCACCGAAGCCGAAAGCGACCCGGACGCGCAGTCGGACGGCTGCGAAAAAACCAGCGGCTGAAACGCGTGAAGCCGGACCTGCCGTGCCCGACGCCGCAACCGTCGCCGAAGCTGAAGCCGAACCGGCCCCTCAGCCCAAGGTCACGCGCAGTCGCAGAAGAGCCAAACCCAAGGTCGAGGCGGCCCCGGCATCTGGTGCCGAACCTGCCGCGGAGACGTCGGCGGCACCCGGGCCGGTTGCGAAATCGGAACCCGACGCTGCCGAACCGGCACCGAAAAAGCGCAGGTCGAGCGCGTCCAAGACCAAAGCCGGGGCGGCGGCTGACGACACATCCGAACCGGCAGCGGAAACCGCAAACGCGGATGCCGCCCCGGCGGATGACAAGCCCAAGCGCAAGGGCTGGTGGTCGCTCGGGCGGTAGGTCGGGAACTGGTGAAGGATGGGCAGATTGCCCATCTTACAGCCCCTTGCGGATATCATAAACCTGCACATCATCCTCAAGGGTCGAGGCGAGCAGCACATGCCCGGCTTCGGCGCAGAAATGCGGCACGTCGATCACTGCCGCCGGATCGTCGGCCCGCATCCGCAGGATCGCGCCGATGGGCAGGGCCGCCAGCCGCTTACGCGCCTTCAAAACAGGCAGCGGGCACAGCAGCCCGATGGCATCAAGTTCGGCGTCGATCTTCATGTCGCCAGTTATCCCGCGATGTTTCAGCATGTCCACCAAGATGTGACGCCGCAAAGCGTGACGTGCCACCCTTGCTGTCCTAGAAGGGGCGAAAGGAAGTGCTATGCTTGACGCGATGACCCTGCTCGACGCCAGCCTGTTGCCCGCCCTGCTCATCGCGATGACGGCAGGGCTGTTGTCGTTCCTCAGCCCTTGCGTGCTGCCGGTGGTGCCGCCCTACCTCGCGTATATGGGCGGCGTCAGTGTGACCGATATGGGACAGGGAGCGCGGGGCCGGGTTTTACTGGCGGCAGTGTTCTTCGTCATGGGTCTGTCGACGGTGTTCCTGATTCTGGGCTTTGCTGCATCGGCCTTTGGCCGTGCTTTGCTGCAGTATCAGGACTGGTTCACGACCGTCGCCGGGCTGGTCATCATGGTGTTCGGGGCACATTTCATCGGCATCTTCCGGATCCCGTTTCTGGACCGCGAGGCGCGGGTGGCGGCGGGCGATCACGGCGGCTCGGCCTTTGGGGCCTATGTGCTCGGTCTGGCCTTTGCGTTCGGTTGGACACCTTGCCTTGGACCGATTCTTGGCACCATTCTGGGGCTGGCCGCGTCCGAGGCCGATCTGGCACGCGGCACCGCCCTGCTCGCCGCCTATGCGCTGGGCCTTGGCGTGCCGTTCCTGCTGGTGGCCGCGTTCTTTCCGCAGTTGCGTGGTTTCATGGGGTGGATGAAGCGGCATATGGACCGAATCGAGCGGATATCGGGGCTGTTGCTCTGGACCGTCGGACTGATGATGCTGACCGGACAGTTTTCGGATTTCAGTTTCTGGCTGCTCGAGACCTTTCCTGGGTTGGCGACACTCGGCTGAATGCATGACCGAGGCGCCAGCCCCCGGAACCCCCGGAGTATTTACCGCCAAAAGAAGCTGCAGGATGGCTTAATTTTGCCGGAGTTCATCGCTAGGGTTGCGGGCGAGGCGCGAGGATCACGATGGACGCGAACCAGACCGGGCAGCAGGTGCGCAGACGGCGGGTGTTTTACATCCCCGGCTATGACCCTATTCATCCACGCCGCTACCGCGAGCTTTACCGTACCGAAAGCGCTGCGCAGGCGCAGGTCACAGGCTACGACATCGCGTTGAGCCCGAAACGCATCGGCGGCACCTATGGCTGGCATGTTGCTGCGACCATTGCGGGCCAGGAGGTTGAAACGGATGTCGAGGCGCTGGTCTGGTCCGATATCGTCCGTGACAGCATGTCGAACAGCATCGCCGCAACCTACGGTCAGCTGGTGCGCACCGCCTGGACCTATATCGCCAGCGGGGCGCTGCGCCGCCTGATGTGGCTGCGCAAGGGCCCGGTGATTGCGGCCCTATACCCGGTGGGAATGTTGCTGGCGCAACTGATCGTGGCGCTGGTTATCGGCGGGTTGGCCGGGGTTGCGGGCTGGTGGGCGATCACCGGGTTGAGCCTGCCGCTTTATGGTCTCGCCGCTTGGCTGGGCGGCGGCGCGGGCTTTGCCATCGTCGTGTGGTGGCTGGCAAGCGTCGTGCAATACGCAATCTGGTGCGCTGTTGCCTTGTGGGTCTTGCGCTGGTTCAAGGCCCGCGATGGCAGGTTCTTTGCCTATTACTTGATGCACGACTACGCCTATTCGGCCCGCTGGAAGGGCGCCAATCCGCCTGCACTCGAAGCCCGGATGGCGCAGTTTGAGGACATGATAGCTACCGCCCTGCAAAGCGACGTCGACGAGGTTCTGGTTGTAGGACATTCGTCCGGCGCGCATCTGGCCATCAGCATTCTGGCGGACCTCATCCGCGCCGAAAAAGTGCCTGCGGCGGGGCCGAAACTGGCGTTCCTCTCGCTGGGGCAGGTGGTGCCGATGGTGTCGTTCCTGCCTGACGCGCACCGTTTGCGGGCCGACCTCGCGTTCCTGTCAGCGCGGCCTGAACTGACGTGGATCGACGTGACCGCCCCCGGTGACGGCTGCGCCTTCGCTCTCTGCGATCCCGTCGCGGTGTCTGGTGTCGCACCGCCGCATCAGCGCTGGCCGCTGATCATCTCGGCGGCCTTCACGCAAAGCCTGTCGCCGGAACGCTGGAAGGCCCTGCGCTGGCGGTTTTTCCGGCTGCATTTCCAGTATCTCTGTGCCTTCGACCGGCCCAAGGACTACGACTATTTCCAGATCACGGCGGGGCCGATCACATTGGCCGATCGCTACCGCGACCGCGCCCCGTCGCGGTCACGCATCGATGTAGCGGCGTCGAAGTATACTTCGGTCACGGCGTGATTCTGCCGCCCAAGCCGCCCGCCCGTCCTGACCGTGTGAGCCTTTGGCGGTATCTGCGGCTGTTTCGCGCAGATATCCTGTCGGCCCAGCCGGCACGGCTTTACCGGGCCTGGATGGCGGCGTTTCGCACGCCGTTTTTTCGGTCGTTCCTGATTAACGATCCGGCCCTGATCCGCATCGTCCTCAAGGACCGACCCGACGATTTTCCGAAATCCGACCGGATCGGTGCCGGATTGCGGCCCCTGCTGGGTAATTCGGTGTTTCTGACCAATGGCGCGGTGTGGAAACGCCAGCGCCGAATCATCGACCCGGCGTTCGAGGGCGGACGGCTGCGCGATACCTTTCCGGCGATCCATGCGGCGGCGGCGGCGGTTGACCGGCTGGCCGCGAAGGCAACCGGCGAACCGGCCGAGATCGAAGCGGAAGCCAGCCACGCCGCCGCCGACGTCATCTTTCGCACTCTGTTCTCGATCCCCATCGACAACGCCGTTGCGGCGCAGGTTTTTGACCAGTTCCGGGCCTATCAGCGGTCGCAGCCGATCCTCAATCTTGCGGCCTTTGTTCCAGGGCCACGCTGGATGCCGCGATTCTTCTCGCGATATACCAAGTCTGCGGCGCGGGAAATTCGGGCGCTGATGACGCAAATTACCGCCGAACGACTCGCTGCGATTGACGCAGGCACCGCGCCCGACGATCTGGCGACCAAGATCATGACGACTGTCGATCCCGACACGGGCGACCGTTTCGACGTGTCCGAAATGGTCGATCAGGTGGCGATATTCTTTCTGGCTGGCCATGAAACCAGTGCCTCGGCCCTTGCCTGGACGCTGTACCTGCTGGCGATGCATCCCGATTGGCAGGACCGGTTGGCAGTCGAAGCGAGAGGCTTGACGAACGACTTTTCGAGCCTGTCCAATCTCAGGTTGACCCGCGACGTGTTCCGCGAAAGCCTGCGGCTTTATCCCCCCGTGCCGATGATGGTGCGCGAGGCGCGCCGCCCCGAGACGTTTCGCAAACGCCACGTCGCACCGGGTGCCCAGATTGTCCTGTCACCCTGGCACCTGCACCGCCATGCACGGTTGTGGGACAATCCCGACGGGTTCGATCCGGACCGCTGGGGAACCGAGAACGGCAAGCAATGCCAGCGCGACGCCTATCTGCCGTTTTCCGCCGGGGCGCGGGTCTGCCCAGGCGCCGGGTTCGCGATGGTCGAAGGCGCGGTGCTGCTTGGGTATTTGTTGCGCGCCTATCGGTTCGAACTTATAGCCGACCGGGTTCCCGTTCCAGTCGCGCATCTGACGGTACGGGCGAAGGATGGCATCTGGCTGCGAATCACCCGGCGGGCCGCGACGGATGCGCCGGCGGAAACGATGGCCTGATCCGCGCCGCACTATCCTTGTCGCGCGAACAGTGGAGTAAATTGCGATTTTGAATGAAATTGAGCGATCTTAATGGCTTGGGTGAAAAAGGTCGTTTCGACGCCGACAATGTGACCATTCTGAGGCAGAAACTTTGCTATAACCCAATGCGGGATGGGGCCCGCATTTTGGAAAATTAAGGGGTTCGCCAATGTCCATATTCAAAACGCTGCTGGCCCGGACCAGCCTGTTTCAAGGCATGCGGCAAGCCCAAGGCACGCGCCTGATCGTGGCCGTTGCTGACCCGGTCGGTCCGCCACTGCGCAAGGGTCGGCGTCCCGACGCCGATCTGACTGCCCTCGAACGCGAAGACATGGTGCTGATCGACAAGATCCGCCGGTCGCTTTACGCCGACGCCTGAGCCGCCCGCAGTACATAGACCCGGATCGCCGAGGCCAGTCCGACATCGCCGCGCGTCGCATCAATTTCAGCGGCCAAGCCGTTGATCGTCATGCCTTCCCGGTCGGCCAGTTTGCGGAAACCCTGCCAGAACGCATCTTCGAGCGAGACCGAAGTTCGGTGCCCGCGCAGGGTCAGCGAGTGTTTGACCGGGCGGCCGTCTTTCATTCGTCGAACTTCAGTTGATCAAGGCGTCGTCGCGTACTGTCGGCATTGGCGGCTGCGGCGACCTGCGCCGCCTTGGTCTGCCCGTGCCTGACGGCATTCACATCGGCGCGCGCCTTGTCGGCGGCCTTGTCGCGCGCTTTGCGCACCCTGTTGAGATTGATCGGCACGCTGTCAGGATTGGTCATTTCGGGCCGATCATGTCTTCGGGGCGCACCACCTTGTCAAAGGTCGCGGCATCGACAAAGCCCAATTTGACCGCTTCTTCTTTCAGCGTCGTGCCGTTCTTGTGCGCTGTTTTGGCGACCGTCGTGGCGTTGTCATAGCCGATTGTCGGGGCCAGCGCCGTCACCAGCATTAGCGATTCGCGCATCAGTTGGTCGATCCGCACCCTGTCGGCCTTGATCCCGACAACACAGTTATCGGCAAAGGCCACGCAGGCATCGCCGATCAACTGCATCGATTGCAGTACGTTGTAGGCGATCATCGGCTTCATCACGTTCAGTTCGAAATGCCCCTGCGAGCCGGCAAAACCGACCGCCGCATCGTTGCCCATGACGTGGGCGCAAACCTGGGTGATCGCCTCGACCTGGGTCGGGTTGACCTTGCCGGGCATGATCGACGATCCGGGCTCGTTCTCGGGCAGGATCAGTTCGCCAAGGCCGCAGCGTGGCCCGGACCCGAGCATGCGGATGTCGCAGGCGATCTTGTAAAGCCCTGCAGCCGCCGATTTCAACGCCCCCGACATGGCGACCAAAGCGTCATGTGCCGCCAGCGCCTCGAACTTGTTGGGGGCCGTGACAAATGGCAGGCCGGTGATCTGTGCGATTTCCCTGGCGATGGTTTCGCCCCAGCCTTTCGGCGAATTCAGCCCGGTGCCGACCGCCGTGCCGCCCTGCGCCAGTTCATAGATGTCGGGCAGCGCCACCCTGATCCGTTCGATCGCCTTGGCGACCTGATGGGCGTAACCGGAAAATTCCTGCCCCAATGTGAGCGGGGTCGCATCCATCGTGTGCGTGCGGCCAATTTTGATGATGTCGTCGAATTCGGCTTGTTTAGCCACCAGCGCCGCATGCAGTTTTTCCAACCCCGGCAGCGTCACATCGCGGGCCGTCATTGCCACGGCGATGTGCATCGCCGTCGGAAACGTATCGTTCGAGCTTTGGCCCATGTTGACATGGTCGTTCGGATGAACCGGGGTTTTCGACCCCACGGTTCCGTCGAGCAACTCGATCGCACGGTTCGAGATCACCTCGTTGGCGTTCATGTTCGACTGGGTGCCCGACCCGGTCTGCCAGACGACCAGCGGGAAATGATCGTCGAGCTTTCCCGCCACGACCTCTCTCGCGGCGTCGATCATCGCCGCGCCAATGTCCGCATCGAGCGTGCCCCGCGCCACATTCGCCACAGCGCAGGCCTGTTTGACGATGCCAAGGGCACGGACGATGGCGATCGGCTGTTTCTCCCACCCGATCGGAAAGTTCTGCAGCGATCGCTGGGTTTGCGCCCCCCAATAGCGGTCGGCGGGCACGTCGATAGGGCCGAAACTGTCGGTTTCGCTGCGGGTTGCGGTCATGGCGGAATCCTCTGCGGTCGGCTTGCACACGGGTCTAGCGCGGGGGCTGACCTGCGGCAACAGCGCGACGTCCAGCTACTTGCGGAATTTGTCCAATGAGACGACTTCGGCTTCGATGCGCGGTTCCGCATCGGGTCCGACCATGACCTTCATGGGTGCCTCGGCCACCTCGTCCGTATCGTCGCCATCTTCCTGGGTTTCGAACCGCAGGCCGAATTCCACCGACGGATCAACGAAGGTCTTGATCGCGTCATATGGGATATAGAGGGGTTCCGGAGTGTCACCAAAGTTCAGGGTGATCGCAAACCCATCGTCGGTGACGGTCAGGTTGTCGAACCAGTGCTGCACTACGATGGTCATTTCACCGGGGTAACGATCTGACAGCCAGTCGGCAATTTCCACATCCGGGTGCATCGTGTCGAAGGTGATGAAAAAGTGGTGTTTACCCGGCAATCCGGTTGCCGCGACGCCGGTCAGCACCTGCTGGATCAGGCCGCGCATCGCCCGGTGCATCAGGTTTCCGTAGTCGATAGATCGGCCCACTGGGGTCATCCTTTGGCTGCTGGGGATCAGCATAGGGGATTCGGGCGGGGATAAAAGGGGCGGCGGTCAGCCCCAGCCGAAAACCGACCGGAGCGTCGGTCTCGCCCCCGCTGACAGGCCGAGCACCGCGCCGACATCTCAGAAGCGACGCAATGGCAGCGATCCGGCGAACAGTGCCCCTGCCACTGCGTTCCGGTTCAGGCAGCCCGGATCGGGGGCAAGCAGGCAGCGGGCCACTATCGATCTGCCCGGCCCGGTCAGAAATATATACGCCGCGCACCAGACCCTCGGGATTGCATGATCTCGATGACAGCGGCGCTGATTGCTGCTAACGCGCCAGTCAGACATGGCCGGGTGGCGATCCCCTCAGGACAGAGACGATCGCCGTTATCTCACCGGCCGATATCGGAACCTCCTGAACCGCGCGCCATGTCAGGCGACAGTTGAACCCGAGTTCGCTCACTCTCACTTTGCCCGAACGCCGTTTTCGATGCTTCAATTTCCGCGAAACCCTGAAAAGCTTCAGCCCCGGGCCCGCCGACCGGTGCGCGCCCGGCCTTCGCCTGCGGCGACGACGGGCCGGTTGAACCTGATCCATTCGCCGCCCGACGCATCGTTGTCGGTCAAAAAGTTGGCGGCACGGATCGCCTCCATTTCCTTGCCCGCGCGCGGTTTGGTCGACCCGAGACCAAACAGCACGCAAAAGGTTTCGTCGTCCATGTCAGGCGGCAGGACGATCCCGCTCGCTGCGACCTCGGCCTTTTTGGCGGCGATGTCGGCCTGTTTCACCGGCAGGGCAATGGGATTCATGATCGCGCTGGTCATGCCCGCGACCATCGCCATCGGCAGGAATGCGTTGTTGATGCCGTGCCGGTTGGGCAGGCCGAACGAGATGTTGGACGCGCCGCAGGTCGTGTTGACCCCCAGTTCTTCGCGCAGACGGCGCACCAGCGTGAACACCTGCAAGCCAGCCGTGCCCATCGCGCCAATCGGCATGACAAGTGGGTCGACCACGATGTCATGCGCGGGGATGCCGAAATCGGCAGCGCGTTCGACGATCTTTTTGGCGACGGCGAAGCGGACTTCGGGGTCTTCGGAAATCCCGGTGTCGTCGTTGGAAATTGCCACAACGGGCACGTTGTATTTCTTGACCAGCGGCAGGACGAGTTCCATCCGCTCTTCCTCGCCGGTGACCGAGTTCAGCAGCGGTCGGCCCTCGCAGGCGGCAAGCCCGGCCTCCAAAGCACCCGGAACCGACGAGTCGATGCACAGAGGCACATCGACGATGGCCTGAATCCGCAGGATAAGTTCGCGCATCAGCGGCGGTTCGACAAAGTTGTTGTCGGCATAGCGCGGATCGGTCGCCATCTTGTTGGTGAACACAGCGCCCGAGTTCACGTCAAGCACGCCCGCGCCGGCGGCGACCTGGGCAATGGCATCGGCCTCGACCGTCGAGAAATCCCCGGCTTCCATTTCGGCGGCGAGTTTCTTGCGCCCGGTGGGGTTGATCCGCTCTCCGATCACGCAAAAGGGCTGGTCGAACCCGATGATGGTGGTTCTGGTTTTGGATTCGACGATCGTGCGGGTCATATGTTTTCCTTAAGCGTTGGCGGCGGGCACGCCAGCGGCGCCGCCGTGATCTGTCACCCAGGTCGCATTGGTCTTGATCCCGCCCAGCGGGAAGAAATGCACCTGAGTAATGTTGAAATCGGGGGTTTTGGCGGCGTGGGCGGCAAGGGCCGCGACCACCTCGGTCGGCTCGTAGGGCAGAAGCAGTTTAGTCACGTCCATCGCCCGCTTTTGCAGCACGCGCAGTGACGGGCCGACGCCGCAGGCGATGGCGAACTTGATCATCGTCTGCAGTTTGGCGGGGCCAGCGATGCCGATGTGGATGGGCAGGGTGATCCCGGCATCGCGCAGGGCGTCAGCCCATGCGATGATCGGCCCCGCCTCGAAACAGAACTGGGTGGCCAGCGCCATGTCGGCATCGGTCGTGTCGTTGAATTTCTGTTTCCAGCGCAGGGCGTCCATCACGGCGCGGTCCGACCCGTCGGGGTCGATGTCCTTGTTGCCTTCGGGGTGGCCTGCGACGTGCAGGCGTTTGAAACCCGCCTTGTCGAACAGCCCGGTTTCCATCATCTGGATCGAACTGTCGAAATCGCCGTGCGGGGTGCTGACACCGCCCGCCAGCAGCAACGCCTGATCGACGCCCGCCTCGCCCGCATACCGCGCGATCCAGTCGGCCAGCATCGCTTTGTCCTTGATGATCCGGGCCGGAAAATGCGGCATGGGTTTGAACCCCTCGGCCGCGATCCGCTTGGCGGTGGCGACCATGTCGTCGATTGGCGTGCCGTCGATATGGGCGACGTAAACGCGTGTGCCGACCGGAAGAATTTCGCGGAAACTATCCACCTTTTCGGCCGTTCGCGGCATTACCTCGATCGAATAGCCGCGCAGGAACGCCTCGATATCCGGATTGACGGCGTCGTCGGCGAACACTTCTTTTCTACGCAGGAAGGGGAGCAGGGACACGACAACCTCCTTGAAACGGGATGCGGGAAAACGGGACGGGGCTTCAGTCAATTCCAGCCGTCATTGGCAATCAGGGCCTTGATGCGGGTCTGGTCGTACTCGGAGTCAATCCGTGCGGCCTCGGCCACAGCGACAGTTTCGTCGTCGGGGCCGTCGACGGGGTAGGGCGGCGCTTTACGCCATTCGGCCAGATAATCGTCGGTGCCAGCGGCCCCGGTTTTCATCGCTGCCCGGTCTATGGCCTGTTCGAAACGTTCGGGCAATTGAATCTTGTGCCCGCGCCGGCCCTTGCCGACGATGATCTGCGCCGGGATATCGCGCCAGTAAACGATGGTGACGTCGGGCATGTCCGATTCCCTTGCGTGTTGTTGACGCGGTTCTACGCGGCGCGAAGCGCCATCCGGTGTCGGTTTTCGACATGGTGGCCGCTTTTGGCGACCTAGCAGAACGGCGCGGCGCGATCCACAGTGCGGCACGATTTTCCGCGCGACAGTCATGATCTGCGGACTTGCGTGATGGGTCATGCGGGCCTAGGTTGATTGCAACTCGAAATTGGAGGGCGTGTGTGATGACGCCCAAGCGTCCCGATGGTGCGGGCGCGTTTCCCAAAGCGGTCGAAAGCCCCGCGCCTGAACCACCCGATCCCGGCACGCTGTATGCCGCGCTGGATCTGGGAACGAACAGTTGCCGGATGCTGATTGCTCAGCCCAAGGGCAGCCAGTTTCACGTCGTCGACAGTTTTTCGAAGTCGGTGCAACTGGGGCAGGGCCTTGAAAGTACAGGAAAACTTAGCCGCGCGTCGATGAACCGGACGATTGCAGCGATGCGTGTCTGCAAGCAGAAACTGGCCCGTCACAACGTCAAGCACATGCGCCTTGTCGCGACCGAGGCCTGTCGGCGGGCCCGCAACGGGGCGCAGTTCATCGCCCAGGTCAAACGCGAAACCGGCCTGTCGCTCGAAATCATCCAGCCCGAGGAAGAGGCGCGTCTGGCGGTCATTTCCTGCGCCCCTTTGGTCAGCGTCAAGACCGAACAGTTGCTGGTCGTCGATATTGGCGGCGGTTCCACCGAGCTGGTCTGGATTGACCTCACCAAGGTCGAAGCACGTGAGCGCCCCCGCGCAATCATGCGCCTGCATCGCGGGTTCACCCAAACGCCGGGGCCGTTTCCCGCCGCCCGGGTCGTTGACTGGATATCGGTCCCGCTGGGTGTCGCAACCCTGCGCGACCATTTTTCGGACGTCGAGGACGACGCCGCAAGGTTCGCCCTGATGAGTTGGTTCTTCGAAGAAAGCCTGGCTAATTTCTCGCCCTACGCCGCCGAACAGGCGCGTGAGGGGTTCCAGATCATCGGCACCAGCGGCACCGTCACCACGGTCGCCGCCAGTTATCTGGGCCTGCGCCGCTATGACCGCACCAAGGTGGACGGGTTGCGCATGACCACCGACCAGATCGACGCAGTGATCCGCGAATATCTGACTCTTGGCCCGACCGGACGACGCAACGATCCCCGGATCGGTCGCGACCGTCAGGCGCTGATCATGTCGGGGGCGGCAATTTTGCAGGCTCTGATGCGGCTTTGGCCCACCGACCGACTGTCGGTTGCCGACCGTGGCCTGCGCGAGGGGTTGCTTTACGCACAGATGTCGGCGCATGGGGTGCTTGAGGATGCGCCGTATTAGGCCGAGGGGATCATGGCCAAACCACCGACGAAAAACACCAGTGGCCGTGGTCAGCGTGACCTGACCGTCAAGGTCAAGACGGCGCGCGGGCGCACCGGGTCGTCGACCCGTTGGCTGCAACGGCAGTTGAATGATCCCTATGTCAAGCGTGCCAAGGCCGAAGGCTATCGCGGGCGTGCTGCGTTCAAGATACTGGAACTGGATGACAAATACCGGTTCCTGCTGCCCGGTAAGCGAGTCGTTGATCTGGGTTGTGCGCCCGGCGGCTGGTGTCAGGTCGCGGTGCCCCGGATCAACGCGCTGGGGGAAAGGTCGGGCAAGGCGCGCGGCATGATCCTCGGCATCGACCTGCAAGCGGTCGAACCGATCGCCGGGGCAGACCTGCATGTCCTCGATTTTCTGGCCGAAGGGGCGGATGAACAGGTCAAGACATGGCTGGGTGGCCCTGCCGATGTCGTTTTGTCCGACATGGCGGCGTCCAGCAGCGGCCACAAGCAGACCGACCACCTGCGGATCATTGCACTCTGCGAGGCGGCGGCCGAGTTTGCGTTCGATGTGCTGACACCGGGCGGGGTTTTCGTCGCCAAAGTGCTGGCGGGCGGGGCCGAGGGGAGCCTTCAGGCATTACTGAAACAGCGGTTTGCGACCGTCGCAAACGTCAAACCCGCGTCGTCCCGCGCCGACAGTTCCGAAAAGTTCGTCGTGGCGCAGGGGTTCAAGGGCTGACACGGTTCAGGGTTTCATCGTTTTCAACAGATCGAAACCGAACCGCCTTAAATCGTCTCGCTGCCGCCATCAGGATCGTAGAACGACAGCGCGGCATTGCCTTGCAACACATCCAACGTGGTGCGGGCGACTTTTTCAAGGTTCGCGGCATAGTCGAACCCCGGCACCTTTTTGAAATAGACCTCTTCGATGATCCCGTCGTGGCCTTGACCGAACATCGCCCCGGTAGCGCGTTCCAAGGCATCGTGGTCGATCTGCGTCGCCGCCACGGCAGCAAAATCCAAGCCCTTGCGGTAACGCACGATCCCGGGCAACGACTGGTAGAACGCCGCACCAAACACCAAGGCGGGACGGCCCTGCCGGATCGCCTCCCACCCCGCTGTTCCGGTGACGGTAGCGACGAATTGCGCATTGGCGCTGAGGGCAAAGGTGTTGGCGTTCGATGGCATCAGGGTGACCGAGGGGATTCGCGTCAGCCGATGAAAGAACAGCGGCCCGCGCGCGAACGACCCCTGACGCGGGTTTTCCTTGACGAAGATCCGCCAACCGACGGGCAGTTGCCGCGCCAGCGTTTCGATCAGCAAGACCTGATCACGGTAAATGCCTCCTAGCGCCGAGGTCGACATTTCCGGCTGGTTGTGAAGTGGCACGTAGATATATTTCTGTGCCAGATCGATCTGCTGATCCTCGAACCCGATCAGATGTTCGAAATAGGCCAACTCGTTGGTGTGAAAGAACCGCGCAAACGGGTCGCGCCAGTCAGGCATCGCCTCGTAGATATGCCGCATCCGCCTCAGAACGCCGCCGACATAGGTCGGATTGGCCAGTTTCAATGGGTCGTGGCGCAGAAAATGCAGCAACATCTGGCCGACGGCACGCGCCGACAGTTTTCCTGTCTTTCCAGGCTTTTGCCAGGCGTCCTGCATGTAATAGAGATCGGCAACCGACCCCTTGTCAAAGTGAAACGGTGGCGCGGTGCTGCGCGACGGGTCGAACAGGCCATAGTCCATCACGTTGGCCATCGACCAGAATTGCCGATCAAACAGGGTCTGCGACAGGATCAGCGTCTTGATCCCCAACGCCTGCGCGACCTGATACAGCAACGTGTCATAGCCCAGATGCGGCACCGTCCAGAACACCGCGTGGGTAATCCGGGCGGTCAGCATCCGCTGCGCCATGACGTCGGACAGGATGTGAAAATAGTCCAGATAATCCTGCAGGTTCCGCAGGTTATGGCCGCGATAACGGTAATCGGGCGAAAACCGCTGCATCTGGTCGATGACCGTCTCGATCCCGTCGCCGAAATCCTGCGAAGCGATCAGCGGAAAGTTCGCGCCGGATTGCCGCTGCCCTGCCATGAAATGCCCGGCCCGGCCACGATGCAGGTCCATTTTGGCCAGCGACGGCGCGTGGAAATCGGCATCGCCATGCCCCATGTGCAGGTTCAGGTCGACCTCGCCGCCCGAGAGTTCCACCATCCGCCGGGTGAATTCGACGCGATGTTTGCCGCGGGCCTCGAGCAAAAGGCGGATCGTCATGACGGGATCGGGGCAAGCGCGCGCATGGCCTGCGGTTTAGGGCAGGCCATGCGGGTTGTAAATCGGGCGACTACTCGGCAGCGTCGCGGCGCGGCAGCTTCCAACCGGGGCGCACGAAATGGCACGTATAGCCATTCGGGATCCGTTCGAGGTAATCCTGATGCTCCGGCTCGGCCGCCCAGAACTCACCGACCGGTTCAAGCGCGGTGACAACTTTCCCAGGCCAGAGGCCCGAGGCATCGACATCGGCCATCGTGTCTTCGGCTACCTGCTTCTGCGCGTCGTCGATATAGTAGATGGCCGACCGATAGGACGGACCACGATCGTTGCCTTGCCGGTCCGGCGTCGTCGGATCGTGAATTTGAAAAAAGAATTCCAGCAGGGCGCGATAGCTGGTCAGCGCCGGATCATAAACGATCTCGATCGCTTCAGCATGGTTGCCGTGGTTGCGATAGGTTGCATTGGCCACTTCGCCCCCGGTATAGCCGACACGGGTGCGGATCACCCCCGGCATCCGCCGTATCAGATCCTGCATCCCCCAAAAGCAGCCGCCTGCGAGAATCGCGCGTTCCTGTGCCATGATGTTGTCCTTCCTGATCATATTCCTCCCAATATAGGGGCTACACCCGACGCGGTCACGGCCCATGACGCAGCCGTGATTACGTGTCGTTGGCCACAGGAAAGTAACTGACGTCGATTTCGGGCCCGCCCAGGATCATCTGCATCGCCCGCAGCCCGAATTCCGCGATGGTGTTCCCGATCGACCCCGACAGTTGCTGCAGCACAGCGTCAAAGCTCGAGGCACTGCTCATCCGCGTATCATCGACCTCGGGAAAGGACATTGCGTTGATCGAAGTGAATTGCAGAGACCAGCAGATGCCACCCAGAAACAGTAGCGCCACCGTCCAGAGGTAGGGCGTCTGTGCGGTGAAAGTGTCAGGGGCAAAGATAAAAGCGCTCGACAGAACCGCGTTGACGACAAGCACCCGGCGAAATCCGAACCGGCGCAGCACCGGATGGACGATGAACTTCATCAGCAACGCGCCGAGGCCCGAGGAAAAGGCCGTTTGTTTGGATTGAAGGGCGTGAGTCATCGAAACGCCATCGGTTCAACCACGCTGTGCCACTGAATCCCGTTTGAAATCGTCTGTAAAGCTAACGTGCTTATTCTATCCGACGCGGCGCAGGGCCGACATCCACCAGCTGGAGAACCTGCGCCAGCGTGGGGTCAACCGGTCGGCGACGCAGGCGTCCGCTGCGGCCTTGATGGCCGCGCTTTGCGTCGGGTAGGTGTGAATCACGTCCGACAGAGCGCGCAGGCCCGTCCGACGCTCCATCGCCAGCGTGATCTCGGCCAGCATCTCGCCGGCATGGCGCGCGACGATCGTGGCCCCCACGATGCGGTCGGTTCCCTGGCGCACGTGGATCTTGACGAAACCGGTCTCTTCGCCGTCCGCGATGGCGCGGTCGACCTCGTGCATGAGGATGGTGTAAGTCTTGATCGCAATGCCTTTGTCGAACGCCTGGTCGGCATAAAGGCCGACATGCGCGATCTCGGGGTCGGTAAATGTGCACCACGGAATCGTCAGGCGACTGAACCGCCTGCGACCGAAGAACAGCGCGTTGCGAACCGCCAGACGCGCCGCCGCTTCGGCGACATGGGCGAACATGTACTGACCGCAAACGTCTCCCGCAGCATAGACGCGGCGGTTGGTGGTCGCCATGAAATCGTTTACGGCGATGCCGTTTTCAGGATCAGCAGAGATGCCCGCCCGGTCGAGGTCGAGGCCCGCGATCCGGGGTATCCGGCCCACCCCCGTCAGGACCTCGTCCACGGTCATCCTGAAGACATTACCCCCGGTCTCGAGCGTTATCTCTTTGCCCAGCGGCGTAGTGCGGGCGCTGACTGCGGTGGTGTTGAGGTGGATTTCGACGCCGTCGCGGGCCAGCTGTTCCGACAGCAACTGTGCCGCATCACGCTCCTCGCGCGGCAGGAATTTCGGCTCGTCATGGACGAGCACGACTCTGATCCCCAGACGGCACAGCGCCTGTGCCATTTCGGTGCCCAGGGGACCGCCGCCGATCACCATCATGCTGTCCGGCAGAGTATCGCGGTCGAACAATGTCTCGACCGTGACATAGCCGACCTCCTCCAGCCCCCGCACGTCGGGCAGGCGCAGGATGCCCCCCGTCGCCACGATGGCGCGGGCGAAATGTAGTGTTTGGTCGCCGACCCGCAGGGACCGGCGGCCGGCAAAGCCGGCTTTGCCGAAAAAGAGGTCGATCCCTTCGTCTTGCAAGACGGCTGCCGCCTCGGCACGGCTGATCCGCGCCTGTACCTTGCGGACCCGCGCAAGTGCCATGGCGGGATCGGTGATCGACCCTCTCGCAGCAACGCCGAAGTGCCGGGCGCGGGCGATCTCTGCATAAAGGCGTCCGCTGCGGATGATCGCCTTAGAGGGGACACAACCGACGTTGGTGCAATCTCCACCGATGGCCGCAGCCTCGACCAATGCGACGCGGGCTCCGAGGCCTGCCGCAAGGCGCGCCGCCGTCAGACCGGCGGGGCCTGCGCCGATCACCACCAGATTGTAGATGCCGGCAGGGGCAGGGTTCTGCCAGTCGGGGGGAGACAGGTTTTGCGTGCGTTCGCGTCGGGGGTCCGTGGTGTCGTAGCCGAGGGCGCCCGCCCCGGAATCTCTACTTTCCATCGAGCCAGCCTCCCTTGAAACCCGCCTGTCTCAGCCCCCGGCGACATATGTTCGAGCAGCGCATCAAATCCCAGATCATGCCGCTACGATGGTTCTCGATCATCAGAACCAGAAGCCCCTGATCGAGTCCGTAAATGCGTGGCGAGACCCAGCCTTCGGGTCCGGAACCGGGGATGCTGGGATTGAACGAGCCGAGGAACCTGTCGTCGCGCATCATGCCGGGATATCGGCCGATCATCGTCCGCAGCGCCGCCATGGAGTCTGCCGGGGCAAAGGGCAGCGCCGCCGCCGGCGCCCACCCGGCAAGTGTCCCGTCGTCAGGCCCGTAGGGTGCGCCCCGCGCGTTATAGCCCAGGAACTGCCGCCCGAGGTCGTCCGGCGTCGTCATCGGCCCGACCGGCCCGTCGCAGGCGGTCAGTCCCCAGCAGTCGGCATCGTAGCCCTGAAACCCGCGTGGGTTCAGCCGGGCGTAATCGCGCTGAATTTGCACGGTCCGGCAGGAGTTTTCGAAATACGATACACCCTTTTCGCGGTTGAACGCATCCCCGATCCCGCGAAAATCGAGCCAGACATGGGAGAAGGCGTGGATGAATAGGGGACCGGCATAAAGGACATCGTGTTTGTAAATCCGTTCCCATTGATAGGTACGTCGCCAGGCGCAGTAGCTGTCCGGCGGGGTCGGATGTGATGTGGACGCGGCGGCCAGAACGTAGAGGATCAGCGCCTCCGAGTATCCCTCCCAGCCGTAGCGAATGAACCCCGTCGCGGGGTGCCAGCCGTGCGACAGCGTGCCGCCGCCGTCCAACGCCCAGGTCCAGTTGACCGCCGCGATCAGGGACCTTGCCAACATGCGGATTTCTGCCTCGTCGTGGGTTGGTTCGTCGAAATAGCATGCGGCAACCTCGCACCCGGCCAGCAGCAGGGCGGTGTCGATCAGTGACAGCTCGCAGTTCCAGACACGCCGCCCACGTTCAATGTCCAGAAAGTGATAGAAGAATCCCTGATGCCCGGTACCAGTTTCGTCGCCGCCCTGTTCGGCGGCGGCAAAGAACCGCAGCGTCGCGAGCGTCAGCGCGCGTGCCCGTTCGCGGCCCGTCCATCCGCGCGCCACGCCCACCGGCCAGCAAGATAGTGCAAAGCCGACAACGGCGATGCTGACCGGAGCGCCGTCGTCCGAATTGTCGGGCACCAATCCGTTTTCGGGGTTCACGGTCTCCAGAAACCAACCGAATGCGGCGTGCTGAAGCTTGTCCAGCAGGGCCTCGTCCGGAAGGTCGTTCAGCGTCATTGCAGCGAACCGGACCGCTGCAGTTCGATCGCCCTGACCGACCGGGGGTGCAGCGTGACCTTGAAATGCAGTTTGCCGTCTCTCACTTGCGTTTCCAGTGATTGCCAGACCGGTTCCGAGGCCTTCTTAAGATCGCTCACTTGCGCACAGCGGTCGATGTCCTTCTGCCAGTCCGCGCGCAGGACACGCGTCGCGCGACCGCTGCCGATGCCAAGCGCCCAAGTATGGATGAACGGACACGGGGAGCAGCCGAGGTCACATGCGAACTTGGTGGTCATGGTTTGGTCTTTCAGAGAAAGTCGGCAAGTTGTCCTGCGGGCAAGGTATGCGGGCCTGGTTGGCCGTCGGGCCGTCGGGGCGGATCCAACGAGGGTGGCGCAATGATCCATTCATATCGCCACGCCCTTGTCGGGGTCATATGCCTGGCCATTGACCGTGATCGCGTCGCCTGTCACCGCGATGCGGGTGGTCTTGCCGTCGAGCGTCAGCGTCGCCGCGTACCCGGGCCAATCCGAGGGGAGTGCGGGCGTGACGAACAGCCGGTCGCCGCGCCGGCGGATGCCGAGGATAGCCTCGACCGCCGCGCGATACAACCAGCCGCTCGAGCCGGTGTACCAGGTCCAGCCGCCGCGCCCAGCCTTGTCGTCGGCACCATATACGTCAGCGGCGACGACGTAGGGCTCGACCCGGTAGCGGTCAGCCGCTGCGCGCGTCAAGGCGTGGTTGATCGGGTTGAGCATGTCGAAACACGCCTTCGCGTCGTCGCCGCGCCCCAGCAGGGCGAGGGCATAGACGGTCCAGGTCGCCGCATGGGTGTATTGCCCGCCATTTTCGCGAACACCGGGCGGATAACCCTTGATGTAGCCCGGCTCCTGCATCGTGGCTGCAAATGGCGGCGTGAACAGCCGGACGATCTTTGCATCGCGGTCGACCAATCGCTCCAGGACCTGATCCATCACCCCGTTCTGCCGATCCGGGTCGCCCTGGCCGGACATCACGCTCCACGACTGGGCGATGGAGTCGATCCGGCACTCGTCGCTTTGCAATGACCCCAGGGGGGTGCCGTCGTCGTAGTAGCCGCGTCGGTAGTGGCTGCCGTCCCATCCGGCAGATTCCAAAGCCTCCTTCAGCTTTCCCAGATGCTCGCCCCAGCGGACCGCCCGCACATCGTCGCCCCGCGCTTGGGCCGTCGGCGCAAAGACGTTCAGGGCATGCGCGAGGAACCAGCTTAGCCAGATGCTCTCGCCCCGGCCCTGTTCGCCGACGCGATTCATCCCGTCGTTCCAGTCACCGCCAAGGATCAGCGCCAGACCACGCGCGCCGGTCCGGTCGATGGCCAGATCGAGGGCGCGGGCCGCGTGCTCGTACACGCTCGCCGTCTCGTCCGAGGTTTCGGGCTCGAAAAATCGGTCGTGCTCGCCGGGGTCCAGTTGCGGCCCGGTCAGGAACGCCAGCGCCTCGTCGAGGATGCCCGTGTCGCCGGTGGCGTCGATGTATTGCGTGATCGCGTATGTCAGCCAGACGACGTCGTCCGAAATGATCGTGCGCACACCCGCGCCGGTTTCGGGCAGCCACCAGTGCTGCACATCGCCCTCAGGAAACTGCCGGCCCGTCGCGTTCAGGATCTGGGCGCGGGCGAGTGACGGATCGTGCAGCAGCAGCGATAGCGTATCCTGAAGCTGGTCGCGGAAACCAAAGGCGCCGCTGGCCTGATAGAAAGCAGACCGCGCCTGAATGCGGCAGGCCAGCGTCTGATAAGGCAGCCAGCGGTTGACCATGATGTCGAACGCAGGGTCGGGCGTCGTGACCTGAAGGATGTTCAGGAAATCGTCCCAGCGGTGCGCGGTCGCCGCAATTGCGGCCCCGCTTTCGGCGGACCGATGCCGGTTCACCAGCGCCATTGCCACATCCCGACCCGCAGCGTCACCGAGAAATAGGTTAACTGTACGTACTTCACCCGGCGCGACGTTCATATTCACCGCCAGTGCCGCGCAGGGGTCGCCGTGCGCCGTGGCGGCACCCGACAGTGTGTGCCCGCCCGCCACAGCCTCGGGAAGAAAGACCGATCCGCTGCCCAGAAAAGCGCCCCGGTCCACGGTGAACGACGACACTGGTGCGTCCGTGGCGAAGAAAGCTGTCCGGCCGGCGAACTGGGTCGAGAACGGATTTTCGGCCATCAGGACACCGTGCGCCTCATATGTTCGCAACATCGGTGCTGTCTTGACACGGTCGTTGCCCATGACCCATTCACAATAGCCATAAAGCCGCAGTCGCCGCAGCGCCGTCCCCGCATTGGTGATGGTAATGCGGGTGATCTTGACCGGATCGGCGGGATCGACGATTTGCGTGGCCTCGATGGTCAGGTCCGCATCGGTGCAGGTGAAACGGGACACACCCGCGCCGTGCGCGATCTCGAACCGGGCTTTCGGGCGGGTCGAAAGCGCGGCAAAGGGCGTGAACACTTCGCCGCTGTCGCGATCGGCAAGATGGATCGTCTCGCCGGGCCGGTTCGTCACCGGATCGTTGCTCCAAGGCGTCAGGTGGTGATCGCGGGAGTTGCGGCTCCAGGTAAAGCCGGCGCCCTCGGCCGAGACGTGAAACCCGAAATCGCCGTTGCCGATGACGTTGATCCATGGATGCGGCGTGGCCTCGCCGGTGCGCAGCCGGACGACGTAGTCACGGCCGTCCCGGGTGAATCCGCCATACCCGTTCCAGAACAGAAGGTCGGCAGGCGGGTCATCGCGGGTATCGCCGTGGCCGCTTGCACCCGGCGCAGTCAGCATCGAACGGCGCGCAATCGGGGCCGGAACTGCGACGGTTGCCTGTCCCCGCAGGTCCGCCAGCGCCTCGGCCCGGTCGATCTGGGTGCGGAACGATCCGTTGCGTGCATGCAGGACGATCCGCGCGGCGGCCATGAGAGCCTCGTACGATACGTCCGGCAGCGTATCGCGGCGCAAGGTGAAAATGTGGTCGCTCGATCCCGGCACATGGCTGCGTAACCGCATGTTGCCGGCGATGCCGTCAAGCGCTGACTGAAGATCCTGGACATAGGATACAGATCGTTCGTTGACGATCACCAGGTCGGTCGTCAGCCCGCGACCGTGCATATAGCCTTGCGCCCGCAAAGCCTTTTGCGCGATGGCGATGTCGGCCAGATCATCAATCCGCAGGACCATGATCGGATGATCGCCCGAGATACCCATCGGCCACAGCGCTGACTGGGGGGCCGGTTCACCGACATCAGTCTTTGCCCGCAGGGACGGGGCATGCCAAACCAGATAGGACGCCAGCCGGTTGAACAGCGCCGCCTCGGACAGGTCGCTGCCCGTATGCCGCAGTTGAATCTGCGAGCGTGTCCAGGCCTGCATCGCTTCGTTCGCGAAGCTCTGCTCGTGGGCGAAATGGGCGACGGACTCATCGATCTCGGCCCGGCTTGGCGCGGCGATCGTCCAGAAGATCAGGTGGGCCTTGCCGCCGGCCGGCACCAGCAGGGTTCGACGCAGCGCAAACACCGGATCGAGCGTATACCCGTCGGTGCCGCCAAGCATCGTGCGCGCGTCGAAGGCCGCTGCCTCGCCCAGGGTCCGGCCGCGCCCGATGAACCGGCGTCGGTCGGTCTCTGCCTCGGTGGTTCCGACGCCTCCGCCGCAATCGACGACCATGTGCGCTACCCGCATCGCGGGCTCGTCTGGACGGCGCGGATTGCGCCGGGCGTGGATGACGCAGCCGTCGGGTGCGATCTCGGTATGCACGAACATGCGCGAGAAGGCCGGATGCGCGAAATCTGCGCCCGCCGGCCCGATCACCGGCTCCGAGTAGGACGTGACCTCCACGAGGCGGTCGCGGGTTCCGGAATTGGTCAAGGTCAGTCGCCGCCCTTCGGCGTCGCGGTCGCTGGCGACGATCACGTCGATGCGTGAGCGGAGCGACCCGTGACGCTTGTGATATTCGACCTTGCTGTCCGATGTGACCGTGTGCGTCTCATCGCCCAAAGTCCGCCGCGGCTCGGCCGTCGCCGACCACCAGTCGCCGGTGGCGGTGTCGCGCAGGAACAGGAACGGGCCTGCCCCGGGCTCGACGCAATCCGGCCGCCACCGGGTGACGGATTGCCCGTTCCATGACGCCCGACCCGACCCGCGCGATGACAGTAACAGCGAATAATGACCGTTCGATAGCAGCGCCGCCGCGTGCGGCCTGTCGGCTGGTTCGGCGATCACCACGCTTTCGGGCGCCGAAAGTTCGGACCGACCCCGAACCGGCTCGGCATCCAGCCGGGCGATCTTGCGGGGGACGGCGCGCGGAGCCCGCTCCTGCAGCAAAAGCTCGGCCGCCTCGATGACCGGGTCGGAATGGAACCGCTCGCGCAGACGACCCTGATGGACGACATTGGATACGGCGGCGATCGACATGCCGTGGTGATGCGCCATGAAATTGCGGACCAGCACATGGTCCTGATCTTCGGGCACGCGGGCAGGGGTGAAATCCACCGCATCATAGAAACCGTATTGGCCCAGCGCGCCCATCCGCCGCAGCCGGGCGAGGTTGGCAACGGCGGCGGCGGGCTGAAACTGGCTGGCGAGGATCGTGGCATAGGGCGCCACGACAGCCTGACTGGCAAGCCCTCGCTTCATCCCCAGCGAGGGCACACCGAAGGTCATGTACTGATAGGTCATTTCCGGGTCGCGCGCGTTGTAGGCACTTTCCGACACGCCCCACGGCATCCCGCGGCCGCGCCCGTGGGAAATCTGGCGGCGCACCGACAACTGGTTGCTCTGATGCAGGATGCCGCCTTGCTGCTCTTGCATCACGAGGGTCGGCATCAGGTATTCGAACATTGACCCCGACCACGACATCAACGATCCGCGGGCACCGACCGGCACGATGGGGCGACCCAGACGGAACCAGTGCTCGGTCGGCAGATCGCTCTTTGCTATTCCGAAGAAGCTGGCCAGACGCGCCTCTGAGGCCAACAAGTCGTAAAAGGAATCGTCCAGCCTGCCATCGTCGATGCGGAAGCCGATGGACAGCAGCATACGGTCGCGGCGCAGCAGGAAAGCGAAGTCCATCTTGAAGGCTATCTCGCGGGTTTGTTGGGCGACGGAAGCCAAACGGTCGCTTAGATTCTGACGCGCGAGGCGTGACATGCCGGTATCCGCCATCCATGCTTCGCAGGCCCGCACCAGCGCCAGAGACCAATCGACAGCCGCCTGCGTCGCGGCGGACCCGATGTCGGCATGGTAGTCGTCGACAAGCGGCCTGATGTCCGCAGCGATGACCGACAGTCCGATGATCCGGACGGACGCCAGCGCAGGCTCTGCGATGAGCGTGTCGAGAACGCGCTGAAAATCTGCGATCCTTTCAGACAGCCGATGCCGCAGCGGGCGCATCGCCCTGCGGTCATCGGGGATGGCGTCGACGCACTCGCCAAGTATGCCGGCGACATCGCTCAGACCGTCGAACTCGGCCGTTACGTGGCTGACATGATCCGCGGCCCAACCGGTACAGGCGGCAGACACCGCAATCAGGTGGCCCGCCAGATTGCCGCTGTCCACCGTCGAGACGTACCGTGGGTCGAGCGGCACCGCGCGACGGGTATTGTACCAGTTGTAGAAATGCCCGTTGTGCTGTTCGAGGCGGCCCATCGCCGCGACAGTCCGCTCGAGTCGGGTGACAGTCTCGTTAAGCCCGATCCAACCGAAATCGCGGGCTGCGACGACCGACAGCAGGTAGAGCCCGATATTGGTGGGCGAGGTGCGCGCGGCGACCGCCGGGATCGGTATCTCCTGATAGTTATCGGGCGGCAGCCAGTTGTGCTCTTCAGTCACGAAGGTTTCGAAATACGACCAGGTGCGGCGGGCTATGCGGCGCAGCGCCGTCCGGTCGGCAGGCGAAACGACAAGCTGATCCTCGGTCTCGGCTGAGCGGCTGACCCACCAGGCGACGAACGGCGCCACGGTCCAGAGTGCGGCAAAGACCGCCGCGACCGGCCATGCGCCGTCAACCGCCAGTGTCGCCGCAAACGCCGCAATACTGATGGCGACCGACCAGCGCATCGACGGCCAATAGGCGAACGGCGAAGTGCGCGCGATCCGCCGGGATGAACCGGACGCCTCCCATTCCAGCAGGTTCCTGCGACTGAGATACAGCCGGTAGAATGTGCGCAAGGTCGCGTCCGCCATGACGGTCGCAGAATGCGCGATAAAGACGATCCGCAGCAGAACCTGCGCGGTATTGGCGACGATCAAGTTTCCGAGCGACCTGAAATGGGCAAGGGGCGCGGCACCCTGCGGCGCGGTCGTCATAT
>JBBSBK010000020.1:0-44331 GCA_038251315.1 Rhodobacterales bacterium | reverse complement strand
TTCGTCCAGCAGGGTCATCGCATCGTCGATCGTGATGACCCCGACCAGCCGGTCATCGGCGTCAACCACGGGCGCGGAAATCAGGTGGTAGTGGTTGAAGGCATAGGCAACTTCGGACGCCGGTTGATCGACCGCAAAAGTGCGAAAACTGTCCTCGGCAATATCGCGCAATTTGATGGCCCGTTTGGATGACAACAGCCGCCCAAGGGTAACGTAACCGACTGCCTTCAGGCGCGGATCGACAAGGATGATGTGATAGAACTGGTCGGGCAGATCGACGTCGGATCGCAGATAATCAATCGTCTCGCCCACGCTCCAATGTTCGGGGGCGCGCACGATCTCGATCTGCATGTGGCGCCCGGCGGATTCTTCGGGATAGGCCAGCGCCTTTTCCACGGCGGCCCGTTCGGGGGCGGCAAGGGCATCCAGCACCGCCTCTTGCTGTTCGTCGTCCAGATATTCGACCAGATCGACCACGTCGTCGGATTCGAGGTCGCGCACCGCCTCGGCCAGTTCGGCGGGGGCCAGGCTTTGGATGATTTCGTCGCGCAGGCCGTCGTCGAGTTCGGACAGGATGTCGCCGTCCATCCCGCCCTTCCACAACAGCAGCAGGGCACGGCGGTCGCGGTTGTCGATCAGTTCGATCAGGTGGGCGATGTCGGCGGGGTGCAGCGGGTCGAGCAGGGTTTCGACGGTGGGCGCATCCTGTGCTTCGACTGCTGCCAGCACTTCGGCCACCAACCGGTCGGTGATGCCGAAGGCTTCTTCATCGTCGGCGTCGGGTGCGATCAGGTCAAGCTCGACGTCCATGCTGCCCTCCGCTGCCGAATTTGGCGCACCATAGACCAACCCCGGCAGGTCACAACCGGGGAAAGTGTGGCCATTCAGGCAGAGGTGGCCTGGGTTCGGTGGAACCGCAGAGGTTTACTGTCCGTGCGCGCAATGACGCCCTTGGCCTCTTGGTCAAGCTGCACGGCTTTCAGCCACCAGCCGGCTTTTTCTCCACCGGGGAAATGTGCCTGCGACAGGTGCGGATCAAGGGCCGCACGCAGCTCGGCGACCGTCAGACCCGGTGTGCCCTCGGGCAGGGCCAGCAGCACCGCTTCCCTCATCGCGTTGAATTTGGCAGTGTCGACCCGGTAGGTCTTGCCGGGTTGCAGGACGTTCTGGATTTCGACCTTGGACATCGCGGCCTCCTTTGTTCAATTTCCAAGATTAGCACGAAACTGCACCGCCAAAACCCCGATTTACCTGCACAAATGACCTGTTAAGGTCGCGACCATGACGATACACCTTATCATTGGCCAGACCCTCGGGTTTTCTGGCGACCCGTTCCTGACCGACTGGCAGGATGTGACGCAGCACGACAGTCGCGGGGCCGTGCTGGTCGCCGACGGTCGGATTGCGGCCGTGGGCGGGGCTGACAGGTTGCGGGCCGCGCATCCACAGGTGCCGGTCACAGACTATGGTGACGCCTTGATTTCGGCCGGTTTCGTCGATGCCCACATGCATTATCCGCAGACCGGGATGATCGCGAGTTGGGGCAAACAACTGATCGACTGGCTGAACACGTACACGTTCCCCGAAGAAATGCGGTTTGCCGACAAGGCTTATGCCGAAGATGTGGCGGGGCGCACGCTGGACCTGGCGCTGGCGCACGGGACCACCACGCTGACCAGTTTCTGCACGATTCATCCCGGATCGGTCGATGCGTTTTTCGAGGCGGCAGCGCACCGCAACATGGCCGT
Organism: Rhodobacterales bacterium; assembly: GCA_038251315.1. GTDB lineage: Bacteria > Pseudomonadota > Alphaproteobacteria > Rhodobacterales > Rhodobacteraceae > JBBKXP01. The sequence continues at coordinate 42,583 of JBBSBK010000020.1, read as the reverse complement.
CGTCGCGGGCAAGACGTGCATGGACCGCAATGCGCCCGCCGGGCTGCTGGACACGGCGCAAAGTGCCTATGACGACAGCAAGGCGCTGCTGCGAAAGTGGCATGGTCAGGGTCGCGCCAGTTATGCAATCACACCCCGGTTCACCCCGACCTCGACCCGCGAACAGATGCATGCACTGGGGGCGCTGTGGCAGGAATATCCCGATTGCCTGATGCAGACGCATCTGTCCGAACAACTGCCCGAACTTGATTGGGTGCGGGGGCTGCATCCGCAGGCGCGCGATTACCTCGACACCTACGAATCCGCCGACCTGCTGGGCGAAAAGGGGCTGTATGGCCACGCGATCTATCTGAACGACCGGGAACGGGCACGGCTGGCCGAGGTGGGCGCGGCACTGGTGCATTGCCCGACGTCGAACACGTTCATCGGGTCAGGCCTGTTCGACATGGCGGGCATCAAGGCGCAGGGCATCCGGGTAGGGCTGGCCACCGACACCGGCGGCGGGTCGTCGTTTTCGATGCTGCGCACGATGGCGGCGGCCTATGAGATTGCGCAACTGCGCGGCACATCCCTGCACCCGGCGCACCTGATGTGGCTGGCCACCGAAGGGTCGGCGCGGGCGTTGCATATGGGCGGGCGAATCGGGCATCTGGGGGTCGGCGCAATGGCCGACCTCGCGATCCTCGATCTGGGATCGACCCCAGCGATCGCCCAGCGCACCGCGCGGGCGGGCGATATCTGGGACGCGCTGTTCCCGACCATCATGATGGGCGACGACCGGGCGATCCGGGCGGTCTGGGTGGCGGGGAAGCAGGCGCTTTAGCAGGGCCGCCCGAACACCAGAACCCAAACGTCGCCGACATTGCCAACACCGTAGGCGACAGCGCGGGGACTGACGTTGTTGTGCTGGTGGCCCGGCGAATTGATCCAAGCCTGCATGACCTCGGATTCCGAGTGTTGACCCCAAGCAATGTTTTCAGCGGCAAAGCAGGCGTTGTAACCCTGCACGTGTATGCGTTGCATGACGTTCGATCCGTTACGGCCAATGTGCGAGAAATAGCCGTTTGTGGCCATGTCCTGCGCATGTGACTGCGCCGTGGCCATCAGGCGCTGGTCAGCTTGCAAGCTGGCGACACCATTGTTTGACCGCACTGTGTTCAGCATCTGATCGACAGTGTTAATGGAAAGCGCAGCGGCGGCGAAGGGTGTCGCGCATAGGGCGACGACAACGGTCAATGCTTTTATCATGGTGCCTCCTGGGGGATGCAGGTGTATATTGACAATCCTACACCCGTTTGGCCCGGAAGATCGGCAAAATTATGTCCTGTACGTGATACTTCTTAGGCCAATAGCTGCCCAGTGTATACAACCTGGACGTGCAAAACGAATCCGACACTCTTTCAGTCGGCGAGTCGTTGCGCGAGAAGGTTCTGGCGGGAGATTGCTTGGGACAGGTCGACCGTGGTCAACTGCCCGTCCGCTACGACCTGCCGCCCTTCGACGAACAGATCGCGCACGCGGGTCGGCCCCGCCAGCAACAGTGCGGCCTTGTCCCAACTGCCCGCAGAATCGATTCCGCTGACATCCCAGATCGCGATATCGGCGCGTTTTCCCACGGCAATCAGACCGCAGTCGTCGCGCCCCAGCACCTGCGCCCCGCCACGGGTGGCGATCCACAGGGCCTCGCGTGCGCTCATCGCGTCGGCACCATTGGCGACCCTCTGCAACAGCATGGCTTGGCGCGCCTCGGCCACCAGATTACCCACGTCATTACTGGCCGATCCGTCAACGCCCAGACCGACGCGCACGCCTGCATCACGCATGGCGCGGATCGGCGCGATCCCCGATCCAAGGCGACAGTTGGAACTGGGGCAATGTGCGACGCCGGTTCTGGATGTCGCAAATAGCCCAATCTCGTACGCGTCCAACTTCACGCAATGCGCGTGCCACACATCGGGTCCGGTCCAGCCCAGATCCTCAGCATATTGCCCCGGACGGCAGCCGAATTTGGCCAGCGAATAGGCGATATCCTCGTCGTTTTCGGCCAAGTGGGTGTGCAGCATCACGCCCTTGTCACGGGCCAGCAGTGCCGCCTCGCGCATCAGATCGCGGCTGACCGAAAAAGGCGAACAAGGCGCGATGCCGACCCTGCACATCGAGCCCTCGGACCCGTCGTGATGGGCGTCGATGACGCGGATGCAGTCGTCAAGGATCCCGCGATCGGTTTCAACCAGCGCGTCGGGCGGCAACCCGCCATCGCTTTCCCCGATGCTCATCGCGCCGCGTGTCGGGTGAAATCTCAACCCAACATCGGCGGCGGCGGCGATGGTGTCGTCCAGCCGCGATCCATTGGGGAACAGATACAGGTGATCGGACGTCAGCGAACATCCCGACAGCGCCAGTTCGGCCAACCCGATCTGGGCCGAGGTGAACATCTCGTCGGGGCCAAACCGCGCCCAGATCGGGTAAAGCGTCTGCAACCAGCCGAACAGCAACGCGTCCTGTCCGCCCGGCACAGCGCGGGTCAGGGTCTGGTACAGGTGATGGTGCGTGTTGACGAGGCCGGGGGTGACGACGCAGCCTTGGGCGCTCAACTCGGTCGCTCCGGGCGCATCCAGGTTGACACCGACAGCGGCAATCACCCCGCCCCGGATCAGGATATCTGCACGGGTCGGTTCGCTGCCCGCGTCGTCCATCGTCAGAATCGTGTCGGCGTGGCGGATCAGAATGTCAGGCATGGTTTCCCCTTTTAGCGTTCCACCCCTTCGGTGGATCGGGAAAGGCGCGCCGACAGAAGGGGGAAGGACTCGGGCTGCGCGGCGTCAAGCTAAGTGGCGTCAGGGCGTTTTGGCAAGTCCGGTCATGGCGTAAGCAGTTTCAGCATAAGCCATGCAATCACAGCGGCCAGAACACCAGAATCGACGGGATCGCCACGACCACCACGATCAGTTCCAGCGGCAGGCCCATCCGCCAGTAGTCGCCAAAACCGTAACCGCCGGGGCCAAGGATCAGCGTGTTGTTCTTGTGCCCGATCGGGGTCAGGAATGCGCAGGATGCAGCGACAGCGACTGCCATCAGGAACGGATCGGGCGACACGCCCAGCGTCTGCGCCATCTGGATGCCGACCGGGGCGGCGACGATGGTTGTGGCAGTGTTGTTCAGCACATCCGACAGTGACATCGTCACCACCATCAGCACGGTCAGGATCGCCCAGGCGGGCCAGCCTGCCGTCAACCCGACCAGCGCCCCGGCGATCAACTGCGTCCCGCCCGAGGTTTCCAGCGCCGCCCCCAGCGGGATCATCGACCCGAGCAGCACGACGACGGGCCATTCGATCTGGTCATAGATATCGGCCACCGGCATGATGCCCGCCAGCACATAGGCGACCACCACCAGCCCCAGTGCCACCGGCAGATAGATCAGCCCGAACGACGCCGCCGCCACCGCCGCGCCGAACAGCCCGATGCCCAACCAGACCTTGCGATCCGATGTGACCTTAAGGCCGCGTTCAGCCAGCGGCAGACAGCCCAGCCAGTCCGTCACGTCTGGCGCACTGGCGCTGGGCACCAGCAGCAACAGGATATCGCCCGCCCGCACCACCTCTTTGCGCACATGGTTCCTGATCTGGCGACCCCGGCGCGACAGACCCATCAGGATCGTGCGTTGCCGCCATGCCAGCCCGATGGCCTGGGCGGTCTTGCCGTTGATGCGCGACTGGTCGGTGACGACGACTTCGATCAGGCTCAGCCCCTCGCCATCGGCCTTGACCAGTTCCTCGCGTTCCACATCGCTGAAATCCAGTTTGAGCGCGGCGCGGATTTCATCCAATGCCTCGGGCGTCGCCTCGATCAGCAGGGTGTCACCGGCGATGATTTCGGTGTTGCGGGCGTCGCCGAACCGGCGCGTGCCATCGCGGATCAGGCCGATGATGGCCACATCCGCCTTTTCGGCGTCGGGATACAGGTCGCGGACGCGCTTGCCGATCTGCGCACTTTCGGCGGGGACCGTCAGTTCGGACAGGTAATCGGCGTAGTCGTCCACCAGACTGCCTTTGGAAAACGCGGTGTCGCGCTGTGGGATCAACCGCCAACCGATCAAGGCGACGAATGCCAGCCCGGCCAACGCGACGATGGCACCGACCGGGGCGAAATCAAACATCTTGAACGGCTCGCCCAGACTTTCGGCCCGGATCTGCGCGATGATGATATTGGGCGGGGTGCCGATCAGCGTCACCATGCCGCCAAGGATGGTTGCGAATGACAGCGGCATCAGCGACAGGCCGACGGCCCGTTTGGCCTTACGCGCTGTCTGGATATCGACGGGCATCAGCAGGGCCAGTGCGGCAACGTTGTTCATGAAGGCCGACAGCACTGCCGCGATCCCGCCCATCAGGGCGATATGGCCGCCAAGGGCACGGGTGCTGTCCACCATCGTCCGGGTTATCAGGTAAACCGCGCCAGAGCGCACCAGCCCCGCCGATACCACCAGCACGAGGGCGACAATCAGGGTGGCCGGATGGCCGAACCCGCTGAATGCATCCTTGGTCGGCACCACGCCCAGAGCCACACCGACCATCAGCGCCGAAAACGCGACAAGGTCATAGCGCCAGCGCCCCCACAGCAGCAGGGCAAAGACCGCGCCGAACAGGGAAAACAGGATGATCTGATCGGTGGTCATGCGGGGCTTATTGCAGCCCTTTGGGTTATTGGCCAGCAGCCAAGCGCGGGATTGCACGCCGGGGGCGGGCTGGCATATAGGGGGCCGAAATCAGCTAACCGACGAGGCACCGACATGGCCGGCCATTCCAAATGGGCAAACATCCAGCATCGCAAGGGGCGGCAGGACAAACTGCGCGCCAAGCTGTTTTCCAAGGCGGCCAAGGAAATTACTGTCGCCGCCAAGATGGGCGACCCCGATCCCGACAAGAACCCGCGCTTGCGGCTGGCCGTGAAAGAGGCCAAATCGATGTCGGTCCCCAAAGAGGTGATCGACCGCGCGATCAAGAAATCCATCGGCGGGGACGCTGAAAACTACGATGAAATCCGGTATGAAGGCTACGGCCCCGGTGGCGTCGCGGTGATCGTCGAGGCGATGACCGACAACCGCAACCGCACCGCATCGGTCGTGCGATCGACATTTACCAAGGCGGGGGGCAATCTGGGCGAAACCGGCAGCGTCGGGTTCATGTTCGACCGCAAGGGGGAGATTGCTTATGGCCCCGAAGCCGGGGACGCCGACACCGTAATGATGGCCGCGATCGAGGCCGGGGCCGAAGACGTGGAAAGCGACGCGGACGGCCACTGGATTTACTGCGCCGATACCGATCTGAACGACGTGTCGAACGCGCTCGAGGCTGCATTGGGCGAAAGTGTCACGACCAAACTGATCTGGAAGCCCAACCTGCATTCCGAACTTGACCTTGACGGCGTAACCAAACTGATGCGCCTCGTCGAAATACTGGAAGACGACGACGACGTGCAGACGGTCACGACCAATCTGGACGCGAGTGACGAGGTGATGGAAGCCTACGCGAACAGTTGACTATTGTGCTGACAGTAACGCCATGACGGCGCAGCGGCCCCTCGTCGGGATCCTCTGGATGGTCTTGACCGGCCTGTGCTTTGTCGCGGTGACAGCCATCGTCAAGCATCTGGGGCGCGGCATTCCGGCGGCACAGTCGGCATTCTTGCGCTATGCCCTTGGCCTCGTTTTCCTGATCCCGATGATCCGTCCGATCCTTGCCGCTCAACTCAGCACACGCCAATTGAAACTGTTCGCTTTTCGCGGCCTCGCCCATACCGGCGCGGTGATCCTGTGGTTCTTTGCAATGGCCCGCATCCCCTTGGCCGAGGTGACGGCGATGAACTATCTGTCGCCGATCTACGTCACCCTGGGTGCTGCGCTGTTTCTTGGTGAAAAGCTGCCGTTGCGTCGGGTGATTGCGGTGTTGCTGGCGCTGGTCGGGGCAGTGATCATTCTGCGGCCCGGCGTCAAGACGATCGAGCCGGGGCACATCGCCATGCTGGTCACGGCTGTGTTGTTCGCCCTTGGTTATCTGATCGCCAAGATGCTGGCGGACGAGGTCAAACCAGCCGTCGTCGTCGGCATGCTGTCGATCACCGTGACCATCGGGCTGGCGCCGTTCGCCTATGCGGTATGGGTGCCGGTGACGGGGATGGAACTGGCGTGGTTGCTGCTGGTCGCCAGCTTTGCCACTGCCGGGCATTACACGATGACGCTGGCCTTTGCCGCCGCCCCGCTGACCGTGACGCAGCCAGTGACATTCCTGCAACTGGTCTGGGCGGTCACACTTGGCTGGCTGGTCTTTGACGAAGGCATCGACGGCTATGTGGTCCTGGGCGGCGCGATCATCATGGCGTCGATCAGTTTCATCACCTGGCGCGAGGCGCGGGCACGGCGCAGCATCACGCCGACCGTGGTGCAAACCAAGGGCTAACTGGCCAGCCGCGCCAAGACGGAATCGTGGGTGACGTGGCCGATGGCCTCGCCTTTGTCGACGACCACCAGACTATCGGCTGTTTGCAATTGCGTGATGATGTCCTTGACCGGGGTTTCCGCGCCAATCTGCGGCCCACTGCCGCCCCCCGCCACCATCACATCGCGCGCTGTCAGCACCCCCAGCGGGTTCATGTGGGCGACGAAATCGGCGACATAGTCATTAACCGGATTCGTAAAAATGTCGCGCGGCGTGCCGCTTTGGATGATCCGCCCGCCCTCCATGATCGCAATCCGATTGCCGAGTTTGAAAGCCTCATCCAGATCGTGCGACACGAAAATGATCGTGCGCTTCAGCTTTTGCTGCAGGTCCAGCAATTCGTCCTGCAACCGCGCCCGGATCAATGGATCGAGGGCGGAAAAGGGCTCGTCCATCAACAAAATCGGAGCCTCGGTCACAAAAGCCCGCGCCAGTCCGACGCGCTGCTGCATGCCGCCCGACAACTCGCCCACCTTGCGTTCGGCCCAGTCCGACAGGCCGACCAACGCCAGTTGTTCGTCGACTTTCGTGGCGCGTTCGGCCTTGCCCATCTTGGCCAGTTCCAGCCCCAGCCCGACATTGTCGCGCACTGTGCGCCACGGCAGCAGGCCGAATTGCTGGAACACCATAGCGACGCATTCCCGGCGCACCCGCAACAGATCGGGTTTGCTGGCGTTGGACACGTCGCACGACCATGCGCCGTCATTGACTACGACCTTGCCGCGCGCCACCGGGTTTAACCCGTTGACCGCACGCAGCAGGGTGGATTTGCCCGACCCCGACAGGCCCATCAGCACCAGAATCTCGCCAAACTCGACATCCAGCGAACAATCATGCACGCCTAAGACCTGCCCGGTCGCCTTTTGTATCTCGGCCCGATGTTGGCCCTTGTCCATCAATGGCAGAGCGACCTGCGGCTTGTCGCCGAACACGATGTTGACGGCGTCGAAACTGACCGCAACACTCATTTCTTGGTCACCTGCAACATGACGCGCAACACGGTGGCAAGGGCGACGATGACAAAGCCCGATTCAAACCCCAGATCGGGTTTCATCCGGTTCAGCCCGTTCATTACCGGCTGGCCCAAACCACCCGCGCCAACCAACGTCGCGATGACAACCATCGACAGCGACAGCATGATGGTCTGGTTCAACCCGATCATGATCTGCGGAAAAGCCGATGGAAATTCGACTTTCATCAGTCGCTGCATCGGCGTCGCGCCAAACGCCGTCGCCGCCTCGAGCAGGGGCGTCGGCGTCTTGGAAATTCCCAGATGCGTCAGGCGAATCGACGCGGGCAGGGCAAAGATCACTGTGGCAATCAGGCCGGGCACCGGGCCAAGGCCGAAAAAAATAACCGCCGGGATGAGGTAGACAAAGGGCGGCAGGGTCTGCATCAGGTCAAGAACGGGTTCCAGCGTGTTGAAAACCCAATCGCGCCGCGCCGCCCAGATACCCATCGGCACGCCTAGCCCCATGCAGACGATGCAGGACACAAGGATCAGGGCAAGCGTGTCGGTGGTATCGTCCCAATAGCCTTGGTTGATGATGAACAGCATGCCCACCGCCACGATGATGACGCGGGTCAAGCTGCGATGCAGCGCAAAGGTCAGGGCAACGAACACCACCGTCAGCCCGATCGGGCCAAGGGTGACAAGGCCCCATGTCACGCCCGAAATCAGCCCGTCCAGCACGTCCGATATCGCATCGAACACACCCTTTGCATTGGTTTTGAGCCACGCAACCACGCTTTGCGCTGCCGCGCCCACGGGTATTTTCGGCCCTTCGATCAGATTCACCAGTCCGTCAAAAATCGCCACATGCGCCCCCCGCATTGGCAAAGGCCCCGACCTGCGCCGGGGCCTTTGATGATTGTTATCCCGCCAGCGCCGACGTGACGGCCGCAACGGCATCGCCGCCGTCTTTGGTCGTCACACCGTCCAGCCATGGCGTCCATGCGTCGGGATTGGCGGCAAGCCAGGCCTTAGCGGCGGCTTCCGGCTCGACCCCGTCGTCCAGGATCGCGCCCATGATCTCGTTTTCCATGGGCAACGAGAACGACAGGTTTTCCAGAAACTTGCCAGTATTGGGGCATTCGGCCACGTAACCGGCACGGGTATTCGTGGCGACAGTGGCACCGCCCAGATCGGGGCCGAACCAGTCGTCACCACCGGGCAGATAGGTCATGTCGAAATTGGCGTTCATCGGGTGCGGTTCCCAGCCAAGGAATACCACCGCTTCGCCCCGGTCATCGGCACGTTCGACCTGTGCGAGCATCCCCTGTTCGGAACTTTCGACGACCGCGAACCCGGTCAGACCGAATTCGCCCGAAGCGATCATATCGGTGATCAGCCGGTTGCCATCGTTGCCGACCTCGATGCCGTAGATCTTGCCGTCAAGCGCATCCTTGGCCTGCGCTATGGACGCGAAATCGGTGATCCCTGCGGCGACGCCAGCGGCGTTGGTGGCCAGCGTGTATTTAGCGCCTTCAAGATTGGTGCGCACGGTGTCGACGGTGCCCGCATCGCGGTAGGTGGCGATGTCGCCCTCCATCGTCGGCATCCAGTTGCCAAGGAACACGTCGATATCGCCTTCGGCCATCGAGGCATAGGTGACGGGAACCGACAGCACCTTGATGTCGGTTTCGTAGCCCAGCGCCTTGAGCACCAGCGTCGTCGCGGCGGTCGTGGCGGTGATATCGGTCCAGCCGACGTCGGAAAAGTCGATTTTGTCACAGTCGGCCCAAGACGCGGTCGCGGCACAGATGGCCAGCACGGACAGGGTGGATTTCAAGATCATAGCAGTCTCCCGGTATTTCGATGCCGGATTTCACCGGCGGTTTCTTGATTGACGAGTCAATAAAAACGCCATTAGGGTCACTTGGCAACCCCTTACCGGAGCCGTCATGCCCAAGCTTGGGATGGAGCCTATACGCCGCGCCGCCTTGGTGAAAGCCACCATCGCCGAAATCGGCGTGGCGGGTTCGCTGGACGTGACGGTCAGCCAGATCGCGCGGCGCGCAGGCATGTCGTCGGCGCTGGCACACCACTATTTCGGCGGCAAGGACCAGATATTTCTGGCCGCGATGCGCCATATCATGACCGTCTACGGAGCCGAGGCGCGGGGTGCGCTGGCGATGGCCGACGGGCCAAGGGCGCGGGCCGAGGCGATCATCAGGGCCGGGTTCACCACGACCAACTTTCGCCGCGACGTAGTGGCGGCATGGCTGAACTTTTACGTGCTCGCCCAATCATCACCCGCTGCCCGCCGCCTGCTGACGCTCTATCAGCGCCGCCTGCAATCCAACCTGATCCACGCGCTGCGCCCGCTTGCCGGTGACAGGGCAGCCGATATCGCCACCCGACTGGCCGCGCTGATCGATGGGATGTATCTGCACGCCGCGCTTGGGGTGCATCTGCCCGATACCGGCATGGCAACCCACCACCTGCTGACCCTGCTCGACATCGAACTGAAGGTGGCGGGATGACGAAACCCAACATCCTGGTCATCATGGTCGATCAGTTGAACGGCACGCTGTTCCCTGACGGCCCCGCCGACTGGCTGCATGCGCCGCACCTCAAAGCGCTAGCCGCGCGATCCACCCGATTCGTGAACTCCTACACCGCCAGCCCGCTGTGCGCCCCGGCGCGCGCATCGTTCATGTCGGGGCAACTGCCCAGCCGCACGCGGGTTTATGACAACGCTGCCGAATTCGCGTCAAGTATCCCCACCTATGCGCATCACCTGCGGCGGGCGGGCTATCAGACCTGCCTTTCGGGCAAGATGCACATGGTTGGCCCCGACCAATTGCACGGGTTCGAGGAACGTCTGACCACAGACATCTATCCTGCCGATTTCGGTTGGACGCCGGACTATCGCAAACCCGGCGAACGGATCGACTGGTGGTATCACAACATGGGGTCGGTGACGGGCGCGGGGGTTGCCGAGATTACCAACCAGATGGAGTATGATGACGAAGTCGCGTATCACGCTAACCGGAAAATCTATGACCTTTCGCGTGGGCATGACGACCGCCCGTGGTGCCTGACGGTCAGCTTTACCCATCCACACGATCCGTATGTGGCGCGGGCGAAATACTGGGATCTGTATGCCGATTGTGCTCACCTCGATCCTGATGTCGCGGTGATCCCCTACGATGACCTCGATGCTCATTCCCGCCGCCTTTACGACTCGATGGACGCGGCGAATTTCGCCATCACCGCCGACCAAATCCGCCGCGCCCGCCGCGCCTATTTCGCCAACATCAGCTACCTTGACGATAAGGTCGGCGCATTGATGCGAACGCTGAGCGATACTCGCCAAGAAGCAATCATCGTATTCGTGTCCGACCACGGCGACATGCTGGGCGAGAGGGGCATGTGGTTCAAGATGTCTTTCTTCGAAGGCTCCGCCCGTGTTCCCCTGATGATCGCGGCCCCCGGCATGGCACCGGGGCGGATAGACACGCCCGTCAGCACCATCGACGTGACGCCGACGCTGTGCGACCTCGCCGGGGTCGATATGTCTGCGGTCATGCCCTGGACCGAGGGCACCACCCTGCGCCCCGTTGCCGCCGGTAAATCGCGCGGCCCCGTGGCGATGGAATACGCCGCCGAAGGGTCGATTTCTCCGCTGATCGGTCTGCGCGATGGCGATTTCAAATACACCAACTGCGCGGTCGATCCCGAACAACTTTTCGACCTCGCCAATGACCCGCAAGAACTGACCGACCTCGCCGACGACCCCGCCCATGCGGCAACGCTGGAACGGTTCCGCATCATGGCCGCCGCCCGCTGGGACCTTGACGATTTCGACGCCGATGTGCGCGAAAGTCAGGCGCGGCGCTGGGTGGTTTACGAGGCGTTGCGCAATGGCAACTACTATCCGTGGGACTATCAGCCGCTGCAAAAAGCATCCGAACGCTACATGCGCAACCACATGGACCTGAACGTGCTGGAAGACGCGCAAAGGTTCCCGCGCGGCGAATGACCGTATTCACTTTGCCATAACAACTCCCGCCGGAGGCATCATGACCTATGACACCCAACCCAAGGCCAGCCATTTCATCGACGGCGCTTACGTCGAAGATACGAGTGGCGACCCGTTCGACGTGATTTATCCAGCAACCGGGGCGGTGATCGCCCGACTGCACGCGGCTACCCCCGCGATCATCGACCGCGCCTTGGCCGCTGCCGAACGGGCGCAAAAGGAATGGGCGGGCTGGACCGCGACGGCGCGGGGGCGCGTTTTGAAAAAAGCCGCGCAGATCATCCGCGACCGTAACCGCGATCTGTCGGTGCTGGAAACGATGGACACGGGCAAGCCGCTTCAGGAAACGCTGGTCGCCGATGCCACGTCGGGGGCCGACGCGCTGGAATATTTCGGCGGGCTGGCCGCCACGATCACCGGCGAAACGATCCAGCTTGGGGCCGATTTCGTCTATACCCGGCGCGAACCCTTGGGCGTTTGCGTCGGAATCGGGGCGTGGAATTACCCGACGCAGATCGCCTGTTGGAAAGGCGCACCAGCCTTGGCCTGCGGCAATGCGATGGTGTTCAAACCCAGCGAAACGACGCCCCTGTGCGCCCTGAAAGTCGCCGAAATCCTGCACGAGGCGGGGGCGCCGCCGGGCGTTTACAACGTCGTTCAGGGCATGGGCGCGGTCGGTGCGGCGCTGGTCAGCGATCCCCGCGTCGCCAAGGTGTCGCTGACCGGATCGGTGCCGACCGGCAAGAAGGTCTACGCGATGGCGGCCGAAGGCATCCGGCATGTGACGATGGAACTGGGGGGCAAATCCCCACTGGTCATTTTCGACGATGCCGATCTGGAAAACGCTGTCAGTGGCGCGATCCTTGGCAATTTCTATTCGTCCGGGCAGGTCTGTTCGAACGGTACGCGGGTGTTCGTGCAAAAGGGGATCAAGGCGGCGTTTCTGAAACGGCTGACGGAACGGTTGCAAGGCGTCATTATGGGCGATCCGCTGGACGAGAAGACCAACTTTGGCCCGATGGTCAGCGACCGTCAGCGGACCCTTGTCGAAGGGTTCATCGCCAAGGGGATCAGTGAAGGTGCCACATTAGTAACGGGTGGCAAGCGACCGGATATGCAGGGTTTCTTTCTTGAACCCACGATCTTTGCCGACGTCACCGACGACATGAACATTGCGCGCGAAGAAATCTTCGGCCCGGTGATGGCGGTGCTGGATTTCGATACCGAGGACGAGGCGCTGACCCGCGCCAACGCCACCGAATTCGGGCTGGCGGCAGGCGTGTTCACCCGTGATCTGACGCGGGCGCACCGGATGGCCGCCGGGTTTCAGGCCGGGACATGCTATATTAACCACTACAACCTTGCCCCCGTCGAAGCCCCCTTCGGCGGTATGAAACTGTCGGGCGTGGGCCGCGAAAACTCCAAGGCGGCGATCGAACATTATACCCAGATCAAGGGCGTTTACGTGGCAATGGGCGACGTCGAGGCCCCGTTCTGATGCAGGCCGACTACGTCATCATCGGTGCCGGTTCCGCCGGATGTGCCATCGCCTATCGCCTTGCCGAGGCGGGCAAACGGGTGCTGGTCATCGAACATGGTGGCTGGGATGGCGGCCCGTTCATCCAGATGCCTGCGGCGCTGTCCTACCCAATGAACATGGCGTTGTATGATTGGGGCCTGAAATCGGAACCCGAGCCGCATCTGGGCGGGCGGATCATGGCGACCCCGCGTGGCAAAGTGATTGGCGGGTCGTCGTCGATCAACGGCATGATCTACGTGCGCGGCCACGCCCGCGACTATGACCATTGGGCCGAGGTGGGTGCGACGGGCTGGGGCTATGCCGACGTGTTGCCCTATTTCAAACGGATGGAGCACTGGCATGATGGCGGCCACGGTGGCGATCCGGAATGGCGCGGTACGGATGGCCCGCTGCACATCACCCGTGGCCCGCGCACCAACCCGCTGACCCGCGCCTTTGTCGAGGCCGGTCAGCAGGCGGGGTATCCGGTAACTCCCGACTATAATGGCCAGCAGCAAGAGGGTTTCGGCCCCTATGACGCGACGATCTGGCAAGGGCGGCGCTGGTCTGCCGCCAACGCCTATCTGCGCCCCGCGCTGAAACGCCCCAACTGCACGCTGGTGCGGGCCTTGGCGCGGCGCGTCATCATCCAAAACGGTCGCGCCACCGGCGTCGAAGTGCGGCGCAAGGGCCGGATCGAGGTGATCGGCGCCAACGCAGAGGTCATCATCGCCGCTTCGTCACTGAATTCGCCGAAAATCCTGATGCAATCGGGCATCGGTCCCGCCGCCCATCTGCGCGATCACGGTATTGCGGTCATCGTGGACCGGCCCGGAGTTGGACAAAACCTGCAAGACCATCTGGAAATGTATATCCAGATGGCCGCAACCCAGCCTGTATCACTCTACAAACACTGGAATCTTTACGGCAAGGGAATGATCGGGGCGCAGTGGCTGTTTTCAAGATCAGGCCTTGGGGCATCCAACCAGTTCGAAAGTGCCGGGTTCATCCGGTCTGCTGCCGGGGTCGATTATCCTGATATCCAGTTCCATTTCCTGCCCATCGCGGTGCGCTATGATGGCAAGACGGCCGCCGAAGGGCATGGGTTTCAGGCGCATGTCGGCCCGATGCGGTCGGTGTCGCGCGGGCAGGTGACGTTGAAATCGAACGATCCCGATGCGCCGCCGAAAATCCAGTTCAACTATATGTCCGACCCGTCCGATTGGGCCGATTTTCGGACCTGCATCCGCCTGACCCGCGAGATTTTCGCGCAACCTGCTTTTGCGCCCTTCCGTGGCCATGAAATCCAACCCGGTGACGCGGCGCAATCCGACGCCGCCCTTGACGCCGCGATCATGCAGCATGTCGAAAGCGCCTATCACCCCTGCGGCACCTGCCGGATGGGGCGCGCCGATGACGAAAATGCGGTCGTCGACCCCGAAACCCGTGTGATCGGCGTCGATGCCTTGCGCGTCGCTGACAGTTCGATCTTTCCGCGCATCACCAACGGCAACCTCAACGGGCCCAGCATCATGACCGGGGAAAAGGCCGCAGACCACATTCTTGGGCGCACGCCGCTGGCCCCGGCCAACGATGAACCCTGGATCAACCCCAACTGGAAAGTCTCACAGCGTTAACCAAAGTTAACGAAAGGTTAACGGAGACCTTGCAACAGGGCCGCGTTAACCTTTTGTTAATCTATGGCCCGCGCAATCCTGATCCTTGTCCTGCTTTTGGCGCCGATTGTCGCGAGCGCCGATATACGCGGCCTGATTCGGGTGATCGATGGCGATACCTTCGACGTGGCTGGCATGCGTATCCGCCTGCAAGGCATCGACGCTCCGGAAACAGGCCAGTCCTGCACCACCGAACAGGGACCGGTCTTTGACTGCGGATCGTGGGTCACGCGGGCTGTGCGGGGCATGTTGCGCAGCCAGACCGGGATCTGTGTCGCGCTGGATACCGACCGCTACAACCGCACCGTGGCCAGTTGCACCGTGAACGGCGCGGACCTGGGGGAAACCCTTGTGTCCAAAGGGCTGGCCTTTGCTTACCCGCAGTATTCCGACCGCTATGTAACAACCGAATTGATCGCCCGCGCTGCCGACACGGGCCTCTGGTCATTCGCCACGCAGACCCCGGCGGTATTTCGGATCACCAGGATCGCCGGTCGTAATGCCCCCGATCCCGCCTGCGCAATCAAGGGCAATATCTCGGCCAACGGTCATATTTTCCACGAGGTCGGCAGCCCGGCTTACGCGCGCACCGGGATTGACGAAACCAAGGGCGAACGCTGGTTCTGTTCGCCAAGAGCGGCCCTGGCCGCAGGCTGGCGGCCCGCAAACTACTGACCGGTGACGACCGCGGCGAAGCGGTCGAAAAACCTGTCCATTGCCGATTGTGCCAGGGGGCGCAATATCCCCTCGCCGAGTTTTGCCAACCGCCCGCCGACATTTGCACTTGCGCGATAGATCAGCAGCGTGCCGCCCGAGACCGCCAGCATCCGTACGTCGGCCCGGCCAGCCGCCGACCCGGCCAACCCACCCGACCCTTGCGTCAGGATCGTATAACTGACCCCGGGCACCACATCGACCAGGTGCAGCACGCCACGAATTGTCAGCGGCAGGGGGCCGATCCTGCGTTTGATGACGGCATTGTAGCCGGTGGCCATGTCGCCCGACACCTCGGCCAATCCCGGCACGCAAAGCATCAGCGTTACAGGGTCCAGCAGCCGCGCCCAGACGACTTCGGGTGTTGCGGCGATCAGGTGATCTCCTGACAGTTCCATCGATTCCTCATCGCGTTCCGACGCAGGTTAGGGCGCGACGAACCGTCAGATCAAGCCGATCCGCCCCTCGCGCCAGATCACGAACAGGACCGACAGCAATGCCAGAACAGCGGTAAGCAGCATCAGCGCCTGCAACGGCAAGGTCCCGGTCTGTATGTCCAGCATACCGCCAGCTACCTGCGCCAGCGCCGCCCCGCCGGCCACCATCATCGCCCCGCCAAGGCCGCTGGCCGTTCCCGCCAGATGCGGGCGCACCGACAACAGGCCGGCGGTGACGCTGGGCAACTGGATGCCGTTGCCAAGGCCAAGGAAGGTGCAAAATCCGAAGAAAAGGAGAGGATGGTTGAACCCGACCAGCGTGATCAGAAACGACAGGCCCAACCCGAAAATGATGATGAGCGTCCCCGCAACCGCCATACGGTTGATCCCGAAGCGGACGGCGTAGCGCCCCGAGATGAAGTTGCCGACGGCATAGCCAATGGCGGGGGCGCCGAGCGCGATGCCGCTCCACAGCGGAGTCAGGCCGAACACGTCGCCCGCAACGAACGACGCTCCACCCAGCAGCGCAAAGAAGGCGCCGGATGAAAACGCCGCCGACAGGGCATAGCCCCAGAACCGGGGCGATGCGAAAAGTTCCGGATAGCCGCGCAACTGGTCGCGAAAACCGACACCCTCACCGACGATCGTTTCGCCCTGGTCGCACCAGCACAGGATCAGCACGCCGGCACCTGCCAGAGCCAGAAAGACAAAGATCGCATGCCAATCAAACAGCTGGGCCAGCGCCCCGCCGATCATCGGCCCGAACATCGGCACCAGCGCCATGCCCATGGTGACATAGCCGATCATCGACGCCGCCTGCGCCTGCGGCACCATATCGCGCACGACCGCGCGGCTGAGCACGATGCCGGTGGCGACCACCGCCTGCAACATGCGGAAGAACAGGAACATTTCGATCGATGTGGACACAAGCGCCCCAATTGTCGCAAGAACGAAGATCGCCAGCGATCCGAGCACGATGTTGCGCCGTCCAAAGCGGTCGGAAATCGGGCCGACGACGATCTGGAGCAGGGCCGTTGCCGCCAGATACCCCGACAGCGAAATCTGCATGATGGCGTAATCAGTGTTGAAATACCGAGCCATCGCGGTGAGCGACGGCAGGAATATCGACATGTTCAGCGCCGAAATCCCGGCCAGCAGGATCAGCGTGACGATATGGGGCGGGGTGGCGCGGTCAAGAAACCGGACGGTGGGGCGCGTGGTCATGGCGGCGCTTTATGCCTGTCGTGCAGCCTTGTCCATCTGCGCGAAATGCATCGGGGGCCTGCGACAGCGCAGTCTCAGGGAAAAGTGCGGGTCGTCCGCTTCCGCAAAATTGCGCAAACCACCTTTTGTCGGCACCTCGGTCCGGCTAGGGTGGCTTGCAAACGGGGGACACGGATGGGCGACATTCTGGCCGAACTTGAAACGCGGCGGGCAATGGCACGCATGGGCGGTGGTGCGGCACGGATTGCCGCACAGCATGGCAAGGGCAAGCTGACGGCGCGTGAACGCGTCGAATTGCTGCTGGACGAGGGCAGTTTCGAAGAATTCGACATGTTCGTCGCGCATCGCTGCACCGATTTCGGCATGGAACAGGAGCGCCCGGCAGGCGACGGCGTCGTCACCGGCTGGGGCACGGTCAACGGGCGCATGGTCTATGTGTTCAGTCAGGATTTCACCGTCTTTGGCGGATCGCTGTCCGAAACCCACGCGGCGAAAATCTGCAAGATCATGGATATGGCGATGCAGAACGGTGCGCCGGTGATCGGGATCAACGATTCCGGCGGGGCGCGGATTCAGGAAGGAGTCGCATCTCTGGCAGGCTACGCCGAAGTGTTCCAGCGCAACATTCTGGCGTCCGGCGTGGTGCCGCAGATCAGCCTCGTGATGGGGCCATGTGCGGGCGGGGCGGTCTATTCGCCCGCAATGACCGACTTCATCTTCATGGTCAAAGACAGTTCTTACATGTTCGTCACCGGCCCCGACGTAGTGAAAACCGTGACCAACGAGGTCGTCACCGCCGAAGAACTGGGTGGGGCCAGTACCCACACACGCAAGTCATCCGTCGCTGACGGGGCGTTCGAAAACGATGTCGAGGCGCTGGCCGAGGCGCGCCGCCTGATCGATTTTTTGCCGCTGAACAACCGCCAGAAGCCGCCGGTGCGGCCCTTTTTCGACGATGTAAACCGGATCGACCCGAGTCTTGACACCTTGATCCCGGACAGCACCAACACGCCCTACGACATGAAGGAACTGATCCTGAAACTGGCCGACGAGGCGGATTTTTACGAAATACAAAGGGACTTTGCCAAGAACATCATCACGGGGTTCATCCGGCTGGAAGGCGCGACCGTGGGCGTCGTCGCCAATCAGCCGATGGTGCTGGCCGGCTGTCTGGACATCGATTCGTCGCGCAAGGCGGCCCGGTTCGTGCGGTTCTGCGACGCCTTCGACATTCCGATCCTGACGCTGGTCGATGTTCCCGGTTTCCTGCCCGGCGCCGCCCAGGAATATGGCGGCGTCATCAAGCACGGGGCGAAACTGCTGTTCGCTTATGGTGAGGCGACGGTGCCCAAGGTCACGGTAATCACCCGCAAGGCCTATGGCGGGGCCTATGTCGTGATGGCGTCAAAGCACCTGCGCGGCGATTTCAACTATGCCTGGCCGACGGCAGAGATTGCCGTGATGGGAGCCAAGGGCGCGGCCGAGATCATCTATCGCGGCCGCGCCCCCGACGAAATCGCACCCCGCACGAGGGAGTACGAAGATCGTTTCGCCACCCCCTTCGTCGCCGCCGAAAAGGGGTTCATCGACGAGGTCATCATCCCCCATTCAACCCGGCGGCGGGTCTGCCGTGCGTTTGCGTCGCTACGGGGTAAATCGTTGCAGAACCCATGGAAAAAGCACGACAACATTCCACTTTAAAGCAAGGGCGGGGGCGGTTTGCCCCCGGTCCCCCCGAGAGTATTTGTGGCCAAAAGAAGGATCATGATGAAGGGTTTGGCGGTGATCGTTTTGGCGATGTTGGCTGGTCGAGCAGTGGCGCAGGAGATCACGTTGCCCTCTGGCCTGCGCGTCAGCCTGCACGACGTCATCATGGACGCCGCCCCCGAACTGGCCCGGTTCAGGTTCATCGCGCCCGCCATCGACCCAGGCGGAGATGCCCTGACCTATCAGGCTGTCGCGGACGACTTTCAGGTGCTCTGCGACACCTACGCCTTGCCCGCTCTGCGACAGGCCGGGCAGAGCGTCGCGGAAATCGTCATCACTCTGATGGATCGCCCCGTCGCTTTTGGCGAAATCGCGCCCGGGGCGACCCAGTTTTTCGAACCCTTCAGCGTCGCCACCGGTGCCTGTATCTGGGAGCAATTCTGATGCAGCCACAATATCTTGCGATCCGTTGCACATGTAACCCGTTGATTGATGCAGGACCGACACAGGCCACCGGTCAGCGGCTTGGCGGGTATCGAAATGTCCTGATCTCCTGTACCCTATCCAACATTCAGCGGTCCCAAACCCGGCAACCAGACCGGCGGGCCCTGACGGGCAAAAACAGGAGAACCCCATGCCGGCCAGCCTCAAGGCGTTCGTCGCCGTTTCGCTTCTTGCCGTCGTTGCCGCTTGTGGCAATCGCGGTCAGGTCGCCGATACCTACACTGCATCACCGACGTCGCAGACGGTTACTGTCGAACCAGTCTTTACCGGCAAATACAACTGATCCGGCAGGGCAGGGCGCATGTCCTGCCCTGATCCCCCCGATCCAAAGGGGGCGCTGAATGGAAAAGCACCGTGGTTTTCCGGGGCGTCTGCCCGGCACCGATTTCCAGTTCACGATCCGCCGGGCCGCCAAGGAAGGCGCGACCGCGCTGATCGCCCGCGAGCGGTTTCGCGACCGCCGCCCCGCAGACCGGCGCGCCGACGAGGGATTCATGGCGGCCCTTTGGGCGCAGTTTGGCACCGATCCGTTTCCACGCGGCAATCTCGACGCGGGCAGGCTGAGTTGGCTGTTCGGGCGCGAGGTGATCGCGGCCGAAGATCCGTTTGACCCAGAGAATTACGACGCCCTGTTGCGCATCGATGCTGGCAGGGCCCGCGTCAGCTTCCCCGATGTCATCTCGTGAGCGCCTCATGACCCGGGCCACCAACCTGCAAGTCGGCAGTTTTCAGCCGCCTGTTTTGCAATTTTGGCGGGAGTTAGCCTATTCCAACTCTCCCCAATATTGGTCAGTTGCGCAGATTGCAGACCCGTGGCACCGTCAGCATGTGGCCGGGAAGTCCAGCAAGTTTCCCGTCCCACATTGTCAAAACCGTTACCCTTCCCCTCGCCGGTCTGGTCCTCTTTGGGCCAGGCCGGTACCCTTTTTTCTGGCCGGTCAGCGTTTTGCCGCTATCGGTCGGGTCGGGGCGCAGATTTCGGTTGTAAAACCGGGCGGTTCCGACGATTCTGCGCACAATAGCAACACAAAAAAGGGCAGTAACTCATGTTTAAACTCCGTCTCGTTCTGGCAGCCGCCGCGCTTGTCAGCCTCTCGGCGTGTCTCGAGAATGATCTTCAGCGCGGTCTTGTCGGCGCTGCAGGTGGCGCAGTTGTCGCCGATGCGGTGGGCGTCGATCCTGTTACCGGCGCCCTCATCGGCGGCGCTGCAGGCGCGCTTTGCGATCAAGTTACCCGAATCTGCCGCTGATTCGACCCGGGTTTCATCCAAACGCAATGGTCGTCGCGGCGGGTTTCGGCCTGCCGCGCGGCCTGTCCATTGGGTGAAAGAGGAACCGCCCAGCGGATGCGCCGTTATCCCTTTGAACAGATCAAAGGGAAAAGCAACATGTCCAAGATACTCAAACTCTGCGCCGCAGCTGTCAGCGCCGCCACTCTTGCTGGCTGCGGTGATACCTTGGGCGAGCAGGCCCTTTATGGTGCGGGTGCGGGTGCAGCCACCGCTGCCGTCCTTGACGGCGATATTGCCACCGGCGCCGTTGTCGGTGCGGCTGGCAACGCGCTTTATTGCCAGAATTACCCGTCGCGCTGCTAACACGCCTGCCACGAACACCGGACCATTTCAGGCCACCACGCCATGCGCGTGGTGGCCTTTTTCGTGCCTGCCCCTCAGAAAGCTGCCAGTATGTTCAAGAAAATCCTGATCGCCAACCGCGGCGAGATTGCCTGTCGCGTCATCAAGACCGCCCGCAGGATGGGTATTGCCACCGTCGCCATTTATTCCGATGCGGACCGCAACGCCCTGCACGTGCGCATGGCCGACGAAGCAATCCATATCGGTCCGAGCCCCGCCGCCCAATCCTATATCGTCATCGACAAGGTGATGGCGGCGGTCAAGGCAAGCGGGGCCGAGGCGGTGCATCCCGGTTATGGTTTTCTGTCCGAGAACCCGAAATTCGCCCAAGCGCTCGACAAGGCCGGTGTCGCTTTCATCGGACCGCCGGTGGGCGCGATCGAGAAGATGGGCGACAAGATCACTTCGAAGAAGATTGCGCAGGATGCCGGAGTATCCACCGTTCCCGGCTATATGGGCCTGATCGCGGACGCTGACGAGGCGGTCAAGATCAGCCAGAAAGTCGGCTATCCGGTCATGATCAAGGCCAGCGCCGGTGGTGGCGGCAAGGGGATGCGTATCGCGTGGAGCGACGACGGGGCGCGTGAGGGGTTCCAGTCGTCGAAGAACGAAGCGGCGGCGAGCTTTGGTGACGACCGCATCTTCATCGAGAAATTCGTCACCCAGCCCCGTCATATCGAAATTCAGGTGCTGGCCGATGCGCATGGCAATACCGTCTATCTGCACGAGCGCGAATGTTCGATCCAGCGCCGTAACCAGAAGGTTATCGAAGAAGCCCCTTCGCCGTTTCTGGACGCAGCCACGCGGAAGGCGATGGGCGAACAGGCCGTCGCGCTGGCGCAGGCAGTGGGATATACCAGTGCCGGGACGGTCGAATTCATCGTCGATAGCGAACGGAAATTCTACTTCCTGGAAATGAACACGCGGTTGCAGGTCGAACACCCTGTGACCGAGCTGATTACCGGCGTCGATCTGGTCGAGCAGATGATCCGCGTCGCGGCCGGAAAAAAGTTGCCCTTCACCCAAGATGACCTGAAAATCAATGGCTGGGCGATGGAATCGCGCATTTATGCTGAAGACCCCTATCGCGGTTTCCTGCCCTCGATCGGCCGCCTGACCCACTATCGCCCGCCTGCGGAAGAGGCGTGGCCGACCCGCGCCGTGCGCAATGATACCGGCGTGTTCGAAGGTGGCGAGATCAGCATGTTCTACGATCCGATGATTGCCAAGCTGTGTACATGGGCCCCGGACCGGACCGGCGCGATTGCCGAGATGCGCCTTGCGCTGGATGCTTTCGAACTTGAGGGGATCGGCCACAACCTTCCCTTTCTGGCCGCTGTCATGGACCATCCGAAATTCACCGCCGGCCACATCACCACCGCTTTTATTGCCGAGGAATACCCGGACGGGTTCACCGGGGTCGACCTCCCCGAACCCGATCTGATCCGGATTGCAGCCGCCTGTGCCGCGATGAACCGGGTCGCCGAAATCCGCCGCGCCCGCGTCAGTGGCCGGATGGACAACCACGAACGGCATGTCGGCGGCGCCTGGGTGGTCAGCCTGCAGGGACAGTCGTTCCCGGTCGCCATCAGCGCCGACAGGGGGGGCGCAGACGTCGCTGTCGCCAGTCAGACCCTGCGAGTGGAAAGCAGCTGGACTCCCGGCCAGCCCCTGGCCCGTTTGAATGTCAACGGCATTCCTCTGGTCCTCAAGGTCGGCAAGGTGTCGGGCGGGTTCCGCATCCGCTGGCGCGGTGCCGACATGGCCGTGCATGTGCGCACCCCGCGCCAGGCCGAATTGGCTGCGCTGATGCCTGTCAAGCAGGCCCCGGATACGTCGCGGTTTCTGCTTTGTCCGATGCCGGGGCTGATCGTCAAGGTCAACGTCACAGTCGGCGAAGCAGTGCAGGAGGGTCAGGCGCTGTGTACCGTCGAGGCGATGAAGATGGAGAATATCCTGCGCGCCGAACGCAGGGGCGTCGTGAAAAAGGTCAACGCGACGGCGGGCAGCAGCATGGCCGTCGATGACGTGATCATGGAGTTCGACTAGATGCTATCGCCCCGGCGGATCAGTTGCCAAGCGCCCGACGATCTTCGACCTCCTGAATGCGCAGCGGCATCTTGTTTATCGACCGCGAGATTTCGCGCACGTCCCAGGGTGCCGGTTTGCGCAAGGCGACGCTGCCGTCCTTGTCCAGCAGGGCCAGCATGAACCCGCGCGGGCGCAGCGTGTTGCGCACGGCAGAGGGGTTGGCGCGGTCGGTGTCGGTGATGACGATGACGTCACGCTCGGCCAATTCGCCGATCCGGGCGGTGAGCAATTGCATCTGGCGGATGAAATTCGGGTCTTCGGGGCTGTCGGCGAACACGACCAGCGGCCGGGCCTGCCAGACGAAATCGTCCAGATTCAGCCCCTCGGCCGGAAAGATCAGCGTCCGATCCGCCTGCCATAGCGCCAGAACCGATACGACCGGGTTGGCATCTGTGGCGCTGTCGCCACTCCCTTCGGCCTCTTGCGCGTTTGCGAAAACCGGAAGGAACGCAATGATTACAATCGCCAGCGCTGATGTCAGTTTGAATCCCATAACTTGCGATATAGGTCATTCGGTGAGGGATTCTAAGCCCGGAGTATCGGGCAATCGAACAATTTTACGATCAAGCCTATCGTTGAATAATGCTGACCGTGACTCCGCCACATGTATCATGCGCCACGCCGTTTCGCGCTGCCGGAGCCAAGCTGGCCGGATCTGCGACGTCAGTCTGCATCGCGGGAGGCATCGCTGCGCCACCACGACCGAACCCATCACCGTGGCCGTGCGACCGCGCCGCCCGTTAGCCGGAGGAACCCGCCATGCATCCCAAGGACACCTGGGCTGATCTTGCCGCCCGCGACCTGCGGGGGGCAGACCCCGACAACCTGATCTGGCACACGCTTGAGGGGATCGCGGTCAAGCCGCTTTACACCGCTGCCGATACGGCCGATCTGGCACATCTGGATACAATCCCCGGTGCTCCTCCTTACACGCGTGGTGTCAAGGCGACGATGTATGCAGGCCGCCGGTGGACGATCCGGCAATACGCTGGGTTTTCCACCGCCGAAGAATCCAATGCCTTTTACCGCAAGAACCTTGCTGGCGGGCAGCAGGGCGTCAGCGTGGCCTTCGATCTGGCCACCCATCGTGGCTATGACAGCGACCATGAACGGGTCGAGGGCGATGTGGGCATGGCTGGGGTCGCGATCGATTCGGTCGAGGATATGAAGATCCTGTTCGACGGCATCCCGCTCGACAAGGTCTCTGTGTCGATGACCATGAACGGTGCTGTAATCCCGGTGCTGGCCAGTTTCATCGTCGCGGGCGAAGAACAGGGGCACGACCTCGCGCAACTGTCGGGCACCATCCAGAACGACATCCTCAAGGAATTCATGGTGCGCAACACCTATGTCTATCCGCCAGAACCCTCGATGCGGATCGTTGCCGACATCATCGAATATACCGCCGCCCGGATGCCGAAATTCAATTCGATCAGCATCAGCGGCTATCACATGCAGGAGGCTGGCGCGAACCTTGTGCAGGAACTTGCCTTTACCATCGCGGATGGGCGCGAATACGTCCGCACCGCGCTGGCACGCGGCATGAACGTCGACGATTTCGCCCCGCGCCTGTCGTTCTTTTTCGCCATCGGCATGAACTTTTTCATGGAGGTCGCCAAACTGCGGGCCGCCCGTCTGCTGTGGTCGCGCGTGATGGAGGAATTCGCGCCCAAAGATCCGAAATCGTCGATGCTGCGCACCCATTGCCAGACCAGCGGCGTGTCGTTGCAGGAACAGGACCCTTATAATAATGTCGTCCGCACGGCGTACGAGGCGATGAGCGCGGTGTTGGGCGGCACCCAGTCGCTGCACACCAACGCGCTGGACGAAGCGATTGCCCTGCCCACCGAATTTTCGGCCCGGATCGCGCGGAATACCCAGTTGATCCTGCAAGAAGAAACCGGGATCACTCATGTCGTCGACCCGCTGGCAGGCAGCTATTATGTCGAAAGTCTGACCGATCAGATGGCCACAGAGGCGTGGAAACTGGTCGAGGAAGTCGAAAGATTGGGCGGTATGACCAAGGCCGTCGCGTCGGGGATGCCGAAACTGAGGATCGAGGAATCGGCGGCCAAACGCCAGGCCCTGATTGATCGGGGCGAGGATGTGATCGTCGGCGTCAACAAATACCGCGCCGATGGACAAGACCCCATCGACATTCGCGCCATCGACAACGCCGGGGTGCGTGCCACCCAGATTGCCCGCCTGCAACACATCAAAGGCACCCGCGATCTGGCGGCTTGCGACGCGGCGCTGGACGAGATGACGCGCCGCGCCCGCGACGGTGGCAACCTGCTTGAAGCCGCAATCGTCGCCGCCCGTGCGCGTGCGACGGTGGGCGAGATGAGTGCCGCGATGGAGGCGATCTTCGGCCGTCACAGCGCCGAGGTGAAAACCCTGTCGGGCGTTTACGGTGCAGCCTACAAGGATGATGCGGGGTTTGCCGCGATCCAGAAAGACGTCGCCGATTTTGCCTCTGAACAGGGCCGCCGCCCGCATATGCTGGTCGTCAAGATGGGGCAGGACGGGCACGACCGCGGGGCCAAGGTTATCGCATCCGCCTTTGCCGACATCGGTTTCGAGGTCGACGTCGGCCCCTTGTTCCAGACCCCGGACGAGGCGGCGGAAGACGCACTGGCCCGCGACGTGCATGTGGTCGGGATCAGCAGTCAGGCGGCGGGGCACCGGACCCTTGCGCCGAAACTGGTTGCCGCCCTGCGTGCCGTCGGGGCCGACGATATCATCGTGATCTGTGGCGGGGTGATTCCGCAACAGGACTATGCGGCACTGAAAAAGGCCGGGGTTGCAGCGATTTTCGGCCCCGGCACGAATATCCCCGCGGCGGCGGCAGAGGTGCTCAAGATGATCCGCAAACGGCGGGGTTAACGCGTTTTGCGTTTCCTGATCAAACGCAAACGCTTTAGGCGGCTCGCGCCACCTCGCGTGATCGCCCGGCCCACATCAGTACGCCATAACCCAGCAGCGCCGACACCACAGACCCTGAAAGCACGCCCAACCGCACCGCGTTCATCGACGCGGCATCTTCGAAACTGAGTGAGCCGATGAAAAGCGACATGGTGAACCCGATGCCCGCGAGGCAGGCGACGCCATAGACATGCGTCCAGTTGACGCCATGCGGCAACCGCGCGAACCCCAGTTTGACCATCGCGAAGGTAACTCCGAAAACGCCGACCATCTTGCCCAGGACCAGACCCAAGGCAATGCCCAGCGGCAGTGGGGCCAGAAGATCGCTGAAGGACATCCCCGCCAGCACGACGCCCGCGTTGGCGAAGGCAAAGATCGGCACGATGCCGTAAAAGACATAAGGCGTCAGCCCGTTTTCAAGCGCGTGCAAGGGCGATTTGCCATACTTGTCAACCAGTGGGATGCAGAACGCCGTGACCACGCCCGCAAGGGTTGCGTGAACCCCGGATTCCAGCACAAGAACCCACATGATTGCCCCAAGCAGCAGGGCAGGGGCGATCCGATGGGCGCCCTTGAAGTTCAGCCAGAGCAAGCCGCCAAGCGGCAGCAATGCCAGCAAAAGGTAATTAATCTTCAATTCGGCGGTGTAAAAGATCGCGATGATAAGGATCGCCCCGAGGTCGTCCAGGATCGCCAGCGTCAGCAGGAACACCTTGAGCGCCGCAGGTGCCCGCGACCCGACCAGCGCCAGTATCCCGAGGGCAAAGGCGATATCGGTCGCCGCCGGAATCGCCCAGCCCTGCACCGTGGGAAGGTTCCAGTTGAACCAGACGAACACCAGCGCGGGCACGACCATACCGCCGACTGCGGCCATGCCGGGAAGCACGACATCGGATGGATTTTTAAGCTTGCCCTCACGCATCTCGCGCTTGAGTTCCAACCCGATCAGGAAAAAGAACACCGCCATCAGCCCGTCGTTGATCCACAGGATCAGCGGTTTTTGCAGGCCTTCACCGTTCAGGGTGACGGCCAAATAAGACCCCAGCACCCGATCATAGACAGGGGCCAACGCCGAATTGGCAACCAGCAGCGCCGCAACTGCCGACAACATCAGCAGGATCCCCCCGCTGGCGTCGTGCTTGAAGAATCGGTCGAATGCTGCGCGCAGGGCCATCTGATATCCTGAATGATCGGTCACGTTTGTTGCCACATAGCTGCATTTGGCCTTGCAACAACCGCGCTAGAGCGGTTTTGCTGCTCTGGGGTCAATTGGGGTGTGCTCATGTGGGAATTGGATCACATTGCGGTCGGATGTGCCGATCTGGACGCAGGCACCGCGTGGGTCGAATCGATCCTGCGTGTGCCCCTGTTGCCGGGGGGCAAGCACGCCCGTTTCGGCACCCACAACCGGCTTTTGGGGCTTGCAGGAGGCGTCTACCTCGAGGTCATCGCGCCGGATCCGGACGCACAGGCGCAGGAAAGCTGGTTCGGTCTGGCGGGGTTCAATGGCCCGCCGCGCATGGTCAACTGGATCGTCCGGGTACCGGATTTGCCCGCGACCCTTGCCACCCATACGGGTGGCGGCCGCGCCGTGTCGATGGAACGCGGCGCATTGAACTGGCGGATCGCGGTGCCCGCCGATGGCAGCTTGCCGCAGGCGGGCGGCTTTCCCACCTTGCTTCAATGGGGTCAGGGGATCACCCCGCCGGGGATCAGCTTGCCCGCCAGCGGCTGCGCGCTGACCGCCCTGACGATCCTGCACCCAAACGCCAAGAGGCTAGCGGAAATCCCGCTGGCCGATCCGCGAATCCGGTTCGAACTGGCCCCCGCGCCGGGATTGCGGGCGACGTTTGACACCCCGAGTGGTGAAAAGACACTGTCATGATCCGCCCCGCAACCGCCGGCGATGCCGCCGCCAACATGGCGATCTGGAACGCCGCGATCCGCGACACCACCGTCACCTTTAACCCGGTAGAAAAGACCTTGGCCGAAGTTGTCGCCCTGACTGCGACGGCTTGTCTGGTCTGGGACGAGGGCGGCCATATCCTTGGTTTTGCAAGGTATTTCCAGTTTCGCGGCGGTCTTGGTTATGCCCACACCGCCGAACACACCATCCTGCTGCAGGCAGCGGCGCAAGGGCGCGGGATCGGCCGGGCGCTGATCGCTGCCCTGTGCGATCACGCGCGGGCAGCGGGGATGCACAGCATGTTCGCCGGGGTCAGCGCCGAAAACCCTGCTGGGGCGGCATTTCACGCCGCCTGTGGGTTCACGGAAATCGCCCGCCTGCCCGAAGTTGGACGAAAATTCGGCCGTTGGATCGATCTGGTTCTGATGCAAAAACGACTCTGACATCCTCTGACCAGCTTGTTATCGCGTTTTGCGTTTTATCTGAAACAGAGGTATCGCAAATCGCGTTCGACCGAAGGGAGAGGCAGCGAATTGCGATTCCGATCAAACGCAAAATGCTTTAGAGTGACGCCATGTCGCTCTGGTCACGCATTGCCGATGCCATCGCCGCCCTGTCCGCAGGCGAAGGCCTTTCGGCCATATTCGACCGCTTGCGCACGCCCCCCGAACGCTCGGTCGCCTTTGCCATCGCGGTGATCGGCCTTGGGGCCAAGATGGCCAAGGCCGACGGGCAGGTGACGCGCGACGAGGTGACGGCATTCCGCGAGGTGTTCACGATCCGCCCCGGCGACGAAGCCAACGCCGCCAAGGTGTTCAACCTTGCCCGTCAGGATATCGCCGGGTTCGAGGACTACGCCGCCCGGATCGCCGCGATGTTCGCCGACAATACCGAACCGCTGTGTGACGTGATGGAGGGGCTGTTTCACATTGCGCTGGCCGATGGCAGCTATCATCCGGCGGAAAACGAATTTCTGGAACGGGTTGCGGCGATCTTCGGGTTCGACAACCGCCGCTTTGGCCGGATCCGGGCGCAGTTCGTGTCAGATGCCGACCGCGACCCCTACGACATTCTGGGGGTGGATGCCGATGCCCCGGCCGACGCGGTACGCGCCGCCTGGCGCCGCGCTGTGCGCGACAGCCACCCCGACCAGATGATCGCCCGCGGCCTGCCCGAAGAGGCGGTGAAACTGGCCGAAAAGCGGCTGGTCGCCGTCAACCGGGCCTGGGAACAGATCAACGCCGCTGCCCAATGAGGCTCGCGACCTACAACGTCGAATGGTTCAATTCGCTGTTCGACGACGCGGGCGCGCTGTTGAACGACAACGCATGGTCGGGGCGACGCGACGTGCAGCGCAGCCAGCAGATCGAAGCTCTGGGCCGGGTGTTTCGCGCATTGAACGCCGATGCTGTCATGGTCATCGAGGCACCCGATACCAGCCGCGACCGCGACGGCGTGCAGGCGCTGGAGACTTTTGCGCGGCGGTTCCGGTTACGGACCAACAAGGCGCTGATCGGATTCGCCAACGACACCCAGCAGGAAATCATGCTGCTGTATGATCCCGCCGCGATGACCGCGCGGCATGACCCACAGGATACGCCCGACGCGCCGCGCTTTGATGCGACGTTCCGCAAGGACATCGACATCGACGCCACGCCCGATCTGATCCGCTGGTCCAAACCGCCGCTCGAAGTGGCGCTGATGACTCATACGGGCACGGCGCTGCGCCTGATTGGCGTGCATGCCAAATCCAAGGCCCCGCACGGCGCCCATGGTGCTGCGCAGATCATGGCTGTCGCAATCGAGAACCGGCGCAAGCAACTGGCCCAATGCATCTGGCTGCGCGCGCGGGTCGTGGCGCATCTGGCGGCGGGCGACGACCTGATCGTGATGGGCGACTTTAACGACGGGCCGGGGCTGGACGAGTACGAAAAACTCTTCGGCAGATCAAGTATCGAGATCGTGCTGGGCGAAGAGCTGGACCCGTCTCTGCAACTGATTGACCCACATGCCCGGATGGCCCTCACCCAGCGGATCGGTGCCGCGCCGACCACATCGCGTTTCAAGATCCCGCCCGACGGGCGCTATCTGTCGGCGTTGCTTGATTACGTGATGGTGTCGCCGCGACTGGCCGCGATGGGCCCGAAATGGCGGATCTGGCATCCCTTCGACGACCCGGACTGCTATGACAACCCGCGCCTGCGTAACGCCCTGCTGACCGCCTCGGATCATTTTCCAGTCAGCATCGACATCACACTTTGAATTGAAAACTTGCGCCGTCACGCCTATGTTGAGATCATGATAAAGACCGCTGCCATTCTGGTCCTGCTGGCCACCGCCGCCCCCGCGCAAGACGCGACCGATGATGGGACGAGTCTGATGGAGGAAGGTGCGCGGATGTTTTTTGACGGCATCATGCGCGAAATGGCACCGACGATTGATGACCTGCGTGGCCTTGCCGAAGATGTCGGACCGCGTTTTCGGGCGCTCGCCACCGAGATGGGGCCGGCGCTGATCGACCTGCTGGACAAGGTTGACGATTTCCGCAACTACGATGCCCCCGCGTTTCTGGACAACGGCGATATCCTGATCCGCCGCAAACCCGACGCGCCGGTCTTTCAGCCTGCGGAGCCGGGTGAAGAAATCGAGCTTTAAAGCGTTTTGCGTTTGATCGGAATGGCAAGTCGCTGCCTCTCCCTTCGGTCGAACGCGATTTGCGATACCTCTGTTTCAGATAAAACGCAAAACGCTTTAGACCGCTGTTTTCTGGCAAACCTTCCGATAAATTGATGGGTTTTACGACTCTATGTCTCCAGAGACCCGGAGCTTTAAATTATTGAAACAAAAATTAGAGACGATTTTTCAAATAGCGCACTATTTGGCGAACCGCACGATTGACGTCGCCGCAAGTGCCGCTGTCAGCGCCGCCAACCGCGCCTCGGCCACTTCACCGAACAGGGGGCGGGCCTGCGCGTTCAGCACCAGCGTCAGTTCGCGCTTGTTCGGCTTCCACTGCAACTTGCCGGGCTGTTCGTCTGCGTTCAGCCACAGCATCGCGCCCAGGCGCATCGCCTTGCCTAATACTTCGGCCTCGGCCAATTCCTTTTCGGTCAGCAGCTTGAACAGCGGCTCGAACCGCGATCCCTCGCGTTTGTTGGAGTAACGGTGCAACAGCGATAGCCCCAGAAACACCCGGTCGGCGTGTTTCAACCCCCCCAGATTGGCACGCGTCGCATTGTCAAACGCCACCTCGTCGCGGTAATCTGGATGTGCACGCCAGGATACGTCGTGCAGCAGACAGGCCGCCTTGATGATCCGCTGACGTTGCCAGTCGGCGCGTGGAAACAGCGGCATCACGAAATCATACAGAACTTTGCCAAATCCGGGAAGGCGGGCGTCCTTGGCCTCGGCAAAGCGGCACGCCTCGATCAGTGGATCGCGTTCGCGTAATTCACGCGGCATCTGTTCGTACAGCATCCCCTCGCGAAGGCCGTAGGAAGACACCGCGATATCCCTGGGTTTGAACACCTTGACCAGTTCGCGCAGAACCAGCACCGCCAGCGGAACCAGCGACATCCGTGCCTCGGAAACCATCGTTGCGGCGCGCAGTTCCGCCACTGAATGATGCCCGATGTAATCGGCCGTTGCGGTGACCTGCCGGGGGGTCATGCGGTATTCGTGCAGCACCGTTAGCGGGTAACCGCGCCGTGCCATATCCACCCGAGCGATGGCGCGCCACGACCCACCGACCAGAAACAGGCGCTTGCCCGTCTCGTGGCCCATCTCGGCGTGCAATCCGGCGATGATTTGCTTGATATGAAGGCGCAGCGCCTTCTTGCTGCCTTTGACCTCGCCTAGTTTCAGTGGCCCCAGTGGCGAGGAAAGTCGCTTCCCGACTTGCCCGTTCTGCAGGTTGGCCAGTTCCATCGACGACCCGCCGATATCGCAGACCAGGCCATATGACCCCGGCCAGCCCAGCAGGACGCCCTGCGCCGACAATCGCGCTTCTTCCTTGCCGTCGATGACCCAGATCTTGATACCCGTCTCGCGCAGCACGTCGGCACAGAAATCGGCGCCGTCGCTGGCCTCGCGCACTGCCGCGGTCGCCACGGCAGTCAGGGGCGCAATGCCGATTCCGTCGGCGAGTGCGGCAAAACGGCGGATCGCCGACAGCGCCCGGACCCGGCCCTCCGGGTTCAGCTTGCTGGTTTTGGACAGGCCGGCGCCCAGGGCGCACATGATCTTTTCGTTGTAGAAATACGCCGGACTGCGTGCAGCCCCGTCAAACACGACTAGCCGGACCGAGTTCGACCCGACGTCGACCACGCCGACCCGTGCAAGCGCGCGCGCCTTTGGCCCATCGAACAGGGGCCGCCCAAAAGGGCCCCAATCGGTGGTTTCGGTTTCCGTCTGTCCGTCCATCGGGGCCTCCGGTCACTGCCGGACCATGTGACGCTGGCGGGGCGTGGGTCAAGACCCACGTTACTTTTCGCCATGCCGTAGCGGCAGTGTCTCGTGCAAAAGCCGGAGCCTCCGGCGGGAGTATTTATGGCCAAAAGAAGCGCAAGTTGTTGCTTGAACCGTCTAATCCTCGCCATGCGTCAGCTTTGGCACATCCGATGCCCCGGCTGATCCGCGCCCCGACAGTGACGGGTTTTCCATGAAGAACCGATGGCAGTTGAACGCGAATTCGCCCTCGGGCAGGGGCGGGCGGATGTAGCCGCCGTCTGCAGACATGATCCAGGATTGTGCAACGTCATGCAGGTTGGCCGCCATGATCTGCCCGACAATCTGTGCCTTGACGGTGTTGTTGGTGATCTCGACCAATGTTTCCACCCGGCGCGTCAGGTTGCGCCCCATCCAGTCGGCGGAACTGATGAACACCCGCGCCTTTTTCGACGGTAATCCGCCGCCATTGCCGAAACAGACGATCCGGCTGTGTTCCAGAAACCGCCCGACGATGGATTTGACCCGGATATTTTCCGACAGGCCGACGACACCGGGGCGCAGCCCGCAGATGCCGCGCACCACCAGCGAAATCTGCACCCCGGCCTGCGAGGCGGCATATAGCGCGTCGATCACGTCCGCTTCGATCACTGAATTCATCTTGGCCCAGATCACCCCGGGCCGCCTCGCGCGCACATGATCCGCCTCGGCCCCGATCATCGCGATCAGATTTTCCTTGAGGCTGAGCGGCGCGATCGCCAGATTTTCAAGCCCTTCGGGTTCGGCATTCCCCGACAGGTAATTGAACACCTTGGTGGCATCCCGCCCTAATGCTGCATCGCAGGTGAACAGCGACAGATCGGTATAGATGCGCGCCGTAATCGGGTGATAATTGCCGGTGCCATAGTGCGTGTAGGTGACCAATTTGCCGCTCTCGCGCCGTACTACGGTGCTGATCTTAGCGTGGGTCTTGTAGTGCATGAACCCGTAGACCACATGCGCGCCCGCCCGTTCCAGACGGCGCGACTGGCGGATATTGGCGGCCTCGTCGAACCGCGCCTTCAGCTCGACCAGTGCGGTGACCGATTTGCCTTGCTCGGCGGCATCGCACAGCGCCTCGACGATGGGCGAGTTGCGCGAGGTGCGATAAAGCGTCTGTTTGATTGCGACCACATCGGGATCATTGGCCGCCTGTTGCAGGAACCGCACCACCATATCGAACGTCTCGTAGGGGTGATGCAGCAGCATGTCCTTGTTGCGGATCGCCGCAAACATGTCGCCGTCGTGGTCCTGCACCCGTTCGGGGACACGCGGACTATAGGGCGGCCAGAGCAGATCGGGCCGTCCGTCCGCGACAAGTTCGGACAGATCGCCGATGCCGATCAGGCCGCGCACCTCGACCACCTCGTCATCAGTGACGTGGAGTTCTTCCATCACCATGGTCTTGAGCGGGGAGGGCGCATCCACCGACAGCTTCATCCGCACCACTTCGCCGCGTCGGCGCCGTTTCAATGCGGTTTCGAATTCCCGCACCAGGTCCTCGGCCTCGTCCTCAAGCTCGAGATCGCTGTCGCGCAGGACCCGGAAGGCGCAATGCCCCTTTATCCGGTAGCCGGGAAACAGTCGGTCAAGGTGTAGCAACAGCAATTCTTCCAGCGGCAGATAGCGCTGGCCCGCAGCGCTGGGCACCTTGATGAACCGGTCGATCTGGGCGGGCACGGGCAACAGCGCGCGCAGGGGGCGTTTGTCGGATTTGCGTTCGAGTTGCAGCGCCAGCGCAAAGCCTTCGTTCGGGATGAACGGAAACGGATGCGCCGGATCGACGGCAAGCGGCGACAGGACCGCGAACACCCGGTCCAGAAAGAAATCGTCAAGATACGGCAGATCGGCAGGCATCAGATCATCGCGCGTCAACAGGGCGATATCCACCGCCGCCAGTTCTGTTTTCAGCGCATCGAACACCACCTGCTGTCGCCCCATCAGGGCGCGCGCATCGGTATCGATCAGGCCCAGTTGTTCGGCGGGTGTCAGCCCGTCCTGGGCCGGCGTCGTGTTGCCCGCATGCGCCAGTTCGCGCAGACCGGCGACCCGGACAGTATAGAATTCATCCAGATTGGTCGCCGAAATCGACAGGAACCGCAGCCGTTCCAGCAGCGGAACGCGCGGGTTTTCGGCCTCTTCCAGCACCCGCCAGTTGAATGCCAGCCAGCTGAGTTCACGGTTCAGAAACCGCGCCGGGCCAGTCAGGTCGGCAGCAATCGCGGCAGGCGAAGGGAACGGGGCGTCAAGGAAATCGGCGGTGAGCATCGCGCCCCTTTGGCAGGCTTTTGTGACGGTGTGGTGACACTATCGCAGGGCTGCGCGATGCTTGTCCAGCAGGGTCCGCGCAAGGTGCCGGGTGACCGGCTTGCCCGACGTCAACGCTGCCGCGTCCAATGCCGCGACGATGGCGGCGACGGCGGAGAACGACCGCTCGATCCTCGGGGCGAGGTACGTGGCAAGGTCAGGGGCGGGGGCGATCTGGCGGTCGGCGAACTGCTTCATGATGACGGCCGCCAACAGGGCATCGTCGGGATCCCTGATGCCGACATGGGTGGCCGCATGCATCCTGCTGGCAAGGTCGGACAGGGTCAGCGGCCAGCGCGCCGGGGGAGTCGCCGCCGTCAGCAACAACCGCCCGCCGGTGGCGTGCAGGTGATTGTGCAGGTGGAACACAGCCGCCTGGGCGCCGGGTGGCAAATGCTCCATATCCTCGATCACCACGACCGGCCCGGGCGGGAGCAGGTCGGCGGGCAGGTCGGCGGCCTGCAACACCACTGCCCCCGTCTGTGCGGCAAAAACGCGCGCGAGGTGGGTCTTGCCCGACCCGCGCGGTCCCGACAGCGCCAGCTTGCCCTGGGGCCAGGTATCGGGGGCCATGACCATGGCCCAGGCCTGCCGATTGGCATCGGAGACAAAGAAATCTGCACCCCCCAGCGACACCGACGCCGGGTAATCGAAGGACAACTGGCGGGTCATCGCTTTTTCGGGCGCGGTTTGTCTTGCCCCTGATACAACGGCCCTTCCCTGTAACGGCCAATGACAAAGCGGATCAGCACGCCGATCACCGCCGCCACCGGCACGGCCACCAGCAGGCCGACAAACCCGAACAGTGCCCCGAACACCGACAACGCAAAGATCAGCCAGACCGGGTGCAACCCCACCGAATTGCCGACCAGACGGGGCGTGATGATGTTCCCCTCAAGAAACTGACCCAGCGCAAAGACCGCGATCACCGCCCCGATCCAGACCCAATCGCCCCAGAACTGGAACAGCGCCAGCCCGATCGCCAGCACCCCGCCGATCAGCGCCCCGACATAGGGAATGAACGTGATGAGCCCGGCAAGCGATCCGACGACAAGACCGAAGTTCAACCCGACCAGCATCAGCCCGGCGGCGTAAAAGATGCCCATGACCAGACAGACCGTGCCTTGGCCGCGAATGAACGACGCCAGCGTGCGGTCGATGTCACGGCCGATCTGACGGATCGTCGGAGCATGGTCGCGCGGCAGCAGGTCGTCGATCCGGGCGACCATGTTGTCCCAGTCAAGCAGCAGGTAGAACGCCACCACCGGCACCACGACCAGCAGAACCAGAATGTTGATGAGCGTCAGCGCCGACGTCAGCACCCCCTGGAACAGCGCGCCGCCGCGCGACTGGATCGCCGCCCCGATGTTGGACAGTTGGGTGCGGATCGTGCTGCCCTCGTCCATCGCCTGCGGAAACCGTTCGGTCAGCCAGTTCTGCAACCTCGCGAACAGATCAGGGGCGGTGTCGATCAGGGCCGCCGCCTGCTGGATGAGCAGCGGAATGACCAGCAGGACCAGCAGCGCAAAGACCAGAAGCGCCGCCAGCGTGATGACGACCACCGCCATCACCCGGCTCAGCCCAAGCCGCTCCAGCCGGTCAGCGATAGGGTCAAGACAATAAGCGATCGCGCCGCCCAGCAGGAACGGCAGGATCACATTGCCCAGATACCACAACGCGACCAGAAAGACCGCCGTGGCAATCCCCCAGTACATCGCCTGTTTCTGAACGGGCAGGGCCATCACGCCTCCTTGGTTCGCACCTATGTCACCGCTGCAACGTTGTATTTCAAGCACTCAATCGCACCACGCCCTTGCCTGCCCGTCGCCGCCTGTCTAAACCCGTCCGGCAATCATCCCGAACAGGTCCGCCATGCGCCTTTCCCGCTATTTTCTGCCCACCCTGAAAGAAAACCCCGCCGAGGCGCAGATCGTCAGCCATCGCCTGATGCTGCGGGCGGGGATGATCAAACAGGCAACGGCGGGAATCTATTCCTGGCTTCCCCTCGGGTTCAAGGTGCTGCGCAAGCTGGAAAACATCGTGCATGAGGAACAGATCAGGGCGGGCCACATCCCGATGCTGATGCCGACGCTGCAATCGGCGGACCTGTGGCGCGAAAGCGGTCGCTATGACGATTATGGCGAGGAGATGCTGCGCATCACCGACCGCCAGAAACGAGACCTGCTGTATGGCCCGACCAACGAAGAGATGATCACCGACATCTTCCGCAGCCACGTCAGCAGCTACAAAGACCTGCCGATGACGCTGTACCACATCCAGTGGAAATTCCGCGACGAAATGCGCCCGCGTTTCGGTGTCATGCGGGGCCGCGAGTTTTTGATGAAGGACGGCTACAACTTTGACATCGACAAGGACGCGGCGCTGCATGCCTACAACCGGCACATGGTCAGCTATCTGCGCACCTATGAACGCATGGGCCTCAAGGCGATCCCGATGCGGGCCGATTCCGGGCCGATCGGCGGCGAGGATACGCACGAATTCCTCGTCCTTGCCGACACCGGCGAAAGTGAAGTGTTCTACGACAGCGCGATTCTTGATCTGACGTTTGGCCAACGCACCGTCGATTACGATGACCGTGCCGCCTGCGCCGAAATTGTGCGGGAGTGGACGACACCCTATGCCCGGACCGACGAAACCCACGATCCCGCCCTGTTCGACGCAATTCCGGCAGAGCGGCGCAAATCATCACGCGGGATCGAAGTGGGACAGATATTCTATTTCGGCACCAAGTATTCCGAGCCGATGAAGGCGCTGGTGCAGGGCCCCGACGGCAAACCGGTGCCGGTCCACATGGGATCGCATGGCATCGGCGTGTCCCGCCTGCTGGGCGCGATCATTGAGGCGAGCCACGATGACAAGGGTATCATCTGGCCCGAAGGTGTGACGCCGTTCCACTGCGGCATCGTCAATCTGCGGCAGGGCGACGCCGAAACCGATGCGGCCTGCGACGCGATCTACGCATCACTGACCCAGATTGGGCTCGACCCGCTCTATGACGACCGCGACGAACGCGCCGGCGGCAAGTTCGCCACGATGGACCTGATCGGCCTGCCGTGGCGGATCACCGTCGGCCCGCGCGGGTTGAAGAACGGGGTGGTCGAGGTGACGTCACGCAAGTCGGGCCTTAGCGAAGAAATGCCGGTTGCGCAGGCAGTTGAAAAGGTCGCGGGCATTTATCGGAAGGGCTGAGGCGGGATGACGACGGCTTTGATCACGTGGGGCGGCTGGAACGGGCATCAGCCCGACCGCGTGGCCGAAGTGTTCCGCAAGATACTGGCCGAGGCTGCCATGACCGTCACCGTCACCGACTCGCTGGCCTGTTTCGACGATCCCGAGGCGCTGAAAACCCACGACCTGATCGTCCCGGTCTGGACGATGACGACCGCCTCCCGCGACCAGATCGCCAACGTCAGCGAAGCGGTTGCGCATGGCACTGGCCTTGCCGGGTGTCACGGCGGGATGTGCGATGCATTCCGCGATATGACCCTGTGGCAGTTCATGACCGGGGCCAACTGGGTTGCCCATCCGGGTGGTGAC
The DNA here is from genome assembly GCA_038251315.1 of Rhodobacterales bacterium. Lineage (GTDB taxonomy): Bacteria > Pseudomonadota > Alphaproteobacteria > Rhodobacterales > Rhodobacteraceae > JBBKXP01. The sequence goes on along the minus strand of JBBSBK010000020.1, from coordinate 4,412 downwards.
GGAGTGAAATACACTGTGCGGATCGTTGACAAGGATCACGAATTGACCACAGGCCTCGACGATTTCGAAGTTTCATCGGAACAGTATTACCTGCACGTCGATCCGGCCAATCACGTGCTGGCGACAACCCGGTTTCCGACCGTGGACTGGTATCACAGTCCGAACGGACCGGTTGACATGCCTGTGGCCTGGACGCGGAAATGGGGGCAGGGGCGAGTTTACTACAGTTCGCTGGGCCACCATGCTGATGTGATCGAACATGGGCCCGCGCACGATATGCTGCGGCGCGGCTTGCTTTGGGCGGCCAAGGGCAAGGCGCTGGCCGATCCAGGCAAGTTGCCCGCCCTGCAAGGGGCAGGCAATCACTACTGAAACCTCCGTTCGACTTGACCAGTTCCAGCGGCCACAGTGCCGTGTGGCCAGGCCAGTCGCAGGGCATCCGAATGGGCGGGAAAAACCTGCTCTCGCGGGGTCGGCACCTTTCCGCCACGCGCCCTTGCGCCTTGACGTCATAAGGGCCAAGCCACAAGGTGCGCCAAAACAAAGACCGAGCAATCATGTCAGCCAGCACCCGCCCCTTTGCCGCTTTCGAGTGGATGATCGCCTGGCGCTATATCCGCGCCCGACGGGCCGAGGGCGGCGTCAGCGTGATGACCTGGATCAGCCTGATCGGGGTGACGCTGGCCGTCTTTGCGCTGATCGCGACCCTGGCCGTGCGCACCGGTTTTCGCGCCGAATTCGTCGATACCATCGTCGGCGCCGACGCCCATATCACGGTGCAGTCGGTGGACCGGGGGATCGGCGATTACGACACTGTCGCGACCCGGATCGGCGCCGTGCCGGGGGTCGTGTCGGTCGATCCGTTGATCCGGGGGCAGTCGATGGCCAGCGCGAATGGCATCGACACGCTTGCCGACATCTACGGCATCCGTCCCGACGACCTGAAAAACTCGCCCGCCATCGTGCAGGGCGACCGCACCATAGGCGATCTGGCCGATTTCCCGGATGGCATCGCGCTCGGCTCCGAACTGGCCGACCGGCTGCGCGTGGGCTTGGGCGACCGCGTTGAAATCACGATCCGCAGCGGCACTGCGACGCCGATGGGGCGGTCAACGCGCGTCAATTCCTATCCGGTGACTTACATCTTTTCGACAGGTCGCTATCAGATCGACGAGGTGCGCGCCTATCTGCCGTTCGACGTGGCGCAACTGATCTTCAATCAGGACGGCATGGCCGACGCGCTTGAGGTGCGCATTGCCGACCTGAACGCCGCCGACGACATGAAATTTGCGGTCGCCGACGCGGCCGGGCCAGGGCTTTGGTCCTACAGCTGGCAGGATCGGGTCGGGCGCTACCTGCGGGCACTCACGATCGAGGACAACGTGATGTTCGTGATCCTGTCGATCCTCGTCCTGATCGCCTCGATGAACATCATTTCCGGCCTCATCATGCTGGTCAAGAATAAAGGCCGCGATGTCGGTATCCTGCGCACCGTCGGCCTGACCGAAGGGTCGATCCTGCGGATCTTCTTCATATGCGGGGCCGGGATCGGGACCGTGGGCACAGCGCTGGGCGTCGTCCTCGGCTGCCTGTTCGCGCTTTATATCGACCAGATTTTCAGCCTGGTGAACTATGTCGCCGGGGGCGGGGTCTGGGACCCGGAAATCCGTGGCATCTATGCAATTCCGGCCAAGCTGCAGCTGCGCGACGTGGTTTCCGCCGTCAGTCTGTCCTTGGGTCTTAGCTGGATCGTCACCATCTTTCCGGCCCGCCGCGCCGCACGGATGAACCCGGTCGAGGCGCTGCGCTATGAATGATCCGCTGCTGCGCGTGACCGGCGTGTCGAAAACCTACAACGCCGGAAAACCGAACCAGGTCAAGGTTTTGCAAGCCGCTGACCTGATGGTGCAAACAGGCGAAGTGGTCGCCCTTGTTGCGCCCTCTGGCGCCGGCAAGTCGACTCTGCTGCATATCGCTGGCCTGCTCGACACCCCCGACGTGGGCCGCGTCAGCATCGACGGCACCGACATGACCGACCTTTCCGACCGCAAACGCACCGCCGTGCGCCGCGCCACAGTGGGGTTCATCTACCAGTTCCACCACCTGTTGCCCGAATTTTCTGCCGAGGAAAACATCGTCCTGCCGCAATTGGCTAACGGTATCAGCCACCGCGATGCGACGGCCCGTGCCCGCGCCCTGCTGGATCAGGTCGGCGTCGCCGATCGGTCGAGCCACCGACCTGCCGCCCTGTCTGGGGGTGAACAGCAGCGGGTGGCGTTCTGCCGCGCGCTGGCCAACCAACCGCGCCTGTTGCTGGCCGATGAACCGACCGGCAACCTTGATCCGGCGACGTCCGACCGGGTGTTCATGACGCTGATGGACCTTGTGCGCGCCACCGGCCTGTCGGCAGTCATCGCGACGCACAACCTTGACCTCGCTGCGCGGATGGACCGCACCGTCAGGCTGGACGGCGGTCGGATCGTGCCCCATACGCACTGACGTTGGCCGGGGTCGTGCACAGGGCCAAGGCCGATCAGGTTAGCTGGGCTGAATCTGACGTTGCGCCTTCGCAAACAGCGCAGCGTGATTGACCTCGCTTCCCGCACGGGATGCGCAGTGTCGGACTTGTGACAAGTATGCCAGTCGGTCGCGCTAGATGACCGGTGAACGCCTTTCAGGAAAGTCACCGCCATGCGCCTTGTCGCCCCCCTCGCCGTCCTGTTCATCGCCACTGCCGTCCATGCCGGACCGGTCAGCTTCGCAACCGGCTGGAACGAACAGCGGCTCCAGCTTTTCAACTCCAACGACTACAGCTTTGGCCCAAACCTCGGGATCGTCTCCGAGGGCGCGGTCTCGCTGGCCTGGACACCGGTGCCGCGCGCCGACTGGGGCGCGACCGGCGCGGCCTGGACTTGGCAGGTGGACCAATCGGTGCCCGCCACAGACCTTGGGCGCAAGGGCGGCGACGACCGCAACATCTCGGTCTACTTCGTGTTTCTCCCGGAGGCCGAGGCTGAGGCGCTGCGAGGTGCCAACATCCGCCAACTGATGGGCAGCGCCAGCGTGCGAATCCTGCAATATGTCTGGGGCGGCAGCTATGGTCAGGGTGTGCTTGTTCCCTCTCCCTACGCGCCAGGACAGGGCGTCACGGTGGCCCTGCGGCAGGCCGGCACAGGCAGCCACAGCGAAACCGTCGATCTGGCCCGCGATTTTGCGGCGGCTTTTGGCGGGACTCCCGAAGCACTGGTCGGGCTGGCCGTATCGGCGGACAGTGACGACACGGATTCGGTGATCCGCGCCACCGTCAGCAATTTGGCGCTGAACTGATATGAATCAACACGCGGCCGACGTGACCTGCTAACCTGCCCAAAACAGCAGGCGGGGGCAGATATGCGCAACTTCATCATCATCCTGGCGATGGCGGCCCTTGCGGGCTGCGAACAGGACGTCACCGTCGACGGGCGGCAGGCCTTTCTGGAAAATTGTGCGGGGTGCCACGGGGACGACGCGCACGGCGCCGGCCCGTTGGGGCGCGATCTGGCGAAGGTGCCTCCGGATTTGACCGTTCTGACCCGAAAATACGGTGGCACATTTCCGCGCGACTATGTGATGAGCACCATCGACGGGTTTCAGCGCAACAGCCACTTCAGCGCGGACATGCCGGAATTCGGGGCGGGAGACATGGGACCGACGGTGATTGTCGAAACCGACGGGCTGGGAACCCCCGTGCCGGTGCAGTTGCTGGCGCTGACCAATTATTTGCAAGGTATTCAGCGCTAATCACAGATTCCATGCAGATCGACGTCGTCCCACGGCAGGATCACCTCTTGCCGGGGGTCGGGGGTGATCTGTCGCAACGGCAGATGCGCTGACAGCAAATCGAACAGCCGCCTGGTGCGCGGCGCATGCGGGGCGACGGTGCGGCAACAGACGTATTCTTCGACCAGCGAGGCCTGTTGTTCGTAGCCAAGGGTCAGCAGATCGGCGCGTGTGTCGGGGTCGAACAGATAGGGGTCGGCGATGGTCTGATGTTCAACGGCGGCCTTGAAGGGGTGGTAACGCGTCACCGCCCGGTTCTGCCATTGCCAGACATGCGTCATCTCGTGCGCCAGAAACATCGCGGCGGGCAGGTTCAGGCGGGATGGATAGTCGCGCAGATAGTCGTCGGTTGTCCAGTTGGTGGAGGTGTTCAGATGGTTGAACAGCGTCAGGCCCGCGACCGCGCCCGTGGCGACAGGGCCGTCGATGGGCGGATAGATCCGTTCCTGACAGGTGACGCGCGGGCGGGTCGGGACGCTGTAGGGGAATGCACCAACGAGCGCGTTTTCCGAGATGCGGACACGCGAGGTATCCAGCGTGCTGCCGTGGAGATCGGCGAGAAACGCCCGCTCTGACGTGGTCAGCGGCCGGCC
>JBBSBK010000019.1:0-45112 GCA_038251315.1 Rhodobacterales bacterium | reverse complement strand
TGACTGCGATCATGCTGATCGTCGTGACCACGGTGTCGGCCCTCGTCCATCTCTATTCCATCGGCTACATGGCGCATGACGACAATTTCAGCGAGGGCGTCGCCTACAAGGCCCGGTTTTTTGCCTACTTGTCGTTCTTTACATTTGCCATGCTGATGCTGGTCACGGCCGACAACCTTGTGCAGATGTTCTTTGGCTGGGAAGGGGTCGGCGTCGCGTCGTATATGCTGATCGGGTTCTACTACAAGAAGGCATCCGCCAACGCCGCCGCGATCAAGGCATTCGTGGTCAACCGGGTGGGCGATTTCGGCTTTGCCCTTGGTATCTTTGCCCTGTTTTTCCTGACCGACAGCGTGCGGTTTGATGACATCTTTGCGGCCGCACCCGAACTGGCGCAGACCCAACTGTCGTTCCTCTGGACGGACTGGAACGCCGCTGAACTGGTCGCGTTCCTGTTGTTCATCGGCGCGATGGGCAAATCGGCGCAACTGTTCCTGCACACATGGCTGCCCGACGCGATGGAGGGGCCAACGCCCGTATCGGCCCTGATCCACGCCGCGACGATGGTCACGGCAGGCGTGTTCCTTGTTTGCCGGATGTCGCCGGTGATCGAATTCGCGCCCCATGCCAAGACCTTCATCGTCTATATCGGTGCAAGCACGGCGTTTTTTGCGGCCACGGTCGGTCTGGTCCAGAACGACATCAAGCGCGTCATCGCCTATTCGACCTGTTCGCAGTTGGGCTACATGTTCGTCGCCGCCGGGTCGGGGGTTTACAGTGTCGCCATGTTCCACCTGTTCACGCATGCCTTTTTCAAGGCGATGCTGTTCCTTGGCGCGGGGTCGGTTATTACCGCGATGCACCACGAACAGGATATGCGCAATTACGGCGGCTTGCGGAAAAAAATTCCGCTGACGTTTTACGCCATGCTGATCGGGACGCTGGCGATCACAGGCGTCGGTATTCCGCTGACCCACATCGGTTTTGCCGGGTTCCTGTCCAAGGACGCCGTGATCGAAAGCGCCTTTGCCGGTGGCAACGGGTTCGCGTTCTGGGCGCTGGTCGTCGCCGCGCTGATGACCAGTTTTTATAGCTGGCGGTTGATCTTTATGACCTTTTTTGGCCCCGAAAAGGGCGACCACCACACCCATGAACACGCCCATGAAAGCCCGTGGACCATGCTTGTTCCACTGGGCGCTCTGGCACTGGGGGCGGTGTTTTCCGGGATGGTCTGGTATGGGTCGTTCTTTGGTGAAAGTGAAAAGGTGGCACGGTTCTTTAGCATTCCCGAGGCGGCAGCCGCGCATGCTGACACCGGTGTAGAACTGGAGGGCGATGCGGGCGGTGAAGGCGTTGCCGCCGCGCTGGAGGAGGTTGCCGAAGGCGATGCAGAAGGTGCTGCGGCGGCGCTTGCCGACACGCCGGCAGACGACCCGAGCGGTGAAGGGCATCATTTCGAATTTGGCGGCCCGCCCGGCGATGGTGCCATCTATATCGGTGTCGGCAATACTGTGCTGGACGATGCGCATGCCGCGCCCATCTGGGTCAAGGTCAGCCCGTTCATCGCCATGCTGATCGGGTTCCTGCTGGCGTTCCAGATGTATATCCGCGACCCGTCTTTGCCCGCAAAACTGGCCGCGAACCAGCGCCCGCTGTATCTTTTCCTGCTGAACAAGTGGTATTTCGACGAGATCTACAATTTTCTCTTCGTCCGCCCGACGCTGGCCCTTGGCCGGATCCTTTGGCGGCGCGGTGATGGTGACGTGATCGACGGCGGGCTGAACGGCGTCGCCCTTGGCATCATCCCCTTCGTCACCCGGATGGCCGGCAAGGCGCAGTCAGGTTACGTGTTCCACTACGCCTTTGCGATGGTGCTGGGGATCGCTGCCTTTCTGACCTGGGTGTCACTGACCGGGGGGGCGAACTGATGGAAAGCCTCCTGTCGATCACCACCTTCATCCCGCTGATTGCGGCGGTGATCCTCGCCCTGTTCCTGCGTGGGGATGACAAAGAGGCACAGCGCAACGCCAAATGGGTGGCGATGGCCGCGACGGTTACGACCTTTATTGTATCGCTGTTCATCCTGTTCGGGTTCGACCCGGCCAACACCGGATTCCAGTTTGTCGAAGATCGCCCGTGGCTGCTGGGCCTGCGCTACAAGATGGGCGTCGACGGCATTTCCGTGCTGTTCGTCATGCTGACCACGTTCTTGATGCCGCTCACCATCGCCGCCTGCTGGGGCGTGACCACGCGGGTCAAGGAATACATGATCGCCTTCCTGCTGCTGGAAACGCTGATGCTGGGCGTATTCATGGCGCTGGACCTCGTCCTGTTCTACCTGTTTTTCGAGGCAGGTCTGATCCCGATGTTCCTCATCATCGGCATCTGGGGCGGCAAGGACCGCATCTATGCGGCATTCAAATTCTTCCTTTATACCTTCCTTGGGTCGGTCCTGATGCTGGTCGCGATGGTCGCGATGTTCAGCCAAGCGGGCACCACCGACATTCCGACGCTGCTGACCTTTCAGTTCGCATCGGATGATTTCTTTGTCCTTGGCATCCATATCGTCGGTGGGATGCAGACCCTGCTGTGGCTGGCGTTCTTCGCGTCCTTTGCCGTCAAGATGCCGATGTGGCCGGTCCATACGTGGCTGCCCGACGCACACGTGCAGGCCCCGACCGCCGGGTCGGTGGTGCTGGCCGCGATCCTGCTGAAAATGGGCGGTTACGGCTTCCTGCGGTTTTCGCTGCCCATGTTCCCCGTCGGGTCCGAGGTGATGGGTCCGCTGGTGCTGTGGCTGTCGGCCATCGCCATCGTCTACACGTCGCTTGTGGCGCTGGTGCAGGAGGACATGAAGAAGCTGATCGCCTACAGTTCCGTCGCCCACATGGGCTATGTCACGATGGGCATCTTCGCGATGAACCAGCAGGGGATCGACGGCGCGATTTTCCAGATGATCAGCCACGGCTTCATTTCCGGCGCGCTGTTCCTGTGCGTCGGGGTCATCTACGACCGGATGCACACGCGCGAAATCTCGGCCTATGGCGGCCTTGTCAACCGGATGCCGGCCTATGCGCTGATCTTCATGTTCTTCACATTGGCCAACGTCGGCCTGCCGGGCACATCTGGTTTTGTCGGTGAATTCCTGACCCTCGTTGGCATCTTTCAGGCGAATACCTGGGTTGCCCTTGTCGCCACTTCCGGTGTGATCCTGTCGGCAGCCTATGGGCTTTGGCTGTATCGTCGCGTCGTCATGGGGGAGCTTATCAAGGAAAGCCTGCGCTCGATCACCGACCTGACGCGGCGGGAAAAGGCGATCTTTGCGCCCCTCGTCGCGATGACCTTGTTGCTGGGCATCTACCCGTCGCTGGTCACCGACACCATCGGGCCAAGCGTCGAGGCGTTGGTCGGGCAGGTCGATACTGCCCAAGCCGCATATGTCTCCGCATCCCAACTTGCCGCGAATTAAGGAGGCCGGATCATGATATCCGCCGATATCCAGACCGCCCTGCCAGAAGTCCTGCTGGCCATCTATGCGATGATCGCCCTGCTGGGCGCGGTCTATACCAACAAGGACGCGAGTGCGTCGCTGCTGAACTGGATCACTGGCGGCGTTTTCGTCCTTTTGGCTGCGTGGATCGGTGTCAACGGCAGCGGTACCAGCGAAGCGTTCGGTGGCATGTTCATCGACGACGGGTTTGCACGGTTCTCCAAGGTGGTGATTCTGCTCTCGGCTGCCGTCGTGCTGGTGATGTGCGACGCCTATATGGCGCGGCGCGGCCTGGCGCGGTTCGAATACCCGATTCTCATCGCGCTGGCTGTGGTCGGCATGATGGTGATGGTGTCGGCGGGCGACCTGATGGCGCTGTACATGGGCCTCGAACTGCAATCGCTGGCACTGTACGTAGTCGCGTCGATGCGCCGGGACTCGGTCAAATCGACCGAGGCGGGGCTGAAATATTTCGTCCTTGGGGCGCTGTCGTCCGGCATGCTGCTGTATGGTGCATCGCTGGTTTACGGTTTCGCCGGAACGACGCTGTTCAGTGGTATCGTCGCATCGGTGTCGCAGGACGTATCTCTGGGGCTGCTGTTCGGCCTCGTGTTCCTCCTCGCCGGTTTCGCCTTCAAGGTCAGCGCGGCACCGTTCCACATGTGGACGCCCGACGTCTATGAGGGCGCACCGACGCCCGTTACCGCATTCCTTGCAACCGCCCCCAAGGTCGCCGCGATGGCCCTGTTTGCCCGCGTGGTGTTCGACGCCTTCGGTGGGATCGTCGGCGAATGGCAGCAGATCGTGGCGTTCTTGTCGGTCGTGTCGATGTTCCTTGGGGGTGTCGCGGCGATCGGGCAGACCAACATCAAGCGGCTGATGGCCTATTCGTCGATCGCGCATATGGGCTTTGCCCTGATGGGGTTGGCGGCGGGCACCGCGTTCGGCGTGCAGGCGATGCTGATCTACATGGCGATCTACGTGACGATGAACCTTGGCACCTTTGCGTTCATCCTCGGGATGGAAAAAGATGGCCGCCCGGTGACCGAGATTGCGTCGTTGAATCAATACGCAAAACGCGAACCGTTGCGGGCACTGGCGCTGCTGGTGTTGATGTTCAGCCTTGCTGGAGTGCCGCCGATGGTAGGCTTTTTCGGTAAGTTCTACGTGCTGCGCGCCGCTTATGATGCGGGACTTGGTTGGTTGGCGGTTGCGGGTGTCGTCGCATCTGTGATCGGGGCGTTCTATTACCTGCGGATCGTCTACTACATGTATTTCGGCGAAGAATCCGAAGCGCTTGACGGTCATATGACCCCGGTGCTTTGGGGCGTGCTGATGGCATCGGCCCTTGTCATGGTGGTCGGCGTCGTGAACCTGTTCGGCATCGAACCCATCGCCGCAGCGGCGGCGGCCACGCTTGTCAACTGATCCGACAGCCGGGGCGTTCTGGCCCGAGGGCTATGACTGCCTGATTCTGGACGACGTCGATTCCACGATGGCCGAGGCGGCGCGGCGACTGCCTCTGCTGGTTCGTCCGACGTGGATCATGGCAAAACGGCAGACGGCGGCACGTGGACGGCGGGGTCGTGCGTGGGAACACCCCGCAGGCAATCTGGCGGCGACGTTGATCTATCGGCCCGACGCGACCCCGGCCGAGGCGGCCAAGCGGTCATTCATGGCCGCCAATGCCCTGTTCGAAACGCTGGCGATCTACATCGACCGCACCAAACTGGCGCAGAAATGGCCCAACGATGTGCTGCTGAACGGCGGCAAGGTGGCGGGCATCCTGCTGGAATCCAGCGGTGCTGGCCCGTTTGTCGATTGGTTGTCGGTCGGCGTTGGCGTCAACCTGCGCCACGCCCCCAAAGGCATCGACGCGCAATTTGCTCCGGTCAGCCTGACGGGCGAGGGCGGCGAGACGGTGGCGGCGGATGTGTTTTTGGCCGTGCTGGCGAGCAACTTTGCGACGCAAGAGGGCAAGTTGAAAGCATTGGGCTTCGCGCGGATCCGCGAAGACTGGCTGCGCCATGCCGCCCGTCTGGGTGAGACGATCACCGCCAGAACCGGCAAGGACAGTGTCACAGGCATCTTTGACACCATCGACGACAACGGTAATCTGGTGCTCATCACCGGGCGGGGGCCGCAAGTGATCCCCGCCGCTGATGTCTATTTCTAAGGGATTACGCGATGCTTTTGGCCATCGACTGCGGTAATACGAACACCGTGTTTTCGGTCTGGGACGGCACCGCTTTCATCGGCACATGGCGCACCAGCACCGAATGGCAGCGTACGGCAGACCAGTATTTCGTCTGGCTGTCGACCCTGATGCACGCCCGTAAGGTGGATGTTGTCATCGACGAGGTCATCATTTCGTCCACCGTGCCGCGCGTCGTGTTCAATCTGCGGGTTCTGGCCGATCGGTATTACAACTGCCGCCCGATCGTGGTGGGCAAACCCGAATGCAAACTGCCCGTCGCCCCCCGCGTCGATGCAGGCACCGCCGTCGGCCCCGACCGGCTGGTCAATACGGCTGGGGCGTTTGACCGGCACGGCGGCAATCTGATCGTCGTCGATTTCGGCACCGCGACGACCTTCGACGTGGTCGATGATGACGGCGCCTATGTCGGCGGCGCAATCGCCCCGGGGGTGAACACCAGCCTTGAAGCCTTGCACGCCGCCGCCGCGGCGCTGCCGCATGTCGATGTGACCAAGCCGCAGGCGGTGATCGGCACGAATACAGTCGATTGCATGCAGTCGGGCATCTTCTGGGGATATGTCGGGCTTGTGCGCGGCATGTGCGACCGCATCATCGGCGAAAGGGAGCGGCCGATGCGGATAATCGGCACCGGGGAGCTTGCATCCCTGTTCGCCCAAGGCGATGTGCTGTTCGACGTGGTCGAAGACGATCTGACGATGCACGGCCTGACCGTCATCCACCAATTCAACAAGGATAACCCATGAGCAGCGCCAAAAAGGCCGCCGACCGTCTGATCTATCTGCCACTTGGCGGCGCCGGCGAGATCGGGATGAACGCCTATATCTATGGCTACGGCAGACCGGGGGCCGAACGGCTGATCGTCGTCGATCTGGGCGTGACCTTTCCCGATATGGACACGACGCCGGGGGTCGACCTGATCATGCCCGACATTTCATGGCTGGTCGCGCGCAAGGCGCAGATCGAGGGCATTTTCATCACCCATGCCCACGAGGACCATGTCGGGGCCATCGGTCATTTCTGGGAACGCCTTGGCGCACCGGTCTATGCCCGCGCTTTTACCGCCAACATCGCCCGCCGCAAGCTGGCGGATCAGGGCCTGCCCGACAAGGTGGTCAAGACGGTCAGTGTCTGGCCGGAAACGATCAAGGCCGGGCCGTTCAGCATCGGGTTCCTGCCGATCAGCCATTCGATCCCCGAAAGCGCGGGTCTGGTGATCGACAGCCCCGAGGGGCGGCTGATCCATACCGGCGATTTCAAGATCGACGTGACGCCGGGCGTCGGCGATCCGTTTGACCGCGAATTGTGGGAATCGGTGTCGAAGGACGGCGTTCTGGCATTGATCTGCGATTCGACCAACGTGTTCTCGCCGCTGCCGGGCCGGTCGGAACTGACCATCGGGCCGGAGATCGAAAAGCTGATGAAGGACGCGGCCGGCATGGTCGTGGCGACGACCTTCGCCAGCAATATCGCCCGCCTGAAAACCCTCGCCGTGGCGGCGCAAAAGGCCGGGCGGTCGATCTGCCTGCTGGGTCGGGCGATGCGCCGGATGGTCGATGCAGCACAAGAGGTCGGGATCCTGACCGACTTTCCCGCGACGATCCCGCCCGAGGATGTGACGAGCATGCCGCGCGGCAAGGTCATGCTGCTGGTGACGGGATCGCAGGGCGAACGCCGTGCCGCCTCGGCGCAACTGGCCAACGGCAGCTATCTTGGGATTACATTGAAAGAGGGCGACACGTTCCTGTTCAGCTCGAAAACCATTCCGGGCAACGAACGCGGCGTGATCCGCATCATGAACCTGCTCTCGGAGAAGGGCGTCGACATCGTCGACGATGACGCCGGGCGCTATCATGTCAGTGGCCACGCCAACCGGCCGGACCTTGCGACGATGCACCAGATCGTCAAACCGCAGTTCCTGATCCCGATGCACGGCGAACACCGGCACCTGCGCGAACACGCAAAACTGGGCGAAGCGTCGGGTCTGCGCAGCATGGTCGTCGTCAACGGCATGATGATCGACCTTGGCGGCACCGCCCCCAAGGTTGCCGAATACATCGACACCGGCCGCACCTATCTGGACGGCACGGTCGAGGTGGGCGCGATGGACGGTGTCGTGCGCGACCGTATCCGGATGGCGCTGAACGGCCATGTGATCGTGACCCTCATCATCGACGAAAACGATGAACCGCTCGGCGATCCTTGGTGCGAAGTCATGGGGCTGGCCGAGGTGGGCCGGTCCAAGGTGCCATTGGTAGATGTTCTCGAGGCCGATCTGGGCCAGTATCTGAACCGCGCCGACGACAAGACCCTGCGCGACGAGGAACGGCTGGACAAGGAATTGACCAAGATCGTGCGGCAGGTCACACAAAGCGAAGTCGGCAAAAAAGCCGAAGTGACGGTTGTGGTGTCGCGCCTGAACTGAACCGGGGCGCTTAGTGCGCCCCGACAGTCAGTTTTCCGGGTTCGCCGAACAGACATAGACTGCGCTGCCGACGCCGATCACCGTCAGCGCCGAGGCGGCGAGCGCCGGGGGCGAGGCCAGCGCCGCGCTAAGCGCGCTGCCCGCCGCCGCCTGCAGGCTGGTGCGCACGACGGCGCGGGGCCCCGACAACAACAATGCGCCCGAGGCATGGGCGAGGGTCGACAGATCCGGTGCAGGTGGTCCCGCAATCACGTCCGCGATTTTCAGGCTGAGTGCGGCGACATCGCCCGAGGCTTCGTTCACCCGCTCGCAGGTTGTCTGTGTGCAACGACCGCGAAAGTTGCGCGTGCCCGGCAACAGCAGATAGCCACTGTCGGCATCGCCCGATTGCAAACAGAAGCCCTCGGTGTCAGGCAGGTTCGACAGTTGCCCGACAAAGGCCAGCGCCACATCGCTGGGACAGGTGGGAGTTGTACCGCGCAAGCGATCAAGCCTCGCGGCGGGCCACGCCATGACGCGTTCCCGCCGGGTCGGCGTTGCCGTGACATAGGAAGCCGGGTCGATCACCACATCTTGTGCATTGACCCGCACTGCGCAAGGATCAGCCTGCGCCGCCCCGGCAATCAAGGCGGCCAGCAAAGCCCAGAGGGGGTTAATCCGACCGCCGTTCATCGAAACTTTTCGCCAGAAATCCGGGGGTATCGTCGCCAAGGCCGACGACGCGGTCCGGCCGGTTCTGGTTGCTTTTGGAACGCTCGTCACGTGGTGGGGTGGCGGGTTTCGATTTCGACGCAGGTTGCGGTTTGGTCTGCGTCCGGCGTTGCCGTTCGCCTTGCGGTTCGGAATGCGGTGCCTCGGTTTTGGCAGGGCTGAGCTGATTGGAAGGATCAGTCTGATCGGCAGAGCTGGGCCTGCGACTGCGCGACCGGCTCCGGCCTTGCGGTTTCGCGTCGGTAGTGGTTTCGGGGGCGGCTTCAGCAGTCTGGGCAGGCGCGTCACCCATGGGATTGGGCAGACGCGGAATTTCAGCCTGGACAAGCTTTTCCACGGCTTCGAAATACTTTGCATCGCGCGGCGTGCAGATCATGATCGTCGCGCCTTTGAGACCCGCGCGGCCGGTGCGGCCGATCCGGTGAACGTAATCCTCGGCATGGCTTGGCACGTCGAAGTTCAGCACATGGCTGACCGCCGGAATGTCCAGCCCGCGGGCAGCCACGTCGGAGGCCACCAGAAACCGGATCGACCCGTCGCGGAACCCGTCAAGGGTGCGCGTGCGCTGGCTCTGGTCCAGATCGCCGTGGATCGGTTCGGCGTTCAGCCCGTGCTTTTTCAGCGATTTGGCGACAATGTCCACATCCGATTTGCGGTTGCAAAAGATGATCGCGTTGGTGCAGGCGGCACCCTCGCTGGCGATGATCGCCCGCAGCAGATCGCGCTTTTCGCCCGGTTCGGCATCCTTGCGCGAACCGCGGAACATGATGACGCCCTGCTTGATGTTCTCGCCCGTCGTGGCCGCCCGCGCCACCTCGACCCTGACCGGGTTGGACAGGAATGTGTTGGTGATCCGGGCAATTTCGGGGGCCATCGTGGCACTGAAAAACAAGGTCTGCCGGGTCAGCGGCGGGATCAGGCCAAAGATCCGCTCGATATCGGGAATGAACCCCATGTCGAGCATCCGGTCAGCCTCGTCCACCACCATGATCTTGACGTCCGACAGGATCAGTTTGCCGCGTTCGAAATGGTCGAGCATGCGGCCCGGCGTCGCGATCAGCACGTCGACGCCCTTGTCGATCAGCCGGTCCTGATCCTTGAAACTGACGCCGCCGATCAGCAGGGCCTTGGTCAGCTTGGTATATTTGGCATAGGTGTCGAAATTCTCGGCCACTTGGGCGGCCAATTCGCGGGTCGGGCACAAGACGAGCGAGCGCGGCATCCGCGCCCGCGCCCGCCCGCGCCCGAGCAGGGTGATCATCGGCATCACGAAAGCTGCCGTCTTGCCGGTGCCGGTCTGCGCAATGCCCAGCACGTCGCGCCCTTCAAGTGCCGACGGAATCGCGCCCGCCTGAATCGGCGTCGGGTTTTCGTAACCGGAGTCGCCGATGGCTTTGAGAACCTTCGGGTCGAGGTTCAGGTCAGTAAATTTGGTCATGTGGCCCTTTCGATGTTGCGGCGCATGATGGCCGCAAGATCGCGCGGCCCGCCCGACCGGATTGTCAGGGCGTTCGACTTGGCTGCGGCTTTAGGCCGGTTGGCGCGAAAGGTCAAGGATGTCAGGGCAATGCAGTGCGCGGGGCGTACCCGTGGCGCAGGACGGCCAGTGTCGGCTGCGGGGTCAGCACCCGAACGACACCGACCGGGCGTGATATCGCTGCCCCATATCCGGACGGGGTATAGGGCAGGGCATGGTGGCCGCACAGCAAAAGCGGCGTGCCCCCGACCATCACGAATGTGCCGTCCGGCAATGCGGCGGCGTCGGCATCGTGATGGCGCATCCGCCGCGCACCGGGCAGCGCACGTGCAGCGTGCAGCGTCGCGTCCATCTGTGGCGCGGTCTGCGTCATGCCGGTGGCCCGCCGCCAGGCAGCCTGAAACGCAAGGAAATCGGCGCGGCGGCAATAGGCGCAGGGGCGGTGCCCCGCCGCAAGGGCGACGGCTTCATCCAGAAAGAACAGGGCCGTCCAGTGACGGCCGGTCATCGGGACGTGATGCTGCGACTTGAATCGCAGTTCGCAGCACACCCATGCCTTGTGCGACCAAAGGGCAGGGCCAGGCAAGCGGTCGGCCCGGTGCAGGATGCCACGATTGCCTGTCAGCGTACCACGGGCCGGGTCGACGACGATGCGGCCATCGGGCGTAACGCGGTTCTGCAAGGGCATCTGAGGTTTCCGGGGAACGGTTCGGCACTTGGGCCGTTTCCCCATTTGAACCTTCAAATCGAGGACAGACAATGATCAAGAAGCACGGATCGGCAAAATGGAGTGGCGGACTGAAGGATGGCAAGGGCCAAGTTTCGACTGAAACCGGGGTGCTGTCGGACCAGCCGTATGGCTTCAATACCCGGTTTGAAGGTGCCAAAGGCACCAACCCCGAAGAACTGATTGGCGCTGCCCACGCCGCCTGCTACGCGATGGCGATGAGCACCGGATTCGAGGAAAACGGTTCGAAGGCGACGAATATCGAGGTCAAGTCTACCGTGTCTCTGGAACCCGACGACGACGGATTTTCGATCACGAGAATTCATCTGGACGTGACGGCAAGCGGCCCCGACATCGACGAGGCGACGTTTCAAAAGATCGCGCAGGAAACTAAAGATGGTTGCCCCGTGTCAAAAGTTCTTAAGGGTGCCGAAATCACGATGAGCGCCAAACTGGTCAGAACGGGCTAGACCATCATCTCCTTGGTCGCGGTCAGCCGGACATCCGGGTAATCGCGGCCAACCCGGTCGATGTCCCATTGCAGACGGGTCAGGTAAACCAGTTCGCCATCGTTATCAGCGGCGATGTGCTGCTTGTTGGAACTGACAAATTTTTCAACGGCTTGCTTTTCGCCCTTCACCCAACGGGCAGAGGTGAACTGTGACGGCTCGAACCGCACTGGCAGGCCGTATTCCAGCTCGATCCGGCTAGCCAGCACTTCGAATTGCAAAGCTCCGACGACGCCGACGATGAATCCCGACCCGAATGTGGGCTTGAACACCTTGGCGGCACCTTCTTCGGCGAACTGCATCAGTGCCTTTTCCAGATGTTTGGATTTCATCGGGTCGCCCGCCCGTACGGTTTGCAGCAGTTCCGGCGCGAATGACGGGATGCCGGTGACGCGCAGCGCCTCGCCCTCGGTCAGGGTGTCGCCAATGCGCAACTGGCCGTGGTTAGGAATGCCGATGATGTCGCCGGCCCATGCCTCTTCGGCCAGTTCGCGGTCGGCAGCAAGGAACAGCACGGGGTTGGTGATCGCCATCTGCTTCTTGCTGCGCACATGGGTCAGTTTCATCCCCCGTTCGAAATGCCCCGAGGCAAGACGAACGAATGCGACCCGGTCGCGGTGTTTGGGGTCCATGTTGGCCTGAACTTTGAATACAAACCCGGACACCGTTGTTTCCTCGGGCAAAATCTGGCGCGGTTCGGCCTTCTGTGGCTGCGGTTCGGGGCCATAGGTGCCGATGCCGTGCATCAACTCGCGCACCCCGAATGAATTGATCGCAGACCCGAACCAGATCGGCGTCATCGTCCCTTGCAGGACGGCGGTTTGGTCAAGGGCGGGCAGCAATGCGCGGGCCATCTCGATCTCTTCCAGAAATGTCGCCAGCAGGTCTGCTGGCACATATTTCGCAAGAAGAGGGTCGTTCAACCCGTTGATTTCAATCGAGCTAGCGATGCGGTTGCGATCCGCCCTGTCCATCAGTTCCAGCCTGTCGCGCAGCAGGTCATAACAGCCGATAAATTCACGTCCGGTCCCGATCGGCCAAGACGCGGGGGTCACGTCGATCGCCAGATTTTCCTGAATTTCGTCGATGATGGCGAATGTATCGCGGCTTTCGCGGTCCATCTTGTTACAGAACGTCAGGATCGGCAGATCACGAAGGCGACAAACCTCGAACAGCTTGCGGGTTTGGCTTTCTACCCCCTTTGCACCGTCGATGACCATCACGGCGGCATCCACGGCGGTCAAGGTGCGATAGGTATCCTCGGAAAAATCACTGTGGCCGGGGGTATCGACAAGATTGAACCGCAAGCCGTTGAAATCGAAAGACATTGCCGATGCGGACACGGAAATTCCACGGTCCTTTTCCATTTGCATGAAATCGCTGCGGGTGCGCCGCGCCTCGCCCTTGGCGCGCACCTGCCCGGCCATCTGGATCGCGCCACCGAACAGCAGGAATTTCTCGGTCAGGGTGGTTTTCCCGGCGTCGGGGTGCGAGATGATCGCGAACGTCCGGCGGCGGGCAATTTCGGCGGGCAGGGCGGGGCGGTTTGTCATGCCCGGCCTATAGGTGACGGCCCCAAAAAGCACAATCGGCACTGCTCATCGTCTTGCGCGCTTCTTTTGGCCCGAAATACTCCCGCCGGAGGCTCCGACAGATATCACGCATACCGCCGTGAATATGGGTCCGTTGGGTCACTTTCAACCCACGCTACCCCGACGAGGCGCGGCGCAGCAGGGCCACCGTATCGGGGCGCATCAGCAGGCTTTCGTGTACTTCGTAGTCCTGATGTCGGCGATGTTCGTGTCCGCGCGGGCCCACATCGTCGGGCAGGGCGGCGCGGGTGCGCGGGTCGATCAGCAGGGATTCGGCCGCGATCCCTTCCGCATAGATGATCTGGTGATCGTCGAACAAAAGCTGGAAATAGTCGATGAACCCGCCATCCTGCACCGAAACGCTGTCGCCGTTGACCAGATGCCGGACTTTGACCAGCACCTCGGCCCGGCCCGCCCCCAGCCGATCCTCGCGCTGATAGACGAACAGGCGGTGATCCGGACTGACCAGCAGATCGTTGGTGTTGTGCAAGGCGCCCTTGCGAATCATGACCGGCGAAAACGCGCCGGTCGCCCGCAGCGTCGTCTGGCCAATCCAGCGGACGGCCTGCGCCCCGTCATCGCGGGTCAGTACCCGGTCCCCAACGTTCAGGTCTTCGATGGGCACCTGTGCCCCCGACGACAGCGTGATATGGGTGCCGCGCGCGAACGACACGCAGGCCACCGTCGCCAATCGCGCGGGGGCCACCTCGCGGTCGAGCCGCACCAGCCGATAGGGCGTGTCGGGAACAAGCGTCGCCAGCGGCAGCAGGTAAGCAGCGGCGGCGCTGTCCGCTTCGACCTCGACCAGTACCAGTGCCTCAAAGGTGGCGCTGTCCGGGGCCATGAGGGTGACGCAGCAATCAAGGTAAACCGCGTTGCCGATCTGCCCCAGTTCCGACCCTTCCGCCACCAGAAACCCCGGCGCGGCAACGTTGACCATCAGCCCCAGTCGCGCGCGCGCGGAACCAGCCGTCAGTTGATAGATGTCGTCCATCACCAGATCATCGGCAAACGATATTCCGTCGCCACGTGCCACCCCTTCGGTCACGACGAAATTGTCTGCCGGATAGACTGGCAGCGTCTGGATCGGGGCGAGGTTGGTTGGGTCTGACATAAGCTCACTCTACCATCGAAAAAGGTCTGGCACGTCGATAAACCAGAGCTTCGTCGATTTGTCGTTAACGATCCGATACCGCGGAACCGATTGTTGCTGGTTTGCGCGTATGTTACCCCGCCTTGACGATAGCCGGAGGGGCGCACATGGATCTCGGAATCAAAGGTAAACGAGCGTTGGTCTGCGCATCCAGCAAGGGTCTTGGGCGCGGCTGCGCCGCCGCCTTGGCCGAGGCTGGCGTCGATCTGGTGATGAACGCGCGCGGCGCCCACGCGCTCGAGGCCGCCGCCGCCGACATCCGCGCCGCCTTTGGCGTGCAGGTCGTCACCGTCGCTGCCGACATCACGACCGAGGACGGGCGGACAAAGGTTCTGCAAGCTGCCGGCCCGGTGGACATCCTTGTCACCAACGCAGGTGGCCCGCCGCCCGGCATGTGGACCGATTGGACTCGCGACGATTTCATCACGGCACTCGATGCCAACATGCTGACCCCGATCGCCCTGATGAAAGCCCTGCTGCCCGGCATGATCGACCGGGGCTGGGGCCGCGTCGTCAACATCACCTCGCAGTCGGTCAAGGCGCCCATTCCGGCGCTTGGCCTGTCCAACGCCGCCCGCACCGGCCTGACCGGCTATGTCGCCGGCACCTCGCGGCAGGTGGCACCGCATGGGGTGAACATCAACAACCTGTTGCCCGGCATTCACGACACCGACCGAGCCACGGCACTGGATACCGGTGTGACCAAGGCTCAAGGGATCAGCATGGACGCGGCCAAGGCCCAACGCACAGCCGCGATTCCGGCCCGCCGCTATGGCACCGCCGCCGAATTCGGCGCAATGTGCGCGTTTTTATGCAGCGAAAAGGCCGGGTTCATCGTTGGCCAGAATATTCTGCTGGACGGGGGGGCAACAAACGCCACGATCTAGGCGCTGCCCTTGCCTGCGTCGGGTGCCGCTGTTATCTGCGCTGAAACCTTAGTAAAACACTAGGCGAATTGCTTGCCCGACGCCCCGCGCCTTGAAATCAGCCATTTGACACGCACATACGCGGGCCGTCGCGTGGTCGACGACGTGTCGTTGTCAGTGATGCCGGGGCAGGTGACCTGCCTGCTGGGGCCATCGGGTTGCGGCAAATCGACGACGCTGCGGATGATTGCTGGCGTCGAAACGCAGGACAGCGGCACGATCCGGGTCGATGGGCAGATCATCAGCGACGCCACCCGCGACCTGCCCCCCGAAAAGCGGGGCATCGGCCTGATGTTTCAGGATTTCGCCCTGTTCCCCCACCTGACCGTCGCCGCAAATGTCGCGTTCGGGCTTACCGGGGCCCGGGCCGACACAGCCGGACGGGTCCGCGACCTGCTGGCCAAGGTCAACATGACCCGCCACATCAACGATTATCCGCACCAACTGTCGGGCGGCGAACAGCAGCGGGTGGCACTGGCCCGCGCCCTTGCCCCGCGTCCGCGCATCCTGTTGATGGACGAGCCGTTTTCCGGCCTCGACGATCGCCTGCGCGACGATATCCGCGATGAAACCCTTGCGGTTCTTAAGGATGAAGGCACCGCCGTCTTGTTGGTCACCCACGAACCCGGCGAAGCGATGCGCATGGCCGACGAGATTGCCCTGATGCGCGACGGGCGGATCGTGCAGCGCGGTGCCCCGTATAACATCTACAATGCCCCGTGCGACCGCGCAGCGGCGGCGTTCTTCAGCGACATCGACGTTATCACCGGACAGGTGCAGGGGGCGCTGATCGATACGGCCTTCGGGCAATTTCTTGCCCCCGGCTTTGCCAACGGGGCCTCGGTCGATATCGTGATCCGCCCGCAGCACCTGAAAATCGATTTTGACCGCGACGGGCGCGGCCCCAACCCCACCGCCACCGAAGGCACCCCGGCCCGCGGCGTCGTCAGCCGTGCGCGGTTCATGGGATCGGAAAGCATCGTCGAATTCCGGATGGATTTCGATGGCTGCATCTTGCGCGCCGCCGTGCCATCGGTCTTTCTGCCCAAACCCGGCACGCCGCTGTGGCTGATGATCCGACGCGACAAATGTTTCGTGTTTCCTGCGGTTCAGGGGGCGTAATCGCGCAACCGCTTGCCCACCTCGTCAACGAACAACCCCGGCAGTAGTCGCAATTCGGTGATCTGGTCGACCCTGATGTCCGCAAACCCCGCCGCCGTTTCGCACCACACGACGCAGGTCCACAGCCGCCCCCAGTAATCCAGTTTCAGCGGGCGCACCGTGCGCACCGTGCCATCGACCGTCATTGCCAGTTTCTGACGAGAGCGCAGCGCCTGCCGGATCGTCGGCAGATATTGAAAGCCCCGTGCCGCATCGGCAAATGGATAGATCGCGAAACCGTATCCGGCGGGGGTATGGGCGCGATCCTCGGGCATCACCGCGTCCAGTTTGGCCGACAGGGTGCGGGCAGCGGCGGACAGTTCCGGGTCGGCGCCCTTGCCCACGGCCATCAGGCCGATGTGCAGCGCCTCGACCTCGGTCATGGTCAGGTTCAGCGGGGGCAGGGTGATCGCGGCAGTGACGCGGTAGCCGATGCCGCGCTCGCCGGTCACCGGGACGCCGGACGCGGCCAGCACATCCATATCGCGGTAAACCGTGCGCAGCGACACGTTCAGTGCCGCTGCCAGATCGGCGGCCTTGTGCAACTGCCCGTCGCGCAGGGCTTGGATCAATCGCATGAGTCGGTCGGCACGGCGCATCTGGGGCTCCTGTGGCTGCCAGTTTTGTCAATATTCTGTCAGTTGACAAGTATGTGACACGAAACTGGGCAAACCCTTGCGCAAAAGGGGTTTACCACACCGTTTTAGGCTTTTCGCGCCCCCGGTCAGGCCCTATGTCGGGGGCAAGATGGTGCAAGTGGCCAATCTGGCCCCCATGATGGAGAATGAACATGCTCAACAACATTGGTCTGCCGGGCCTGCTGCTGATTGCGGTCGTGGTTCTGGTGCTTTTCGGGCGCGGCAAGATCTCGTCGCTGATGGGCGAGGTCGGCAAGGGCATCACCGCCTTCAAGCGCGGTGTCGACGACAGCAGCAAGGAGCTCGAGGATTCGATGGCCGCCAAGGACATCTCCCCCGACAAGGAAACCGACAAGGTCTGATCGGACGAACGGCGGGGCGCGGACATGTTCGGACTTGGTGGCGGCGAAATGATCGTGGTCGGAGTCGTGGCGTTGATCGTCGTCGGCCCCAAAGACCTGCCCAACCTGTTCCGCACGGTCGGTGAATTCACCGGCAAGGCGCGGGTCATGGCCCGCGAATTTTCCCGCGCGATGGAAGCCGCAGCCGACGACAGCGGCGTGCGCGACATTTCCAAAACGATCAAGGCAGCTGCGAACCCGCAGAAATTCGGCATCGACAAGTTGCGGGATGCGACGGGGATGAAAGCGTTCAAACCCGGCAGCGCGACCGAGGCATTGTCCAAGGAACGCGCCGCTGCCAAGGACAAGATCAGCAACGCCACCGCTGCCGCCGCGACCGCACGGCTTGCGCGCGAGGCCGCCGAGGCGACCGCTGCCGAAATGGCCGCCGACGCCGACCTCGTGCCGCCTGCGCCCAAACCGGCCGCCAAGCCACGGGTCAAGGCCGCGCTGAAAGCCACCAAGACCGCGCCGAAAGCCACCGCCAAGGCAGCGCCGAAAGGCGGGGCGAAGCCTCGCGCCAAGCCTGCGCCGAAACCCAAGGCCTCTTCCAAGCCGACTGCCAAGGCCAAGGAATGAGCGCCTCCGACGACATCGAAGACAGCGCCGCCCCGTTGATCGAGCATCTGGCCGAACTGCGCACCAGGCTGATCCGCTCGGCACTGGCTTTTGTGGTCGGGATGGTGATCTGTTTCAGCTTTGGGTCGATCCTGCTGGATTTCCTGCTCGGCCCGATCGAAAAGACGATGCGCGCCTTGGGCAACCCCAACCCGATCATGCAATACACCGCGCCGCAGGAATACTTTTTTACCCTTATCAGCATTTCGATGGTCGGCGGTCTGATCCTCGCCTTTCCGGTGATTTCCTACCAACTCTGGCGTTTTGTGGCGCCGGGGCTTTATCGCAACGAAAAGTCGGCATTCCTGCCATTTCTGATAGCGTCGCCCGCGCTGTTCCTGCTTGGGGCAGCCTTCGCGCAGTACGTCGTGATCCCGATGGCAATGGCATTTTTCCTGGGCTTTGCCGATCTGCCGTCATTCGTCGCCGCGGTCTTGCAGGGGCAGAACGGGGTTCCGCTGCGTGACAGCGGAATCGATATCGTTTTCATGGGCAAGGTCAACGAAAGCCTTGATATCACACTGAAAATGATCGTTGCCTTCGGGCTCTGCTTTCAATTGCCCGTACTGCTGACACTGCTCGGGATGGCGGGTCTGGCGTCGTCGCGGGGCCTGCGGCATATGCGCAAATACGCGG
The DNA here is from genome assembly GCA_038251315.1 of Rhodobacterales bacterium. Classification (GTDB taxonomy): domain Bacteria; phylum Pseudomonadota; class Alphaproteobacteria; order Rhodobacterales; family Rhodobacteraceae; genus JBBKXP01. The sequence goes on along the minus strand of JBBSBK010000019.1, from coordinate 26,433 downwards.
TCGTCGGGATCCTGATCGTCGCCGCGATCGTTACCCCGCCGGATGTGACGACCCAGCTGATCCTGTTCACGGTCGTTTATGCGCTTTATGAAATTTCGATCCATCTGGTCGTCGCAGTCGAGCGGCGCAAGGATGCCCGCGCCCGCGCCGATGGCACAATCGGTGAAGGCGAGAGCCTGTTCGACATTCCCCCCGAGGACGATGACGGAGACGAGGGCAAAGCGTGACCGATGACGCGCTGAGCCGGATCGCCGATGCGCTGGAACGGCTGGCCCCCGCGGCAGCCTTCGCGCCGGATTTCCGCGCCGCCAGTGCCTTCGTGTGGCATCCCGACCCCGACCGGCTGATTCCGGTGGCGCGGGTCAACCGCGTCGATGTCGCCCTGTTGGTCGGGATCGACCGGGCGCGCGATACACTGATCGCCAACACGGAACAATTCGCGCGTGGCTTGCCCGCCAACAATGCCCTTCTCTGGGGTGCGCGGGGAATGGGAAAATCGAGCCTCGTCAAGGCGGTTCACGGCGCACTCAACGCAGAACATGGGGACTTGAAGATCGTCGAAGTGCAGCGCGAGGACTTGCCGACCATTGGCCGCTGCCTGACGCTGCTACGCCACGCACCACATCGGTTCATCCTGTTCTGCGACGACCTGTCGTTCGGTCACGATGACGCGCATTACAAGTCGCTCAAGGCGGTGCTGGATGGCGGGGTCGAAGGGCGGCCCGACAATGTCGTTCTGTATGCCACTTCCAACCGTCGCCATCTGATGCCGCGCGATATGATCGAAAACGAACGCTCGACCGCGATCAGTCCTGCCGAGGCGGTCGAGGAAAAGGTCTCGCTGTCGGATCGTTTCGGTCTCTGGCTAGGATTCCATCCCTGCGATCAGGATCAGTTCCTGGCGATGATCCGCGGCTATTGCGACGCTTTCGGGATCCTGATTGCGGATGCCGAACTGCGCGCCGAGGCGGTGGAATGGCAAGCCACGCGCGGGTCGCGGTAAGGCCGGGTCGCCTGGCAATACGTCACCGATCTGGCTGGGCGGACGGGCGTATCGCTGGGCTGAAACGCCTCTTAACCCTTCTTTGGGCCAAAAATATCCCGGGAGGCCCGGAACGGGCGGGGGCAGCGCCCCCTCTACCTTTCAGCTTACGGCAGGAACCGCGCCGGATCGACGCTGTCGACGCCTTGGCGCACCTCGAAGTGCAGGAAACTTGGATCGCCCGCTGCGACCTTGCCGATGGTCTGGCCACGCGACACGCTGGCATCCTTGGCCACGGTCAGGTTGGTCAGGTTCACATAGACGGTCAGCAGCCCGCCATCATGGCGGATCACGACGATCTGCGCCCCATTGGTGTTGGTGGTGATCGCCGCCACGGTTCCGGCAGCGGCGGCCTTGACGTCGGTTCCCGCTGACGCGCCGATGTCGATGCCGTCGTTACGCCCCTTGGCATAGGCGCGAATGATCGCGCCCTGCACCGGGTAGGCCAGCCGTGCCGAGGATGCGGCCGCCGGCGGCGTTGCGGGCAATGCCGGCGCGGGGGCAGGGGCGGCGACCGGGACGCTGGGGTTTTCGGCCGGAAGCGGTAGCGTCGCGCTGGGCGGCGTCGGCGTCGGGCTGCCGACCCCCGGCGCGGTTTCGACCGTCCGGGCCGGCGCCGTTGCCCCGGCGGCAGGGATCAGCAGATACTGGCCTTCGCGGACGTCGAGGTTGGGGCCAAGGCCGTTCCATTCCGCAATGTTGCGCACCGGTACGTTGTACAGGCGGGCGACCGAATAGGCCGTCTCGCCGCGTCCGACCTGATGGCGGATCGGTTCGGATCCGGTTTGGGCTCCGGTCTGCGCGGCGGTTCGGGGCGCCGGGGCCAGAGGCGCGGTTGCAATGGTCGCCTGCGGCCCGGCCCGGTCGATCGCCGCCCCGGCCAGCGTGGTCACGTCGACTGCCCCCGGCCTGATCGGACCGGTCCCGACTGCGCCCGTTGCGGGCGAAGGTTCGGCGACCCGCCCCGGCAGGGCGATGATCTCGTCCCGGCGCAGCGGTGCGTCGGGCTGGATTCCGTTGTAGCGCGCCAATGTATCGGCGCTTAACCCCAGCCTTCCGGCAATGGCGTTGACGGTATCGCCGCGCTGTGCTGCGACCACCTGATAGGTCGGATAGGAGATCACTCCGCGGTCGTCCGGGCGCGGCCGGTTGGGCAGGTTCGTGGCCGCCGCAGTCGTGTCAAGCGTTTGGCCCCGGCCCGTCAAGTCGCGCAGGTCGGTATCGAGCGCAAGGTTGTTGTTCTCGTCGCAGGCCGCAAGCGCAAATGCCGCGCAGCCGGCCAGCAGGCCAGAGCGGAGCGTTGGGCGCAGGGAAAATGGAGCTACTCGCATCACGTGTCCTCAATCATGGGCGGGCCTCTTGGCACGGGCCGCTTGGGTCTGCCTAGTCGCCCAGCCCCTCGATCAGGGGCACGAAACGAACCGGGCGCAATTCGTCGTAGTCAAATCCGCTGACCGTCCGGGTCACCCGGATCAGGCTTTGCACCGTATCGGATTGCCCGACGGGCAATACCATCATACCGCCGATCGTCAATTGCGCCAAGAGGGGGCCGGGCGGGTCTTCGGCCGCCGCGGTAACGATGATACGGTCGAACGGGGCCTGTTCGGGCAGTCCGAAACTGCCATCGCCGACGATGGCGGTGATATTGGTCAGATCAAGCCGGGCAAAGATCACCCGCGCCTCGGCCACCAGCGACCGGAACCGGTCTACCGTATAGACCCGGCGCGCAAGATGCGACAGGATCGCCGCCTGATAACCCGACCCGGTCCCGACCTCGAGCACCTTGTCGCGCGGCCCGACCTGCAAGGCCTGGGTCATGATCCCGACGACCGAGGGCTGGCTGATCGTCTGCCCCGCGGCAATCGGCAGGGGCATGTCCTCATAGGCGCGTTCGGCGAACAGCCCCCGCACGAAATCGGCCCGGTCGACCCGTTCCATCGCCGACAGGGTCCGGCTGTCCGTTACGCCTTTCGAGCGGAGCGCGTACAGAAACTGCATCTTGCGTTCTGCGTCGCTCAACCCAGTTTCCTTGCCAGATCGGCCAGCGCATCATGCGCCGTCAGGTCCGCCCGCATCGGCGTGACCGAGATATGGCCGTCAAGGTTGGCCGTTACGTCCGTCCCTGGCAGGGTCGGTTCGTCCTGCGCGCCACCCTTGATCCACAAGAATCGCCGGCCAGCCGGCGACAGATGCGGATCGACCGAAAAGTAACTGTTGCGCCGATAACCCTGCGCGGTAACGGCGATGCCCTTGACGTCGTCGGCCGCGACGGGCGGAAAATTCACGTTGTAGAACAGCCGGTAATCGCCCGTTCGCCAATCCGCGTGATCCAGCAGTTTGCGCACCAGAGCGGCCCCATGTGCTGCTGCCCCTGCAAATGGATCGGCCAGCCCGGCATTGCCGGGGCCAAAGAACTGCGACAGCGCGATGGCGGGCAGGCCCTGCAAAGCCGCCTCGATCGCCGCGCCGATGGTGCCGGAATACAGCGTGTTTTCGCCCGCGTTGTTGCCCCGGTTCACCCCGGACAGCACCAGATCGGGTGGCACCGCCGTCATCACATCATAAAGTGCGGCCAACACGCAGTCGGCGGGTGAGCCTTCGGCGGCAAAGCGGCGGTCGCCCAGTTCGGCGACCATGAAGGGGTGGGTGTAGCTGATGCAATGCCCGACGCCGGATTGTTCAAAGGCGGGGGCGACCGTCCAGACCTCACCCTTTGGCCCGGCAATCTCGGTTGCGATGGCGTGCAGCACCGCCAGCCCCGGCGCGTTGATCCCGTCGTCGTTGGTGATGAGAATGCGCAACCTGCCTGCCCCCTGTATGGGTCTTTCCTAAGGCCGGGGGGGCAGCGCTGCAAGCGATCCGCCGCCGATTGTGCCATGCGCGTCCGAAATGGCGGTTTTCAGGCCAAGATGTCAGCGAGCAAGCGCTGTGCCTCGGCCTCGGGATCGGCAAGGCGACCGCGATCCTCGCCCGGAAAGAACCGCGCCCGCAGCGCGGTGGGCATCGGTGCCGGGGTCAGGATCCTGACCTGCGGCCCGGTCTTGACGGATTCGGCCTGCCAACTGCGGGCCAACGCCATCTGGGCTGCCTTGGTCGCGCCATAACTGCCAAAGAACTTTTCCCCGGCGCGGGCATCGTCCATGAATACCGCACGCCCGTCCTGCCCCAGTAGCGGTGCAACGTAACCGATCAGTCGCGCCGTCGCGGTCACGTTGATCGCCACCGATTTGTCGAAATCCTTGGGGGCGATATACCCGGCGGGGGCGAGCGGTGCGGCGTGGATCGCCGTATGCACCCAAAGGTCCAGCCGCCCCCAGCGGTCATGGATCGAGCGGCACAACTGCTGCATTGCGGATTCGATGGTAATGTCCATGGGCGCCAGCGTCGTCTGCCCACCGGCGGCTGTGATCGCATCGTCAAGTTCCTCCAGCGCGCCAACCGTCTTGGCAACGGCGACGATGTGGTGCGTCGGGGCAAGAGCGACAGCAAAGGCAGCGCCAAGGCCCCGCGATGCACCGGTGATGAGGGCAATCTGGGTCATGGCGCGTCAGTGCGCAGTTCGGCGCGAAACGTCAAGCGGCGGCAGGGCGGGCGCGGGGACGGGGTGATGATGCGTCATCGGTTGGCGTGCCGGGCAAGTGAAGCGTCGCGCCCTCGCCGTTGCGGATCAGCACGACGTGGGTGTCACCGATCGCACCGATCCGCCATTTGCCGACGTGCTCGCCCACGACCAGTCTGGCAACGCGCCCGTCAGGATGACGCAGCAAGGCCGCGCCGCCGTCAGCGGCGTGCATCACGCCCAGCAGAGCGAGCTTTCGAAGGTTGATCGCGTTGGTGCGCGTGGCAGTTTCGGTGACGAACTGGCGCGGGGTCAACAGGGTGTCGGTGGGCAAGGTCATCGCAGGACTCCATTCTTGTCAGCGTGGCGTCTGACAGAATGCTGCATTGCAGAAAAGGGAAGCGTCCGGCTTAGGCCAAAACTCGCCGTGACACGCCCACTATTCGGCGGCGGTCTTCATCTGGAAACCCTGCTCCAGCATGTCCATCGGCTTGACCGGATAGTCGCCGGTGAAACAGGCGTCGCAATACTGCGGCTGTTTGGCGTTGCGCCCCCCGGCCTCGCCGACGGCGCGATAAAGGCCGTCGAGCGAGATGAATTTGAGGCTATCCACCCCAAGATGGTCGCGCATTTCATCCTCGGTCATGTGTGCAGCCAGGAGTTTTTCACGCTCGGGCGTGTCGACGCCATAGAAACAAGGCCAAGCTGTCGGGGGCGACGCGATGCGAAAATGCACCTCGGCGGCCCCGGCCTCGAGGATCATCTCGCGGATCTTCTGGCTGGTGGTGCCGCGCACGACCGAATCGTCGACCAGAATGATCCGTTTGCCCCGCACCAGCGCGCGGTTGACGTTCAGTTTCAAACGCACACCCATGTTGCGAATGCTTTCGGACGGCTCGATAAAGGTGCGGCCCATGTATTGGTTGCGGATGATGCCCATCGCGTAAGGAATACCCGATTGCAGCGAATAACCGATGGCGGCAGGAGTGCCGCTGTCGGGCACCGGGCAGACCAGATCGGCATCGACCGGGGCTTCCTTGGCCAGTTCGCGCCCGATCGCCTCGCGGGTCTCATAGACGGACCGGCCGCCAAGGATCGAATCGGGGCGGCTGAAATAGACGTGTTCAAAGACGCAGAACCGGGGCTTTTGCGGGCGAAAGGGAAAGTGGCTTTCGACGCCCTTGCCCGATATCACGACCATCTCGCCGGGGGCCACTTCACGCACGAAATCCGCGCCGATGATGTCCAGCGCGCAGGTTTCCGACGCCAGCGCCCAGCCATCACCCAACTGGCCCAGCACCAGCGGGCGCACGCCCAGCGGGTCGCGCACGCCGATCAACTCGTCGCGGGTCATTGCGACAACCGAAAACGCGCCTTCGACCTTGCGTAGCGCCTCCTCCATCCGGTCAGGGATTGCGCGGCCCATCGACCGGGCCATCAGGTGGATGATACATTCGGAATCCGACGACGACTGAAAGATCGACCCGCGCTCGATCAACTCGCGCCGCAGCGCAACGGCGTTGGTGATGTTGCCATTATGGGCAATCGCCGCCCCGCCCATGCTGAATTCGCCAAAGAACGGCTGCACATCGCGAATCGCGGTCTGCCCCTTGTTTCCGGCAGTGGAATACCGGACGTGGCCGATGCCCAAACTGCCGGGCAGCGTCTTCATCACGTCCTGCGATGTGAAGGTATCGCGCACCAACCCCATGCGGCGGGCCTGACTGAACCCGGCATCGGTGTCGTGCGTGACAATGCCCCCCGCCTCTTGCCCGCGATGTTGAAGGGCGTGCAGGCCAAGGGCGATGAAATTGGCGGCGTCCGCCACGCCAATCACGCCAAATACGCCACATTCCTCGCGCAGTTTATCGCCGTCTGGGTCAAACGGATGCGCGGGCAGGTCTTTTGAGGGGCAAGTGGTCACGGGGATGGCAACTCCGAATCCGGGACGGTGTCTTGGAAGTGTCATAGTCGCTTGGTCTGCCAGTGTCACCCGGCGATCGCGTGCTGACGTCGGAACCAAAGATCGACGGGTCCGGTTGTTTGATTTGGGGCAACAGGACGGCAAAAAATGACAGAACTCGATTATCTGGCCGCTATTCGGCGCAGTCTGGTCATGTTGACCATTATTGCGCTGTTCGGGGTGGCATTCTTTACCCGCGAGCTGCTGCTGCCGATCATTTTGGGCATCCTGATGGCGCTGACACTCAGCCCGCTTGCGCGGTTGATGGCGCGCGTCGGAATACCGTCGGTTGTTTCGGCGTTCTTGCTCGTCGGTGCGACAGCGCTGGCGATTGCAATGACAGTCTATTTTTCATCGGCCACCATCGCCGGATGGATCGGTGACAGTGCCGACATCGGGCGACAGCTTCAGTCGAAGCTATCCGTCGTCTTCAAATCCATCGACTCGCTACGTCAGGCCGCCGAGGACGTTGGCAACATCGCCAACGCCGCCCCCGCGACCGGCGCGGACACCGCCGTCGCCGTGGCGGCCGCCAGCGATCCCGCCCCGATGATCGCCCCGGTGTCGCTGCTCAGCAGTGCAATGAACGTTGCGGCAACCACCGGTGCCACGTTCCTGGTCGCCGTCGTTCTGGCGGTGTTCATTCTGGCGTCGGGCGACATGTTCTACATCAAACTCGTCCAGTCGTTCCCGACCCTGACAGGCAAGAAGCGCGCCTTGACCATCGTGCGCGACGTGGAACGCAAGGTCTCGCGCTATTTGCTGTCGATCACGGTGATCAACGCTGGTTTGGGCGTGGCCGTGGGTCTGACGCTGGGCATCATCGGCATGGACTATGCCTATATCTGGGGTATTGCCGCGTTCTTGCTGAATTACCTGCCCTATCTGGGCGGGGTGATCGGCAGCCTGCTCGCTACAGTCGTCGCCATCGTGACGTTCGACAGCCTGTCTTATGCGCTGTTGGTCCCGTTGGCATACCAAATCCTGACCGGGATCGAGGGGCAGTTCATCACCCCCTGGCTGGTCGGCCAGCGGCTCGAGTTGAATCCGGTCGCGATGTTGCTGACCGTGATCGTCTGGGCATGGCTATGGGGCATGCCGGGGGCGTTGCTGGCGGTGCCGTTCCTTGTTGTTTTCAAGGTCATCTGCGACAATATCGATAGTTTGAAAGTCGTCGGAAACTTTCTGGCAGGGGAAGATGCCCCCCATACAGAGGAGGCCCAGACCTGACTACTGCCCTGTTGGCTGCGCCGTGCCACAATTCCCGACAAGTTGTTCATACTGGGTGGTGACCCAGCCCAACGCGGCCTCTGGATTGCGCCCTTCGATCTGACCTGTGAGACGGGAAAACACCTTGACCGACCGGCTGTCGTCGATCATCGGCACATCCTGCGCCGACAGGATCGTCTGGTAGACAAAGAAAGCCACCGCGACCAGCAGGATCCCGCGGAACACGCCGAACAGGAACCCGGCGCCCTGATCCAGCCCTCCTAAGGCGGATCGCTGTACCACCGATGAAAACAAGGGCGTAAAGATCGAGAATATCACCAGCGCCACGGCGAACACGGCGGCAAAGGCGGCGATAATGCTCAACTCGCAACTGTCGCCAATGAAATCGCCGACCACCGGGATCGCCTTGATCAGCGGTTGCACTTGATCGGCAAAGATGAACGCAAGGATCGTCGCGCCGATCCAGCCCAGGATCGCCAAAGCCTCGCGCACGAAACCCCGGCTGTAGGCCAACAGGGCCGACACCACAATGATAACGGCGACGACGCCGTCGATGATGGTAAAGCCTTCCATGCCGTCCCTCTTTGCGGGCCCTTAACGCGGGCCGAATATATCCGTCACGAATCCGGGCAGGTCCTGCATTTCGCGCAAGGTCAGCCCCGATCCCGCGCCCTTCTTCTGGGGCTGCGGCAGGATGGCCGAGGTAAAACCAAGTTTCTGCGCCTCTTTCAACCGATTTTCGGTCTGGACCACCGGGCGCAAGGCACCTGACAGGCTGATTTCGCCAAAAACAACACAGTCCGGCGGGATCGCGGCGTCTTCCCGCGCAGAAACGAGCGCTGCAGCAACTGCCAGATCGGCTGCCGGTTCACTGATCCGCAGTCCGCCGGCAACGTTCAGATAGACGTCGAGGCCGCTGAAGGTGACATCGCACCGCGCCTCAAGGACGGCGAGGATCATCGCCAGACGCCCGCCATCCCAGCCCACAACGCTGCGCCGGGGTTGGCCGCCGGGCGCGGGTGCGACCAGCGCCTGAATTTCGCACAGCATCGGGCGTGACCCTTCGATGCCTGCGAACACCACCGATCCCGGTGCGGGTTTGCCGCGTTCCGACAGGAACATGGCAGAAGGATTGCGCACCTCGGCCAGACCCTTGCCCGTCATCTCGAACACGCCGATCTCGTCAGCCGGGCCGAAACGGTTCTTCACCGCCCGCAGGATGCGAAACTGATGGCCGCGCTCACCCTCGAAATACAGCACCGTATCGACCATGTGTTCGACCACGCGCGGTCCGGCGATCTGCCCGTCCTTGGTGACATGACCGACCATGACCACGGCCATCGTCCGCTTTTTCGCGAATGTGGTCAGTTCATGAGCGCAGGCGCGGACCTGGCTGACCGAACCGGGCGCGGATTCGACGTTGTCGGCCCACATCGTCTGAATCGAATCGATGATCGCCAGATCAGGTTTTTCGGCCTCAAGCGTTGTCAGGATATCGCGCAGGTTGGTTTCGGCGGCGAGCATCATCGGGCTTTTCTCAAGTCCCAGACGGCGGGCACGCATCTGTACCTGCGCCGTCGATTCCTCGCCCGATACATAGATGACCTTGAGGCCATTGCGGGCGAACCGCGCCGCCGCCTGCAACAGCAGCGTCGATTTGCCGATGCCGGGATCGCCGCCGACCAACAGGGCCGATGCTGCGACAAGGCCGCCGCCAAGCACCCGGTCGAGTTCATCCACGCCGGACATGGTGCGCGGCGGTTCGGCAGACTGCGTGGCAAGGTCGGTCAGGACCATCGCCGCACCGCGTCTGCCGCCAAGCGTTTTCTTGGGTGGGCCGGACGCCAGCGCCTTGTCCTCGACAATCGCATTCCAAGCGCCACAGGCGTCGCAGCGCCCCGACCATTTGGACGACAGCGCACCGCAATCGTTGCAACTGAATGATAGTTCTTTGGCCATGTTCGCCTTTTGCCCCAATCCCCACGCCGGGGCAACGCCCGTTATTTTTGCAAGGCCCGTGCGGTCAGGATCGAAATGGCGATGGACGCCAGAATGCACGCGGTGAAGAGATACAGGCCCCACGCTACCTCGACCTTGCCCCAGCCGATGCCTTTGGCGAGAACGATATAAAGCGCGATCAGGAACACATCCGCCATCGCCAGCTTGCCCAGCCACGCCAACACCGGCAGCACCTTGCGGCGCAGCAGGCCAAAATGGACCAAGGCCAGCCCGATTGTTTTCAGGTAGGGCGCAAACAGCGCCAGCACGGTGACGACCAGTGCCAGCACCACGTCCGACCCCCACAGCGATTGCAGGCCGGACATGACGCTGATTTCGCTCAGCCCGAACAATGGCAGCAACCCGGCCCGCAACAGGGGTGCGAACCAGGCCAGCGGAAACAGGACAAGCAAAGCCAGATTGGCAAGGCGCAGGGCGGGCATCATCGCCTTGATGTGCGGGCGCCGCGTGGCAATGACAAGTGGTTACTCGGCCGCCGGTTTGATTTGCGGCAACGTTACCACGTTGGTTTTGCGGTCTTCCTGTTCGAAAACGTAGCCGAGGGCGGGCAGCGCGGTCAGCAACTGTTCGTCAAGCTGCGCCAACTGGCTGGCAACGATGCTTTCTTCAAGCTCGACCTGACTGACCCATTTGCGGATTTCGCGGCAGACGTGCAGGGCATCGACGATGCGTTCCTGCTGATCCTCGGCCTCTTTCTGGCGCTGGCCCAGAAATTCCTTGGCGCGGGCGATTTTTTCGTCGGAATAGACGTCGGCCAGCTTGCGGGCCTGCTGGCTCATCTGCGCGGCAAGGGTCAGCACTTCGGTCTCCAGCATTCCCAGATCGGGGTGATCGCGCAGATAGGCAAGGCGTTCGCGCACCGAATCGAATTCGGATGACAGGGTGAACGGCCCTGCGCGGTCGGCAGCGTGGCAGGCGTGGTAGGCCCGCGCGACGTCGTCCATCGAGATATGAAAATCGCGATGGCTGCGTTCCAGCGCCATGATCCGGGCGTTGGTCGGGGCGAAGAACAGCAATGAAAGCAAGCCCAGCGTGACAGCGGTCTGCACGACAATGCCGGCCTGCGGATAACTGGTATCACCAAACGTTATGGAAAGGGTCAGCCAAGGCACCAGACCGGCGGCGGCGGCGGCCGTATAAACCATTGCCGCCAGCGCGAGCGTGAGGATCAGCATGAAGGCGATGGCGTGTAGCCCGCGCGCCATCAAGCGCGCTGTGTGCGAAATTGACATTGACGAGTTCCCCTGCACCCGTGGCATCTTTGATTAACTTTGTTGAACCGGTGGCTGATCGTTGAGTTCCGCCACACCCTTGTTTAATCTCATTAACTATCACGATAGGCGAACAACCGCTTATTATAAAAGGGGAAAATGAGCACGGCATGATCAGGTTGCCGGCTGGCGTGTAATCCCGGGATAAAGCTGTTGATTGTTTCCGAAACAGAAACACGACGACGCATGCGGCATTCTCTTCAGTCGTGCAGCAACCACAAATTAGGGTAGGCGGCGGGCGGCGCGGCGCAAAATCTGCGATTCACTCGAATTTCAGGGGGCGACTGGGTGCTGTGGAAAAAACGCGCACAACCATGCGGCGACTGCACACCGCACGTCGCGCGAATCGCCCGTCAACGCAGCGTCGCGATCGGTCCTACGGCGCGACCATTGATGAACTGATCGACGTAAGGATCGCCTGCTGCATCCATGTCGGCAATCGCTCCGGTCCAGCGCACGACCCCGCCGTGCAACATCGCCACCCGGTCGGCGATGGCCCTGACCGAACTCATGTCATGCGTGATTGTCACTGCCGTGGCCCCCATTTCGGTCACGATCTCGCGGATCAGGTCGTTGATGACGCCGGCCATGATCGGGTCAAGGCCAGTGGTCGGTTCGTCAAAAAAGATGATTTCCGGGTCGGCAGCGATAGCCCGGGCCAGACCGACGCGCTTTTGCATCCCCCCCGACAATTCGGCGGGCAAACGGTCGGCGATATCCGGCCCCAGACCGACGCGGCGCAGCTTGGCGATGGCGATCTCATGCGCCTCGGCGCGGGGCCGTTTCAACGATCCGCGTAACAGGCGGAACGCGACGTTTTGCCAGACGGGAAGCGAATCAAACAGCGCCCCGCCCTGAAACAGCATCCCGAACCGGGCCAGAAAGGCGTCGCGGGGCGCGTTGGTGACGTTCTGGCTATCAACCTGGATGGTCCCGGAATCCGGCACAACCAGCCCAAGGATGCACTTGAGCAGCACCGACTTACCTGTCCCCGACCCGCCGATCACCACCATGCTTGTTCCCTTGGGCACGTCCAGATTCGCCCCCCGCAGAACCTGATTGGCGCCGAACGCCTTGTGGACTTCTGTCAGGCGGATCATGCGGTAAAGAACGCTTGCGTCAGCAGGAAATTGGCGGCAAGAATCAGCACCGCCGCCGCCACTACCGATGATTTCGTGGCCCGGCCCACGCCCATCGCGCCCCTGTCCGAATGCATCCCGTAGTAACAGCCCATCAGGGCGGCGATAACGCCGAACACGGCACCTTTTGCCAACGACGACACCACATCGCGCAGTTCGAGGAAGTCCGCCGTGTTCTGCAGATAGGCGGCAGCGTTGAACCCCAGTGTCCGCGTCCCGACGATGTAACCGCCATAAATCCCGATGATGTCCCCAATCCCGACCAGAATGGGCATGACCAGAAACGCTGCCAACACACGCGGCAGGGTCAGGTATTTCATCGGATGGGTCGACAGCGTCACAAGGGCGTCGATCTGTTCGGTGACCTTCATCGTCGCAATTTCGGCGGCGATGGATGACGTCACCCGCGCCGCGATCATCAGCCCGACCAGAACCGGACCCAATTCGCGGACCATGCCGATGGCCACGATCTGCGGCACCACCGCCTCGGCACTGAAACGGGCCCCACCGGCGTAGATTTGCAAGGCCAGCGCACCGCCGGTGAACAGCGCGGTAAGGCCGACCACTGGCAAGGAAAAGAACCCGATCTGGATCAGCGCATGTCCGAATTCGCGCGGATAGAACGGCGGGCGAAACAGGTGTGACAGGGTTTCCGCAGCAAAGATCACCAGACGTCCGACACCCGCCAGCATCGCCAGAGCCGCCGCGCCGATCCGCGCCAGAAAGTTCATGTGGCAGCGAACCGACGGTTCAGGCGGGGACCAAGCGAGGTGAGGATTTCATAGCCGATGGTTCCGGCCAGTGCTGCCAGTTGATCGACCGACTGATGCGGGCCGATCAGAGTCAGATCGGTGGGGTCTTCTCCCAGATCGGTCACATCGACCGTCAGCAGGTCCATCGACACACGCCCGACCACCGGGCAGGGCTGATCGACGTGCCACAACGTCACTTTGCCCGTCAGGCTGCGCAGGATCCCGTCGGCATAGCCCGCGGCGACGGTGGCCAATCGGGTCGGCCGCTCCGCCTGCCATGCATTGCTGTAACCCACGACCTCGCCCACATCCAGATCCCGCAACTGCACCACGGGCAGATCGAACTGCACCACAGGGCGGGCGTCGGCAAACGGCTGGCCGCCATACAGACCGATGCCGGGGCGGGTCAGGTCGAAATGATAATCGGGGCCCAGCAGAATACCACCGGTCGCGGCCAGCGAACGCGGCACGCTGATCCCGTCAGTCATCTGGTGGAACACATCCAATTGATAGGCATTCATCGGATGATCGGGGTCATCGGCGCAGGCCAGATGCGACATCACCAGCACCGGGCGCTGTTCAAGTGCCACCTGCGCGACGGCGGCCCATTCCGACCATTCCATTCCCAATCGGTTCATACCCGTGTCAAGTTGCAGGCCAAACGCATGGCCCGGCAGCGCCTCGAAATGCCGGGTCAGTTGGTCGACGGACGACAACATCGGCGTCAGGCCCATATCCGCGATCATGTCGGTATCGCCGCGCATGTGGCCCGACATCACGGAAATACGCGGGTTCGGGCCGATGGCCTGCCGCAGGGTCGCGCCTTCTTCGGCAAAGGCAACAAAGAAATGGGTGCAACCCGCACGCCCCAGTGCCCGCGCGACATGTGCGGCGTCCAGACCATAGCCATCGGCTTTAACCACGGCGCCCGTCTGTCCGGCCGACATGGCATCCAAGGCACGCCAGTTGGCGACCAGCGCGTCAAGGTTGATAGAAAGGGTGCCCGTCGTCATGCCGGACCTTTTGACAGGCGGGTGCAGAGGCGGCAAGGGGACAAAACCCAGCGACACATCAGCGGCGCGGCGGACGCGAGATCAGTAGAGTTACATCGATCAGGGTGCGAAACAGCGACATGCCGCCGGGGCAGGTGACATAGCGCGGCGTCCATACGGGGCCGAACTTGCGTTTGAAGGCGCTCAATCCTTCGAAACTGTAAAAATCGTCGCCGCGCCGATAGATCAGGGTGCCGATCCGGTTCCACGTCGATGCAAGCGGATGATCCCGCAGGCCCGCCAGCGGCGCACCGCCCAAGTTGAACCAGCGGTAGCCTTCGGCCTGCGCCAGCAGGATCGCCTCGGTCATCAGGAAATCCATGAGGACCGGCGACAGGTCGGGCAGGTGACGCATCAGGTCGATGGCCATCTCCGCCTTGTCGGCGCCACGCCAAAGGTTGGCAAAGGCGACGATTCGGTCGTCTTGCCAGATCACCGCAAGGTCGAAATGTGAAAGGTAAGAAGGGTCGTAACGGCCCAGCGAAAACCCCTTTTCGCGCCCGCCGTGCTGGGTCAGCCAGTGATCCGAAATCGCTTGCAGATCAGGCAGGTGCGCCGGCACGTCGGCCCGTCGCAACAGGGCGAACCGCGGCCCGTCGCGGGTGGCGCGGGATCGGGCATAACGCAGATCCTTGCGATCCGGCCCGTCGAGGCTGAAGGCTGGCAGATCGACCCGCGCCACTTCGCCGGTTTTCAGGATCGCGTGACCGAAATCGAGCAGGCGCATGATGCCCGCCGGTTCGACAGCATAGAAAACCGGGCGCATGCCTGCCCGGTCGGCGTTTTCCACAAAGGTCCACAACAGATCGTCGGCCGCTTTCGGATCCCCGATCGGACCGCTCAAACAAACCCACGATCCACCCGCGGCCGCATAGAACAGGGCGGCGTCGCCGTCCGGAGATAACAGCGTCTGCTTGTCGCCCAGATGGGCTACCTGCATGATGCTGTCCGGGCAGGCGGCGACCAGTGCCGCTGCCGCATCGGACAGCGGTTCCGATACGCCGCGCCCGCGCAGGGGGCGGTTGACCAGCCGATCGAGGCCCAGCACGGCGACGGCAAGCGTCAGTGCAAGGGTCGCCCGCAGAAATCGTGGCGCATCGCCATACCATGCGAACCGCCACCAGAGTTCCGACCGATAGGCGACGTTGCCATACCCCAGGAATCCGACAGCGGCGACCGCCAGCAGGGTCAATGCCACCAGCACCATCCAGGCTGCGCTCGGGCGAAAGCTGCGCCAGTCGCCGCGCCGGTAGAAACTGCCCCGCGCCAGCCACAGCACAGCCGCCGTGGCGAGCAACAGCAGCGCTTCTTCCCAATCCAGCCCCTTGGCCAGCGCAAAGATAGCGCCCGCCAGCAGGATCCCCATCGCCACGATTCGCGCCTGCGCCATCCGCAGCGCCAGACCGCGCGCCAGCACAACCAGCGCCAGGCCGGCCAGACTGGCCGACAGATGCGATGCCTCGGCAAAAGGCAGGGGGAGGATGTCGCGCACCACAGCGCGCCGCCAGCTGGTTTCGGGCACGGCGCCCGAGAACATCAGGGCAAGACCCCCTGCCAGCACCAGCAGCGCGATGATGATATGCGCCCAGCGTTCAACGAACAGGGCAATAGCAAGGATATGCAGCCACCAGCGCGGACGGGGCGTGGACGTTGGTTCAGAACTCACTGTCGCCGTTCTGCTGCCAGGGCTTGACCAGATTGCCAAAGCGGGTGAACTGCCCCTCGAAACTCAGCTCGACATGACCGATAGGCCCGTGCCGCTGCTTGCCGATGATGACCTCGGCCTTGCCGTGCAGATGCTCCATCTCGGTGGTCCAGGCGGCCATCTTTTCCAACTCGTGATCGCCCGGCTTTTCGCGTTCTTTATAGTATTCCTCGCGGTAGACGAACATGACCACATCGGCGTCCTGTTCGATCGACCCGGATTCGCGCAGGTCGGACAGTTGCGGGCGCTTGTCCTCGCGGCTTTCGACCTGGCGCGACAACTGCGACAAGGCGACCACCGGAATCTGCAGTTCCTTGGCGATGGCCTTGAGGCCCATCGAGATCTCGGAAATCTCGTTGACGCGGTTTTCGCTGCGCCCGGTGCCGCGCACCAGTTGCAGATAATCGACCATCAGAACATCCAGCCCATGTGTGCGTTTCAGCCGCCGCGCACGGGCGGCAAGCTGGGCGATGGGCAGGGCGGGGGTATCGTCAATGAACAGCGGGCAGGCCTCGAGCGCCTTGGCGGCATCGACAAAGCGGCGAAACTCGACCTCGGTCATATCGCCGCGCCGGATTCGCTCGCTGGGCACTTCGGAGGCTTCCGACAGGATCCGCGCAGCAAGCTGTTCGGCGGACATCTCGAGGCTGAAGAACCCCACGACACCGCCGTTCACAGCACCCTCGCCGCCATCCTGCAACCGGCCCTTTTTATAGGCCTTGGTAACGTTGAACGCGATGTTGGTCGCCAGCGACGTCTTGCCCATCGATGGACGTCCGGCCAAGATCAGCAGGTCGGATTTGTGCAACCCACCCAGTTTTTTGTCCAGATCGACCAGCCCCGTGGACACACCCGACAACCCGCCATCACGCTGGTAGGCCGCGTTGGCAACGTTCACAGCGTCTGTTACCGCCTTGAGAAAGCTTTGAAATCCACTTTCCGATGTGCCCTGCTCGGCCAACCGGTAAAGTTCCTGTTCGGCCTCGACGATCTGTTCGCGCGGTTCGCTGTCGACGTTGACGCGGGCTGCCTTGGCGGTGATGTCGCGGCCTACCCGCATCAGTTCGCGCCGCACCGACAGGTCATAGATCATCTGCGCATAATCACGGGCCGCAAAGGCCGAGATTGCCGACCCCGCAAGCCGCACAAGGTAGGCCGGCCCGCCCAGTTCCTTGAGCCCCGCATCATCCTCGAGAAATGCCTTGAGCGTCACCGGACTGGCGAGCGCGTTGCGCCCGATCCGGGCCGCGGCGGTTTCGAATATCCGCGCATGGACCGGGTCATAGAAATGTTTTGGCCCGATGATCCCGGCGATCCGGTCGTAGATGTCATTGTTGGTCAGGATCGCGCCCAGCAGTTGCTGTTCAGCCTCGATGGCATGGGGCATCGTGTCGGCATCGGCCACGTTGGTGCCGGTTGCGTTGAATGTCGCGATCTCGTTCATCGTTTTGCCCTGCCCGAATTATCAGCCTGTCCCGCCTGAGGTCTTAGTCAAAGCAACCCCGCCGCGCTATCGTGATAACCTTGTGGATAAAGGCCGGGAAAACACGGTGGACAGTTGAATTAGCTGCGGCCTGCCCCAGATTTGGCGACATTTGACAACGCTACCACAACATCCGCACCGCCGCCACGATTCTGGGGATGTTTTTGCCCACAGGTCCCGACAAACATTTCTCAGGTCGTTCGTGTCGCTTCCCAACCGGCGGGATTGCGCAGATACGCCTCGACCCCCGAAAGCGTTTCATCGTCATAGGCTTGCCGCACCTTGGCCTCGGCCAGAACGTCCCACCAGGTGCACAGGTGGATCAACTGAACGCCGTGATCGGCCAGAGCGGCTTGAACGCCGTCAAAGATGCCATAATAGAAAATCACCGCCGTCGCGTTGCAGGTCGCCCCGGTCTCGCGGATCGCATCGACGAACGAAAGTTTGCTGCCGCCATCGGTCGTCAGATCCTCGACCAGCAGAACGCGCTGACCCGCGGTCATCACCCCTTCGATCCGCGCATTACGCCCGTATCCCTTTGGTTTCTTGCGTACATAAGTCATTGGCAGGGCCAACCGTTCGGCGACCAGTGCGGCAAAGGGTATCCCCGCCGTTTCGCCGCCCGCGATGTTGTCGAACGCCTCGAACCCGGCTTCGCGCATGACACTGATAGTCAAAAAATCCATCAGCGTCGACCGGATGCGCGGATAGGAAATCAGCTTGCGGCAATCCACATAAGTCGGCGCCTGTTTGCCGCTGGCATGGGTAAAGGGGTCGCGGGCGTTGAAATCGATCGCACCAATCTCGATCAGCATGCGTGCTGTCAGGCGGGCGATTTCGTCTTTCGGGGGATAGCTGCTGGGGATCATGCGCGCCTTCTCATCTTCACTTTGCCATAAAACTCCCGCCGGAGGCTCCTACACGTCAACCCGCCAATGCAGCGGAAAGCCGGGGTCGAACAGCGTCACCGGGCCGTCAGCGGTGGCGATTTGCGCCGGATAGGTAACCGGATCGCCTTTGATCAACGTGATCGACGCCGCGTTCGCGGCAAGCCCGTAGAACCGGGCGCCGTTCAGCGACACGAACGCCTCAAGTTGTTTCAGCTTGCCAGCGGCGTCGAACACTTCGGCAATGCACGACAGCGTATTGGTCGCCGAAAAAATGCCCGCACAACCGCAGGCCTGCAATTTTCCCGCGTCGGTGTGCGGCGCCGAATCCGTGCCCAGAAAGAACCGCTTGTCGCCGCTGACCGCCGCCTGCACCAGCGCCACGCGGTGCGCCTCGCGCTTGGCGACGGGCAGGCAGTAATAATGCGGCCGGATCCCGCCGGCGAGGATATGGTTGCGGTTGATGATGAGGTGATGCGTGGTGATCGTCGCGGCCATGTTCTTGTGACTGTCGCGCACATAATCGACGGCATCCTGTGTCGTAACATGCTCCATGATGATTTTGAGGTCGGGTACCTTCTTGCGCAGCGGTTTCAGAATCCGATCGATGAACGCCGCCTCTCGGTCAAAGATGTCGACGGCAGGATCGGTGACTTCGCCGTGGACGCACAGCGGCATGCCGATCTCGGCCATCTTGTCGAGCACCGGGCGCACCTTGTCAAAATCGCGCACACCGCTGGCTGAATTGGTGGTCGCCCCGGTAGGGTAAAGTTTGACAGCAGTCGCAATCCCGGCCGTATGCGCTGCGGCGACGTCGGCGGGGTCGGTGGCCTCGGTCAGATACAGCGTCATCAGCGGTTGAAACCCGCTCCCCACTGGCAGTGCTGCCATGATCCGGTCGCGGTAGGCGGCTGCCTGCGCCCCGGTCACGACTGGCGGCACCAGATTGGGCATCACGATGGCCCGCCCGAAATGCCGCGCCGTTTCGGGCAGGACTGCGGCCAACATCGCCGCGTCGCGCAGATGCAGATGCCAGTCATCAGGCTGGCGGATCGTCAGACGGGTCGGGGCGCGGTCAGTCATGCCCAAACGACTACACTGCGCCGATGGCGCTGGCCAGTGTTCTGGGCACCCTTGCCCTTGGCCCGTCGCGCGGGCAGATTGCGCGAAAGGGGTTTCACATGCTGGGTTTCATCATCGCCGTTGCCGCCGGATTTCTGACACCCTATGCCGATGGTCCGCTGTCGGGCCCGCTGATCGCCCGCGCCGCGCCACTGGTCAATATTACGCCAACCGAAACCCGGCTGGTCAGTTTCATGACCCTGATGCTGATTGTCGGACTGCTGGCAATGATCCTGCACACCGGTTCGTCGTTCTGGATCGTGCTTGGCGGCATCATCGGTTACTTCGCTGTCCGCGTCATCGACGGGGGCAAACGCCAGTTTGACCGTCGCAAGGCGGCCCGACAGATCGATGCCGTCAACTGGAAGGAATAGCTACAGGGCCGCCTCAGAATCCTGCGGCGTGACTTCCCCTGCTTCGAGCGCGGCAAGTTTGCGGGCGAAAAACGGGCGCGAGCGCTGTCTGAGGACGTGGCGGCAAAGCCGTGCGGCCAGTTCGTCGCGACCATCATTTTCCAGATGTTGCAGCAGGTTGCGCAAGTAGGGAAGATGATCGCGCCGCGCCCGCAGCAGGTGGGCAAAGCGATGCCGCGACAGGCTGCCGTCCATCGCCGCCGCAATCAGCGTGGCGCTGATCCCCATGGCGTCAAAGGCCTGATCCAGCTGCCAGCCCAGGTGCGGACAGCGCAGGGTGGTGACGTTGCTGCGCCGAAACAGCGCCGCATGCATCGCGTCGAGCGACTGCGCCGGGTCGATGACGATCCAGGCCTGCGCCGCCGCATCGATCATGTCCGGGGCATAGCCATACCGGTCGGTGAAACATAGACGCCGATGGTCAACATAGCGGGTGTCCCACCCTGTCTGGGCGGGGTCGAGGGTCGCCTGGGGCCGCAGCGCCAACACCCGTGCGCCGGGCGCCACGACGCTGTACGCTGCCGCCGCATATCCTCCGGCGTGGGCGCCAAAGAACAGGACAGAATCGAAATCCTCGAAAAAGCCGTCATCAACCAGCCGGTCGAAATACCGATAGACGGTGTCGTCGCGAAACCACGTGTCGCCATCCGCGATCAGCGCCAGATGTGACCAGCCCCTTTGTCGCACAAATTCAAACCCGCGCGGTTCGGCGTTGTCCGACCCTGCCTCGATCTGACGATAGGTTTCGAAGGTGACCAGAAGCTGCGGCCCAGCATCGACAAAAGCGGCGACGTGACGGGCCCCCAGTTTCTCGCAGTACCCCAGTTCATCGCCCAGTTCGGCCAGCCGCGCAAACCACGCAGGTTTGTCCAGATCCGCCATTTCAGCGTCAAGTTCGATGTCTTTGGTCGTCATCACTCACCTTGCATTGGCCACGGGCAGCGCGGCCTGTCGCGGCTATCATGGCCCATTCGGGCAAAATTGCGCAATCCCCGTGCCGCCATTGCGGCCGCAGCCGCGGATCAGAAAAACGCCTGCAGCCCGGTCTGTGCACGCCCTAAAATAAGGGCATGCACGTCATGGGTGCCTTCGTAGGTATTCACTGTTTCCAGATTGACCATATGGCGCATCACCTGAAAATCTTCGGAAATGCCATTGCCGCCGTGCATGTCGCGGGCCATCCGCGCCACGTCGAGCGCCTTGCCGCAGTTGTTGCGCTTCATCAGACTGATCATTTCGGGTGCTGCCGTGCCGTCATCGAGCATCCGGCCCAGCCGCAGCGACCCTTGCAGACCCAGGGTGATCTCGGTCTGCATGTCGGCCAGCTTTTTCTGGAATAGCTGGGTCTGGGCGAGCGGGCGTCCGAATTGCCGCCGGTCCAGTCCGTATTGCCGTGCCGCGTGCCAGCAGAATTCCGCCGCTCCCAGTACGCCCCAGCTGATCCCGTATCGTGCCCTGTTCAGGCACCCGAACGGGCCCTTGAGGCCCTCGACCCCCGGCAGCAGCGCGTCCTCGCCCACTGCCACGTCTTTCATCACGATTTCACCGGTCACTGACGCGCGCAGCGACAGCTTGCCGCCGATTTTCGGTGCACTGAGCCCCGGCATACCCTTGTCCAGCACAAAGCCCCTGATCTTGCCGCCATGCGCATCCGATTTGGCCCAGACGATGAACACATCGGCGATCGGCGCGTTGGAGATCCACATCTTGGACCCGTTCAGCACATAGCCGTCGGCGGTCTTTTTCGCGGTCGTCTTCATCCCGCCCGGATCGCTGCCCGCGTCCGGTTCGGTCAACCCGAAACAGCCGATCAGGGTGCCCGCCCCCAGCCCCGGCAGGTATTTGCGGCGCTGCGCGTCCGACCCGTAGGCGTTGATCGGATACATCACCAGCGAAGACTGAACCGACATCATCGACCGATAACCAGAATCGACCCGCTCGACCTCGCGCGCGATCAGGCCGTAGGTCACGTAATTTGCGCCAAGACCGCCAAATTCCTCGGGGATCGTGACGCCCAGCATTCCAGCCTCTCCCATCTCGGTGAAAATGCCGGGGTCGGTCGTTTCGTCACGGTAGGCGGCGATCACCTTGGGTTGCAGGACGTCCTGTGCGAACGTCCGCGCGGCGTCACGCAACATGCGTTCATCCTCGGTCAGTTGATCCTCGAGACGAAATGCATCCGCCCAGTCGAACGGCCCCAGATTTGGACCATCGCCATTGGCATGTGAAATAGCATTGACTTTGTTCATCGGAACCTCCGGCGGCTGGATCGGTTATGGCTTAGCGTGTTGCGCGGCTGCGGGCAATCTTTCGTACTGATCAAAAGCCGCTGCCATTGGATATCACGCCCGTTGCTATCGTTTAGCGGGGCAGGTTGGCCTAAGTCGAATGCAATGGCGCAAAGACAGACGCGCCGAAATCGAATCGTTTGAAGGAATGGAAATGCAAAAGAAATCTGCCCGCACGACGACCGCCCTCGTGGCCACCATGTCGATGCTGTTGCCCCAAGGGGTCTGGGTCGCCCCGGCGCAGGCTCAGGAAACGGTGCTGCTGTGCCTCGATCTGACCCAACCGCCCTGCCCTGAGGGGGAAGCAACCGAAGGCACCCCGATGGACGCCGCCGCTGCCGCCGCCGCGTTGAAGGATGCGGCAGATGCCGCCGCTGCCACCGCAATTGCTGAAGCTGACGCCGCCGCTGCCGCCGCAACGGCTGATGCTGACGCCGTAGCTGCCGCCGCAACGGCTGATGCTGACGCTGCTGCTGCCGCCGCACAAGCCGAGGCGGAGGCCGCCGCTGCAGCGCAGGTAGAAGCGAACGCCGCCGCACAGGCTGACGCAGACCAAGCCGCCGCCGACCAAGCCGCTGCAGACCAGGCTGCCGCCGATCAGGCCGCTGCGGACCAGGCTGCCGCAGAGCAGGCCGCCGCCGACCAAGCTGCTGCAGACCAGGCTGCCGCCGAGCAGGCCGCTGCCGCCTCCGCGCAGGCCGAGGCTGACGCCGCCACTGCAGCGCAGGCACAGGCCGACGTTGATGCCGCCGCCGCCGCCGACCAAGCCGCAGCGGATCAGGCAAATGCCGATCAAGCCGCCGCCGACCAAGCAGCGACCGACCAAGCCGCTGCCGACCAAGCCGCTGCCGATCAGGCAGTGACAAATCAGTCGGACGCAATCGCGCCCGACATGGTTGAACCGATCCCACCACAACTGGCCGACGAACAGGCAGGGTCTGATGGCACGGTTGAGGCGAATGGCGGCGGCGATCCCACCATCACGCCCCTCGTCGAAACGCCGGATGTGCTGGTCGAAGACGAGGCTGCCCGGCTGGCCGCAGAGGCGGAAATCGCCAGCGGTGGCGATCCGACCCTGACCGGTGTTGACGGTTCCGCCGATACGACAGTCGTTGCGGGTCAGGACGGAGATACAACGACACCCGACGTGCAGGAAATGATTGTGACGGACGATGACGTGCGCACCAGTGATGAAGATTTCGCCACTCCCGTCACGCTCGAGGCAGCGGCGGCACCTGCCGCAGAACAATCCCGCCGTGGCCTGTCGAACTTTGAAAAGGCGCTGCTGATCGGCGTCGGTGCCGTGGCTGTCGGTGCGTTGCTGAAAAACGGCGACCGGGTCGTCGCGAACACCGGGGACCGGGTCGTGACCCGTGGCGACAATGGCTATACGATCTACCGCGACGACGATGCGCTGCTGCGTCAGCCCGGCATGGGCGAGCGGACCGAGACGTTCAACGACGGATCGACCCGCACGACGCTGACCCGCACCGATGGCAGCCAGATCGTCACGATCAAGGACAACCGCGGCCGGGTGCTCCGCCGTGCCCGCGTTTTGCCGGATGGCACGCAGGTGGAACTGTTTGACGATGTCACCACCGCCCCGACGCCGGTCGATGTACGCACGCTGCCCACGCCCCGTGTCAGCACGATGTCGATCGCTGATGCAGACCGGGCATCGCTGCGCCGCGCGCTGGATGCGCAGGCGCTGAACCGGTCATTCAGTCTGCGCCAGATCCGCGAAATTCCGCAGGTGCGCGAACAGGTGCCGGGGATCGACCTCGACACCCTTCAATTCGTCAGCGGATCGGCCGCGATCCCGCCCGAGGCAACACGGTCGCTCGTCCGTCTGGGCGTCCTGATCGAGGAGTTTCTGGCCGAAAACCCGCGCGAAGTGTTCCTTGTCGAAGGTCACACCGATGCCGTCGGATCAGAGGCGCTGAACTTGGCGCTGTCTGACCGGCGGGCAGAATCGGTGGCGCTTGCCCTGACTGAAAACTTCAACATTCCGCCGGAAAATCTGGTGGTGCAGGGTTACGGCGAACAGTTCCTCAAGGTGAATACGACAACCGCCGAACCGGCGAATCGCCGGGCGACGATCCGGCGGATCACTCCGCTTCTGGCGCAGGTCGCATCGAACTGACATCATACCGCCACGTTACGCGCAACATTCGGGTCGCCCTCTGTGGGGGCGGCCCGTTACACGTCGGGGACACCAAGGAGACGCCCCAGACATGACGATCCGTTTCACAACCTACGATCCCGCATTCGTTTCCCGAGTCCGTCACGGCGGCCCTGACGCCTACGACCAACCCGCCGAAGCGGCGGTGTCGAACGGGCAGGGCACACCCTGTCGCTGTTGCCTGCACGACGTCCCTGCAGGCGCCGACATGCTGATCCTCGCCGCATGTCCGTTTCCGGCGTTGCAACCCTACGCTGAAACCGGCCCGATATTTCTATGTGCCGACGATTGCGCGGCATGGCAGGGAGTGGGTTTGCCGCCGATCCTGACCACGTCGCCCGACTATCTGTTGAAAGCCTACGATACCGGGCACAGGATAATCTATGGCACCGGCCAGATCACGCCCAAGGCTGATGTCGCCGCTAATTCAGCGCGCTTGCTGGCCGACCCCAAGGTGGCGTTCGTCGATGTCCGGTCGGCCCGCAACAACTGCTTTCAGACCCGGATCGTGCGGACCGAAAGCGAGTGACGATGGTGCGGCCTGTGGTTGGCGGCACGCGGGATCGGAAGATATATTTTCGCCATCGTGACCACACCTCAGCAACAGGTCAGTGCGCAACCATCGTCGGATGATTCCGCGAACGCGCGAGCAACGCCTGAGAGCGAAAAAGGCCGCCGGAGTTCCGGCGGCCTTGCAGCAATCTGACGGCGATGGGCGATCGCTACCGCGCAGGTCCGATCAGCATGACCATCTGCCGGCCTTCCATCTTGGGAAAGTTTTCGATCTTGCCGACGTCCTTGGTATCCTCGGCCACCCGTTCAAGCAACTGGCGGCCCAGATCCTGGTGCGCCATTTCACGGCCGCGGAATCGGAGCGTCACCTTGACCTTGTCGCCTTCATCGAGAAACTTGAACACCGACCGCATCTTGACGTCGTAGTCGTGGGTATCGGTGTTGGGGCGAAACTTGATTTCCTTGATCTCGATGATCTTCTGCTTCTTGCGCGCCTCGGCCTCTTTCTTCTGTGTCTCGTATTTGAACTTGCCAAAGTCCATGATCTTGCAAACGGGCGGTGCGGCGTTGGGCGAGATTTCGACCAGATCGAGCCCGGCCTCTTCGGCCATCTGCATCGCCCGTTCGGGCGTCACGACGCCGACGTTTTCGCCATCTGCGCCGATCAGGCGAATTTCGGGGCCCCGGATACGGTCGTTGATGCGGGGGCCGGTGTCACGCACCGGGGGTGCGTTATGGGGTCTGCGGGCTATGGTCTATCCTTTCGGAGGTTGCGGAACATGGCCGGCAAAGTAGTCGCGCGGCAGGGGCGGTGCAACCCGCAAAAACCCCACCAACGACGACTTGCGGCGACAGAATCGACCCATCTTTTCAATTTCGTTGTCATCTGACATATGAGATGCAAGGTCCGGGGGTCGGACCACGCAGATTGATGGGAGGGACCATACAATGGTCGATCAGAACAAGACCGAGGCGGACAAGCGCAAGGCCGAAGAGGAACGACGCAAAGCCGCAGTGGCGAAAAAAAGCGGAACGAGTGGGACGTGGCTATGGCTCGCTGCCGCGGTTGTAGTGATCGCGATCGGGTATTTTGCATGGTATGCTCCCAAACAGGCTGCGATGCGCGAGGCCGAAGTTGCCGCAGCGCAGGCTGCTGTCGATGCCGCTGTCGCAGAAAAGGCCGCCGCTGACGCTGCTGCTGCCGAACAGGCCGCTGCCGAGCAGGCTGCCGCCGACGCTGCCGCCGCCGAAGCCGCTGCTGCGGAACAGGCTGCCGCCGAAGCTGCCGCCGCCGAGCAAGCCGCCACCGCCCAGGCCGCCGCTGACGCCGCCGCCGCCGCTGCGGATGTGGCCGCTGCCGCCGCTGCTGATGCCGCTGCTGCCGCTGAAGCCGCCGCCGCCGCTGCCGATGGCACCAATCAACCCGCTGCAGATCAGGCTGCCACCGATCAAGCCGCGGCAGATCAGGCTGCTGCCGACCAAGCCGCTGCTGACCAGGCCGCCGCTGACGCCGCTGCGATGGACCCGGCCACGTTGCTGACGCCAGAAGGGTTCGACGCCGACAAGGTCGTCACGATGATCGAAGGTGCCGACCTGACCAACCAGCAGAAAACCGCGCTGACCGGAGCGGTGCGCGCCGCCGCCAACAACCCGGCGTTGCTGAATCTGGCGCTGGAGCAGGTCCGGGCCGCCATGGGCCTCTAGGCCCCCGCCAAACCGCAAACAAAATGGGCCGCGTCATCGACAGACGCGGCCCATAAAAATGCCAGATCTGGGTCACAACCCGTCGCCGCAGAACGACTATTCGAATTCC
>JBBSBK010000018.1:0-45423 GCA_038251315.1 Rhodobacterales bacterium | reverse complement strand
TTGGTCATGATCTGCATGTGCGCCTTTTGTGCGACCAAGAAAAGGGGAGGGTGACGCCACGTCGCAGGTTTTTCGCACGGTCCGCGACGGAAATCGGCGCGGGGGCCGTTTCACCCCCGTCGCTGGCACTTCAGCGACTAGGACAAAACCGACGAAAAAAGGACCAGGACAATATGAAAACAAAATTTTTGATGGCAGCGATTGCCGCAGGCATGCTGGCGACGATGGCGCAGGCCGAAGGGTCGCACGGGCTGGGCCGTGACGGCGGGCCAAGGATCGACTTTGGCGAACTTGATGCCAACGCCGATGGCCAGTTGACGCTGGCCGAGGTGCAGAATGCCGCCGCCGCCCGCTTTGCTGGAACCGATGCGAACGGTGACGGCGCGCTTTCAGCCGACGAAATGGACGCCCGCGCGATTGCCGAGGTTACGGCCAACGCCGCGACCCGCGCCGCCGACATGATCGCCCGGCTGGACGAAAACGGCGACGGTCTGTTGCAGGCGGCCGAAATGCAGGCGCGTGAAGGCGGTCATCGGGGCGAGCGGATGTTCAGCCATATGGACGCCGACGAGGATGGCGTGGTCACCAAGGCCGAATTCGACGCCGCCGTCGCCAAGATGAACGAAGGACGGGACCGCTGGCGCCATCGGAACTAGGGCGATGCGGTGTTGTTGCCAGATCGGGGTTATGTGGTTAGCACGCTGAGCGATGACCGATGCTGCCGATTACGACGCTGCAACGCCGGACGCCGTCCTGCTGGTTGCCTATGCGAATGGCGACCGGCAGGCGGCCACCTCTCTGGCCGCGCGGTTGACGCCACGGGTTCTGGGGCAGGCGTTTCGGATGTTGCGCGACCGGGCCGAGGCCGAGGATGTCACGCAGGAGGTCCTGCTGCGCCTCTGGCGGATTGCCCCCGAGTGGCGGCAGGGCGAGGCACAGGTCACGACTTGGCTCTACCGGGTCACGGCGAACCTCTGCACCGACCGCCTACGGCGGCGCAAACGGACGACGCCGCTGGACGGCGTTGCCGAACCGGCCGACAGCGCCGCCCCGGTGACGACGATTCTGCAGGAACGGGCACGGCTGGACGCATTGGCCGACGCGCTGGCGCAATTGCCGGATCGACAGGCGCAGGCGGTGGCGCTGCGCCACCTCGAAGGTCTGGGCAATCCCGAGATTGCGCAGATCATGGACATCAGCACCGAGGCGGTCGAAAGTCTGACCGCGAGGGGCAAACGGGCGCTGGCGGCAGTCCTTGCCGGGCGCAAGGCGGAACTGGGGTATGACGATGACTGATCAGGACCTTGACGCGCTGTTTGCTACGGCCCGCGCGGCACCAGTCGCGCCTTCCGACGCCTTGCTGGCGCGGATCGTCGCCGACGCTGACGCCATTGCCGCCGGGCGCACCATGCCGGCGCGGCCAGCCCTCGGCTTCTGGACGATGCTGCGCGTCGCCATCGGTGGTTGGCCGGCGCTCGGCGGGATGGCTGCGGCGACCCTTGCCGGGGTTTGGATCGGCTTTGCCCCACCCAGCGCCGTCGCCACGCTGGCCACGACTTTCTGGGGCGAAACAACGACGATTTCGTTGTTTTCCAGCGACGACATTCTGGGAATCGAAGGGTAATCCATGACTGACGCGCTGCCACCCGACGCCCCGCAAACCCAGCCCACGATGCGGTTATCCCTGCGAATCGTCCTGATCGCCTCGTTGACCTTGAACCTTGCCGTGGTCGGTCTCATCGGCGGGGCCTTGATGTCGGGGCGTGACCAGCCGGGGCGGCTTGGCGGGTTCGACGTCAACCTCGGCCCCTTTGCGCGCGCTCTTTCGCCCGAGGATCGCCGGGCGATTGGCATGGAACTGCGTAACCGTCCGGACTTTGGACCATCGGCACGGGTCAGCCGCAGGGCTGCGCTCGACGGGTTCCTGACGGCGCTCGAGGCCGACCCGTTCGATCCCGATAGCGTCCGCGCAATGTTCGACGTCCAACGCGACCGCGCCCTGCGCGGGATGGGTGCCGGTCAAGAGGTGCTTTTGGCCCGGATCGTCCGGATGACGACCGCCAAACGGGCCGAATTCGCCGCCCGGCTGCGCACCGAACTGGACGACGGGCATCAGCGATAGGCGCGACGCCAAGAATGTCCCTCGCAATGTCGTCTCGGCAAAGAAGGCATGGTGCAGGCAGATGAGGCGGTGGTGGCCGCTCAGGCTGCGCTCTGGCTCATCGTGACCATGTTTCGGCCCGCCGATTTAGCGGCGTAAAGCGCTGCATCCGCTCGTTGCATGATGTCCATCACATCCGCCGGGCCTTTGGCCGAAAGGCCGCCCATCGCCACCCCGATCGACAGCGTTACCTTGATCGGCGGGCCTGATTCGCCAGACATGAACGGCGCATCCTCGACCAGACCGCGCAGCCGTTCTGCAGCGCCACGGGCCTGGGCGATGGAGGTATCGGGCATGGCGACCAGAAACTCTTCGCCGCCGATCCGGGCGATCAGGTCGACAGCCCGCAGATTGTCGCGCAGGCGCTGCGTCACGCCGACCAGCACCTTGTCGCCGACGGCGTGGCCAAAGCGGTCGTTGATCGTCTTGAAGTGGTCGATGTCCAGCACCATCAGCGCGAAATCGCGCCCGGCTGACTGCGCCCGCTCTGCCATGGCCGCCAGATGCGGCATCGCGTAGCGGCGGTTGTAAAGCCCGGTCAGCGGATCGGTGACGGCGGCCTGAAGCCCGCTTTGAACCGTGTCACGTAACCGGTCCAGATTTGCCTTGCGGCGCAGCAGCATCTTGGTGCGAAGAGCGATTTCAGCGATGCTGGCGTCTTCGCTGACGACATCGTTGGCGCCGAGGTCAAGCGCCATTGCCGCAACTTCGGGCGTGGCGGCGGCCGGGGCGATGACAAGCTGGGCGGCGTGCCTTGTTTCCGCCCGGCTGCGCAGATCGGCGATCAGACGGAACACGCGGGCCATGTCCGGGCGCTGGCCGGGTATCGCGGCGCGGATCACGAATACATCCGGCACCGGCCCTGCAACCGGGCGTTCCAGCGCCGCGTCCGGCCCCAGCACTGCGACGCGCAGGCCCGACGCCTTGGCTAGCGACAGGTTAAGCGGATCCGATGCCGCCTGATCGCTTACCACGGTGATTGCCCCGGTTTTGATGAAATCGACCCCGGTTTCGGCAAAGCCGAGCGCCCGGCGCGTATCTTCGCGCAGGCGCAGTTCGCTGTCGGCGTGGCGCGCCCGCAGCAGACTGCGGATCCGCGCCTGCAACAGATTGTCGGCGATCGGTTTGACCAGAATGTCATCGGCCCCGGCGGCGAGGGCCGCTAGTCGGTCGGCGGCGCTGTCGAAATGGC
This sequence comes from Rhodobacterales bacterium, assembly GCA_038251315.1. GTDB lineage: Bacteria > Pseudomonadota > Alphaproteobacteria > Rhodobacterales > Rhodobacteraceae > JBBKXP01. The sequence continues at coordinate 42,070 of JBBSBK010000018.1, read as the reverse complement.
CGGTCGCCACGATCGGCACGCCCGCCGTGGCAGGGGCGGCCCGCAGGGCGATGCAGAACGTCCGCGCCTGATCAGTGGGCGGGCTGAATTCGACGAGGATCAGATCGGGCGGTTCCGCCGCGATGGCGCGTTGCGCATCGGCGATGCTGGCGCAGGCGTCGACCCGGTACTGTGCCGCGTCGAGTTTCACCTTGAGCACGATCCGGTTGGTCGCCACACTGTCAACAATCAGGATATGACCCGACATAACGCAAAATCCTTTCGCGGGGGGCCTTGGCCCTTGAAAGAAAGATGCCGGGGTAAAGGTTAAGAAACGGTTTCATTTCGGTTGGGGAAAATGAATGAAGCGTGATCGTGCCGAAACAATTGCCCTGCAGGCCCTTGGCTGGCTGGTGGCGCACGACGAACTTGGTCCGGCGTTTCTGGGCGCCACCGGGGCTACTGCCGACGACCTGCGCCGGGGCGCCAACGATCCGGCATTCCTCGCCTCGGTTCTTGAATTCCTGACCTCCACAGATGCTTGGGTCATCGCCTTTTGCGATGCTCATGCGCAGCCTTACGATGCACCGCTGCGGGCCCGCTATGCCCTGTCGGGGGCAGAAAGTATCCACTGGACCTGACAGCCGTTGACTTGGACCCCGCGCCGGGGTCGGTTGGCGCCAAACGGGGGCAAGTATCGTGATCAAGGGAATCGTTTTCGACAAGGACGGCACGCTGTTCAATTTCAACGCCACTTGGGGTGCCTGGACGCTGGGCATGTTGGCGGACGAGGCGGGCGACGATCCGGCCCTGCTGGACGCGATGGCCCGCACTCTTGGCTATGACACCGTCAACGAAAGATTTCTCCCTGGCAGCATCGTCATCGCCGAAACCGTCGATGTGATCGCGCGCGCGCTGCTGACCCATCTGCCGGGCGACACCGAAACCGCGCTGATCACCCGGATGACCGAAAAATCGCTGCACGTGCCGCAGGTCGCGGCTGTGCCCCTCATCCCCTATTTCACCAAACTGCGTGACATGGGCCTGCGCCTTGGCATCGCCACGAACGACGCCGAAGGTCCGGCGCGGCGGCACCTGAGCACGGCGGGCATTCTCGACACATTTGATTTCATCGCCGGATTCGACAGCGGGCACGGCGGCAAACCGGCCCCGGGTCAGTTGCACGCCTTTTGCGCCGCGACCGATCTTGATCCCGGCCAATGCCTGATGGTGGGCGACAGCCTGCATGATATCGCTGCAGGCCGGGCCGCGGGCATGACCACGGTCGGCGTGCTCACCGGCCCTGCGCCACGCGACGAGTTGGAAACTGCTGCCGATGTCGTCCTGCCGACCATCGCGGATATTCCGGCCTGGATGGCAGCGGCATTTCCGACCCGAACCTGATTTACGACCTCGCTTGTCGCTTTCGGGGCGCACACCGATGCAGCCGATCTGCGATGGTTCTCGCAAATCAGGAGGCCACGCATGTCCGACATCGATCCCCGTAAACGCCGCGCCGGTGGCCGCGCCGCCAACACCGCAAAGCGCAGCCAGTCGCTGTTCAAGCAGATGCCGTGGCGCATTCCGGTCAATACCGACCGTCCGACCGAACCGCTTGGCCCCGAGGGGGTCGCTGCGATCCACAACGGCGCGATGACCATCCTCGAGGACATCGGTATTGAATTCCTGAACGAAGAGGCGCAGGAGCTGTTCAAACAGGCCGGCTGCACGGTCAACGGCACCAACGTGCGCATGGGCCGCGACTGGGTCCTGGAGATGGTGCGCAAGGCCCCCGCCCAGTTCACCATCACACCGCGCAACCTTGACCGCGAAATCATCATCGGCGGCAAGCATATCCTGTTCGGTAACGTGTCGTCGCCACCCAACTACTATGACCTTGAACTCGGCAAAAAGGTATCGGGCACCCGCGCCCAATGCGCCAACCTGCTGCGCCTGACCCAGTATTTCAACTGCATCCACTTCGCCGGCGGCTATCCGGTCGAACCCGTCGACGTGCATCCCTCGGTGCGCCACCTTGATGTGGTGTTCGACAAGATGGTGCTGACCGACAAGGTGGCGCACGCCTATTCGCTTGGGAAAGAGCGGGTCGAGGATGTGATGGAGATGGTCAAGATCGCCGGCGGTCTGACCGAGGAAGAGTTTCAGGCCAAACCCCGGATGTATACCAACATCAACTCGACCAGCCCGCTGAAACACGACGTGCCGATGATCGACGGTTGCCTGCGCTGTATCCGGCGCGGCCAGGCGGTCATCGTGACGCCGTTCACCCTTGCCGGGGCGATGGCCCCTGTGACGATGTCGGGTGCTGTGACATTGTCGATTGCCGAAGCGCTGTGCGCGATTGCCCTGTTCCAATACGTCAAGCCCGGGTGTCCCTGCGTCATCGGGACGTTCACCAGCAACGTCGACATGAAATCGGGCGCGCCTGCATTTGGCACGCCGGAATACATGCGCGCGACCCAGATGACCGGCCAGATGGCGCGGTTCTATGGCTTGCCGATGCGGGCGAGCGGCGTTTGCGCGGCGAACGTGCCGGACGGGCAGGCGATGTGGGAAACGTCCAATTCGCTGTGGTCCGCCGTGCAGTCGGGCACCAACGTGGTCTATCACGCGGCGGGCTGGCTTGAGGGCGGACTGATCGCATCCCCCGAAAAGTTCATCATGGACTGCGAGATTTTGCAGATGATCCAGCGCTATATGGAACCGTCGATCGTCGCCACAGGCCCCGACGACATCGCGCTGGACGCCATTCGCGAAGTCGGGCCGACAGGTCATTATTTTGGCATCCAACACACGCAGGACCGCTATCAAGAGGCGTTTTATCAGCCCTTCATCAGCGACTGGCGCAATTTCGAGGCTTGGGACATCGCCGGCGGCGTCTGGACGGCGGAACGGGCGCACCGGATGTTCAAGGACATCATGAACGAATTCGAAGCCCCGCCGATGGACGTGGCTGTGCGCGAGGAACTTGAGGCCTTCGTGACGCGACGCAAGGCCGAAGGCGGCGCACCGACGGATTTTTGAGGGGTGGGTGGCGCTGTGAACCTGTAAGATTTGCGCAATGCAGATCATCAAAGTCGATGCCTGGAATTCTGTTTTCTGATCAAGAACTACCCATGCGCCCCACCGGCACGTGGCCAGTGCGGGTGATAATCGTCGATCACGATGGGATGGCTGTGAATCGGTGCGCCAGCAAGATGCGGGTGATCTTTCGGGAGATCGTGATGGCTGTGTTCGACGGCATGATCCTGTTCGCGCGGCCAAAGCAGCACACCGCCGAGCAGGCCCGCGCTGGCGACCAAGCCGAGGCAGATCAACGCAGCGACCGGGCCGAACGCAGTTATCAGCCATCCTGACAGCGGATAGGTCAGCAACCAGCAGGCGTGCGACAATGCAAATTGGGCGGCATAGACGGCGGGGCGATCCTCGGGATGGGCGGACCGCTTGAGAAGCCTCCCGGACGGCGTCAACACCACGGAATAGCTGACGCCAATGGCGAACCAGCCGACGAGCAGGACAATCCACGTTGCGCCAAACACTGCGATCCACAACGCCAGCATCAGCAACACAATGACCAGAGATGCCGCGCCGGCAATCATCACTGGCCGGTCCTGCCGATTGTCGAGAAGGCGGGGAAGACCAAGCGCGGCCAGCATGGAGCCACCGCCAAAGGCACCAAGCGCCATCGCGACCTGCGTGTCACCAAGCCCCAGATCCGATTTGACCAGAATGACCGTGTTTACCAGCACCATCGCCCCGGCGGCCGCTGCCGCGAGGTTCAGCGACAGAAGCCCCCGTAGGCGTGGGGTCGCCAGATAAATGCGTATCCCCCGCGTGGTGCGGTCGTAAACGCCGCGCGGCACGGTGGACTGCGGACTGGGCAGCAGGACCGAGACGACCAGAAGCGCAGACCCGATGAACCCGATGACCGTGCCATAGAAAAGCACCTGATAGCTGACGAAAGCCAACAGGATCGCGGCCAGTGTCGGACTGACGAGGTTTTCCAGATCGTAGGCCAGGCGCGACAGCGACAGGGCCCGCGTATAAAGGTCGTCGTCCGGCAGGATGTCCGGGATCGTGGCTTGAAAGGTGGGCGTGAACGCGGCAGATGCGGATTGCAGCACGAATATCAGGACATAGACCTGCCAGATTTCCGTGACGAAAGGCAGGCAAAGTGCCACGACCGCGCGGATCAGATCGAGGCTGACCAGCATGGCGCGACGCGGCCAGCGGTTTGCGAACGCCCCGGCGATGGGCGCGATGCCGACGTATGCGATCATCTTGATCGTAAAGACCGTCCCCAGAACCAGCGCCGCCCTGTCGCCCGCCAGATCATAGGCAAGCAGCCCAAGGGCCACGGTCGCCATCCCGGTGCCAAGCAGGGCAACGATCTGCGCCAGAAACAAGTGACGGTAGGTGCGATCGGCAAGGACGGAAAGCATGAACTGAGCCTTGATGGGATTTTACTTGGATCTCTGGTTTAGATCACATGTCGATTTCCAGGAAGCCGACGTTCGCTGCACTGCCGGAAACCGATATAAAGTGTTTCAAGACGACCTACAGACATCAACACCTACGCCGCCCGCTCCACCTCGCGCACATCCACCGATACGTGCAAGCCAAGGCACAGTGCGCCCTTGCCTGCAAAGCTGCCCGAGATCGGCGAGGCTTGCGCGGGCGTCCGGGTTGTCGCCACCCTGATCAGGGCGCGGCCGGCGATGATCCGGTTGGTCGGGTCGAATTCGATCCAGCCTTCGCCGGGGATGAACACATCCGCCCAGGCGTGGGTCGCGCCGCCGCCGATCGGCCCGTTGGAACTGTCGGCGCCCGATCCGCTGTCGTTCAGATAGCCGGTAACGAACCGCGCGGCGAACCCGAAGCGGCGCGTTGCCTCCATGAACAGGAAGGCGAAATCGCGGCATGTGCCGACCCCATGGTCGATCGTCTGGGCGGCCGTTTGGGTACCCATCGCTTCGCGTGATGAATAGGACATTGTGCGGTTGATCATGTCACTGAGGTTGCGCAGTAAGTCGAACGCGCGGGCGGGGCGGTCGGTGAAATGTTCGCTCAGCCAGCGATCAAGGCTTTCGCCGTCGGCTTCGTTCTCCAGCCCCAGATAGGGCAGCAGATCGCGGGTGTCTTCGAGGGAATAGGCAAACGGATAGGGGCAGACATGCGCCCCCTGACGCCGGCCCCGAAGGTCGGTCACATATCGGCGCAGCAGCAGTTCGCTTTCGATCACCAGAGAGTCGGACTTTTGGGTAAACGTCGCTTCGGCGACGGAATTGCCGAAGGTGTCGAAATACCAGCGCAAGGAGGCCTGCGGGCTGACGCGTAAAAATGCGTCATCGACCCACAAATCGTGCCCGTCACGCGGGCGCAGCATCAGCAGATGCGGGTTCAGCCTGACTTGACGGTCGTAAGTGTATTCGGTTCGGTGTAGGATGCGCAGATTGGTCGGCATATCGCTTTCCGGCTGTGACGCGATGGAATGCCCGACGCGGGGCTGGCGCACTATCGCCGTCTCTGCGCGCAATGACAAGGAACAAGCCATGCTGATCCGCTTTGGTTTCGAGATCGATATCGACTGCGCGGCGCCTGTGCCGATGCTTTTGGCGCTGTCGGTCCACAGCCAGGTCGGCGGCCGCCTGATCGGGCAGGACTGCGTGCGCACCTCGACCCCCTGCGATAGCCGGGTTTACCAGGACAGGTTCGGCAATCTCGTCACCCGGATCACCGCCCCGGAAGGGGCGACGAAACTCTGGTCCGACTGCGTGATCGAGATGGACGCACCGCCCGACCCGCAATTGCCGGAGGCCCGCCAGCACCCGATTGCCGAATTGCCCGATGAGGTGCTGTCGCACCTGCTGGCCAGCCGCTATTGCGACAGCGACAATCTCGTGACCCAGGCCTGGGATTTGTTCGGTAACGCACCCGAAGGCTGGGGGCGGGTCCAGGCGATCACCAATTTCGTGCATCACCACGTCACCTTTGGCTATCAGTTCGGTCGCGCCAACAAGACCGCGTCGGATGTGTTCCGCGAAAAGACCGGGGTATGCCGCGACTTTGGCCATCTGGCCATCGCGCTGTGCCGGGCGATGAACATCCCGGCCCGTTATGCCAGCGGCTATCTCGGTGACATCGGCATCCCGTTTTCAGGCCCCGGCGATTTCTGCGCCTGGTATGAGGTCTATCTGGGCGGTCAGTGGTTGACCTTCGATGCCCGCTACAACGTGCCCCGCGCCGGTCGGATCCTGATGGTGCGCGGCAGCGATGCGGCCGATGTGGCGATGATCACATCGTTCGGGGCGCACAAGCTGACATATTTCCGGGTCTGGACCGACCAGATCGCCGACGGGCTCGACGACGCGACGATCCTCTACATGCTGGAAACCCGCCCCGGCGGCGACCCGTTGGTCTATCCGTCGTCAGCCAGGCTTGCCCGCACTGCGACCTGAAAATCGTTCTGCGACCACGCACCAAGACTACGCATCGGTGCAGAGACAATCAGGCCTGCGATGCCTATATACCTGTCGAACCAATGACAGGACGCACATCATGACTTTCGAACTGGGGCTCGATACCTTTGGCGACGTGACCGTCGACGCCGACGGCAAACTGATCCCCCACGACCAGGTGCTGCGCAACGTCGTGGCCGAGGCCGTTCTGGCCGATCAGGTCGGGGTCGATTTCATCGGCCTTGGCGAACATCACCGCGACGATTTCGCCATCTCCTCACCGGAAATCCTGCTGGCAGCAATTGCGGGCCAGACCAGTCGGATCCATCTGGGCACCGCAGTCACCGTCCTCAGCACCGACGATCCGGTGCGGCTGTTCGAACGGTTCTCGACCCTTGATGCGATTTCGAACCACCGGGCCGAGGTCATTCTGGGGCGCGGATCGTTCACCGAATCCTATGGGCTGTTCGGTCATGACCTGACCGATTACGACCTGCTGTTCGAGGAACGGCTGGATCTGTTCACGCGCCTGATCCGTGAAAAATCGGTCACGTGGCAGGGCACGACCCGCGCCCCGCTGGACGACGTCACCGTTTATCCGCCATTGTCGCCCAAGGGGCTGACGGCGTGGATCGGTGTAGGCGGCAGCCCGCAATCGGTGGTGCGGGCGGTGCGCTACGACATGCCGATGTGTCTGGCGATCATTGGGGGCGACCCGCGCCGGTTCTTGCCGATTGTCGACCTTTACAAACGCGCCCACGCCCAGGTCAGTCGCCCGGTCCGCCCGCTGGCGGTACACTCGCCCGGTCACGTGGCCCCCACGGACGCCGAAGCGGTGGCGCAGGCCAAGGTGGGTTACACGATCCTGCGTAACCGGATCGGGGCTGAACGCGGCTGGGGTCCAGTTCAACCGGGCGAGTTCGAGAACGAGGTGGCAAACGGATCGATGTATGTCGGGTCGCCCGAAACCGTCGCCCGCAAGATCGCGGCAACGGCCAAGGCGCTAGGGTTGGCCAGGTTCGACATGAAGTATTCTCAGGGGACGATGCCGCACGACGCCATGCTGCGCTCGATCAACCTTTATGGGACCAAGGTCATGCCGATGGTGCGCGAACTGATGGCCAGGGACACCGCGCCAGCGCTGTAATGTCGCCACGTCACCGATGACAAGCGGACCAGATGCGGCAACCATCAGGCATCGTTGCCGGTTGTCGGCAGGCAATACGGAATTGCTGTCATGAACCTTGAAACCGCTGTCATCGCCCGTGGATTGCTGACCCCCGTTCTGATCGGGCAGGGCATGTATCTGCGTCGACGTGCGCTTGAGATGCCGGAACCCGAAGGGCCGCGCGATGGGCAGGTCGGCGCGGGGCCGCCTTTGCGGGTACTGATCGTCGGTGACAGTTCCGCCGCCGGGGTTGGCGTTGACAGCCAGGACGAGGGGTTCAGCGGGCAACTCGTCCGCCATCTGGGGGCGGCGTACAGGGTTCAATGGCGGCTGCTGGCCAAGACCGGGGCGACGACCGCCAGCACGCTTGCCGGTCTGCACCTCGAAGACCCTGGGGCTTACGACATCGCCGTCACCTCGCTGGGCGTCAACGATGTGACCCATGCGGTGCCACTGCGCCGCTGGCTGCGCGATCAGGCGGCGCTGCATGCCTTGCTGGGGCAGAAATTCGGGGTGCGGCGTAGTTATATCTCGGCGTTGCCTCCGGTCGGGCAGTTTCCCCTGCTGCCGCAGCCGCTGCGTTGGGCGGTGGGCAGTCAGGTCGAACGGTTCAAATGGCATCTGGCCAATCTTGCGAAGGTCGCAGAGGTGTTCGACTATGTCCCGGTGCCGATCGAATTCCGCCCCGACATGCTGGCCCGCGACGGCTTTCACCCCTCTGCCGGGCTTTATGCAGCATGGTCGGGGATCATGGCCAAACATATTCTGCAGAGTTTGGCGATCACGACGCAGTGATCGGCGAAACTTGCATCCTTTCGCTTGCGTGGTTTTGGCAAGTCGGAGCGACCGCCCCGGCATCACACCAGACTTGGAGCCTCCAGATGAAGAACCTTATCCTCGCCGTATCCGCCCTTGCCCTCAGCGCCGGCATGGCCGCCGCCGAAAATCCGATGGTCGGGGGTGCCGAAATGTTCGCCGACAAGAACATTGTCGAGAATGCCGTCAATTCCGCCGATCACACCACACTTGTTGCCGCTGTCACCGCTGCCAGTCTGGTCGACACCCTGTCCGGCCCCGGCCCGTTCACCGTTTTCGCGCCGACGAACGAAGCCTTTGCGCTGATCGACCCGGCCGCGCTCGACCAACTGCTGCTGCCCGAAAACAAGGCCCAGCTGACCCAGATCCTGACCTGCCATGTGGTCGGCGCTGAAGTATTTTCGGACGCTATCGCAGGGATGATCGCGGATGATGGCGGCGAACATGTCGTGCCGACGCTGGGTGGTTGCATGCTCAAGGCGCGCATGATGGACGGCACGATCACGCTGGAAGACGAACGCGGCCGCGTGGCCACTGTGACGATCGCCGACGTCGATCAGTCGAACGGGGTCATCCATGTCATCGACCGGGTCTTGCTGCCCGCCGCCTGACGTGAACGGTCGCTGCCAGCCGGATGACGGGAGACATCCGGCTGGCGCTATCGTCCCGTGCCGCTGTAGGGTTGCGCGAAAAGGGGCGGGGCATGACTGTCGAAATCCGCGAATCCGACTTTGGCGCGTTCTTTGACGCGCCTTTTGCCGTTTATGGGGCTGACAGCCCCCATGTTTCGCCATTCAGGGCCGATCTGGAACGGTTTCTGAACAAGACGAAGAACCCTCTGTTTGCAGATTCCGGCAGCGACTTGACGTATTTCACCGCGCATCGCAGAGGGCAGGTGCTGGGTCGGATCACCGCCCATGTGCATGGTGCATCCAACCGTCTGCACAAACTGAACCGCGCCTATTTCGGCTACTTCGACTGCGCCGACGACGCAGAGGTCGCCAAGGCCCTGCTGGAAACAGCCGAAGCATGGGCGCGGGCGCGCGGGCTGACCGAGATCAAGGGCAATTTCAACCTGACTGCGATGCAGCAGTGTGGGATCGTGACCGAGGGGTTCAACCATGCGCCCTACCTCGATCAGGTTTGGGGGCCATCGTATCTGCCAGGCCTGCTGACCGCAAACGGCTATGTTCCCGATTTTCCCATGACGACCTTTGCTGGCGACCTGCTGGCCACCGCGGCTCCGGCGATCGGTCGAAAACAGCAGGCGATCCTCGACAACCCCGATTTTGTCTTTGCCCCGATCACCCGCCGCAACGTCAGGCAGCGGATGGAACAGGCGCGCCTGATCCTGAATGCGTCGTTCGCCGCCAACCCGATGTTCCTGCCTGTGACAGCAGACGAGTTCGCGTTTCAGGCCAAGGACATGAAGTGGATCCTCGACCCGCGTATTTCGGCGATGCTGCTTTACAAAGGCCAGCCCGCCTGTTGCGTCATTGCGGTGCCCGACATGAATCCGTTGCTGCATCGTATCCGCTCGCGCATTGGGGTCACAGCGCTGTGGCATTTCATCAGGCATCGCCTGACCAACACCCGCGCCGTGGTGATCTTTGTGGGGGTGATGCCTGAATTGCAGGGGCAGGGGGTCAATCCGCTGGTTCTGCGCCGCTGCATACTGGCGATGCAGGCAGCCGGATATACGACGCTTGGCAATACCTGGATCGCCGATGCGAACAAACCCTCGCTGGCGCAAGCCGCCAAGGCGGGGGCGACGCCGCTGCACCGGTTGCACCTGTTCAGCAAGGCGATTTGACAGGACTATTGATTTCAACAGAAAGATTGTGTATATTTCTTTCATCAGAAGGACACCTGCCGTGCTGAACCTGAAATCAAGACCGCACACCGATCAAAGCCACGACCCGGCCCGCCTGATCGCCAAGGCCGCGTTCAACGCCGCCCGCGAACTGGGGCTGACCCAGCGCGAACTGGGCGCCGTGATCGGCGTCAGCGAAGCCTCGGTGTCGCGGATGAAGGACGGCGGGCATGGCCTGATCGGCAAACCCTATGAGTTGGCGGCCTGCCTGATCCGCGTCTATCGCAGCCTTGATGCGATTACCGCAGGCGACCCGGACAGCTTGCAGGGCTGGATGCGCAACACCAACGCCGACCTGTCCGGCATCCCCGCTGCGCTGATCCAGCAGGCCACCGGGCTGGTGCTAGTGATGAACTACCTCGACGCTGCCCGTGCCCCGCTTTGACGGTCCCGTCGGCCCTTATGCGGCAAAGGTCTGGCGGCTGATCGAGGGGCAATACCGGGTCGCCACCGTCCGGATCACCGACACTGACGCCGAACAGCGGGTCTTGGAACAACTGCTCGAAAACACCAAGCCCCCGGTCCCGGATGCCTGCGTCCATCTGGATTATCAACTCTGGTCGCCCTTTCGCTACGGCCTTTATCCGCGCGCGTCGCGGTTTCGCCGCGCCGGGCCAACGCCGGGGGTCTGGTATGGGTCCGAAAAGGTGCTGACCGCGGTGTGCGAAAGCGTCTGGGGGGCGATCCGGTTCTACGCGGCCTCGCCCGACACGCCGCTGCCGCGCCGCCCGGTGGCGCATACGGCAGTTCTGGCCGATATCCAGACACCCTTGGCGGTGAACCTGATGGATGCGGGCTGGGTCGGGCAGGGGCGCTGGGTTGACCCAGACGACTACAGCGACTGTCTGGCGCTGGCCGACGATTTGCGTCGGCAGGGGGCCGAGGCGATCCGTTATACTTCGGTGCGCGATCCCAGAAAGGGCGCCAGCATTGCCGTCCTGACCTGCCCGGCCTTTGCCAAACCGCACCCACTCGCGCGCCAAAGCTGGCAGATCATGCTGACGCCGGGACTGGTGCGGGCGCATTGCGAAACGACGCGCCAACAGCACAGTTTCGGGATTTGCGCGACCGGGCTGACAGCGGCCTAGATTTTCCCATTTTCTTCCAACACCTTGCGGGCCACCCGGAAACATTCCAGCGCAACGGGCATGCCGCAGTAAATGCCAAGGACATGGATCACCGCCCGCATTTCTTCCATGCTGACCCCGTTGGTCAACGCACCCCGGCAATGCACCTCGAATTCGGTCATCTTGCCCATCGATCCGAGGATTGACAGATTCATCAGGCTGCGTGTCTTCAGATCGATCGTGTCATCGGCCCAGCCGAACCCCCAGCACCAGGCGGTCATGGTTTCCTGAAAGGGCCGCGTGAAATTGTCGGCCTGCGCCAGATTGCGGTCGACATAATCCGCCCCGAGGGTGGCGCGGCGGGCTGCCAGCCCCTTGTCGAACAGGTCATCGTCAAATTTTGCCATTCCGTCACCTCAGCCTGATTGCCACGTTTTTCGTCTGCACATAGTTCCAAAGGGCTTCGAAATAGTTGACGTGGGTATCGGTCTTTTCAGCCCTATCGGGATTTCGCCACCACTAGGACAGCGAGGGCCTACTACTTCAAGTCGTGTTCGATCAGGACAGGCAGCTCGTCAGAGCATCGGCCATCTGTCGCAACATCGCCGGATAATTACCCGCCCCCGGTGCGAAACTGCCGCCCATCCCATCGATGCCGGCCGTCTTGGTCTCCGAAGCGGTTTCGGCCAGCACATCGACCCATTTTGCCCCGGTTTCAGGATCGGTCAAAATACAAACTACATTGCCTTCCGCGACCAGTGCACGCAGGCTGGCGATATGCGCCGGACCAGGAGCAGTCGCGTCGGACAGGGTAACGGCCCCTGCAGCATGCAGGTCAAAGCGGCGTTCAAAATACTGATATCCGTCGTGCGGCAGGATGAACCGGCGCTCGGACAGCGGGGCCAGTTGCGCGGTGATATCAGTTCCAAGATCGCGCAAGGCCGTTGCTGCGGCAGTCGCGTTGGCGGTGTATATCGCGGCATTGTCCGGATCTGTGGCGGCAAGGGTCGCAGCGATATGGCCAAGCCAGACAGCGGCGATATCGGGGTCCATCCATGCGTGGGGATCAGGGCCGTCTGTTTCTGTGTCATGGTCATGGTCATGTTCGTCGTCGTCGGCAAAGGCCGGATCGTCGCGCACCGGCAGGGCGATCCAGCCGGGGCTGTCCAGCAGCACCAGCGTCGCCGCATTGGGGGCTAGCGTCGCCAGCGGGTCAGTTAGCCAATGCGACAGGCCGGGCCCGACCCAAATCACCACACCTGCCGTTGCCAGCGCCGCCGCGTCGTCCGGACGCAGGGCAAACTCGTGCGGCGACGCCCCGGGCGGCAGCAGCACGTCTGCCGTTCCCAGATCGCCCAAGACCATGTCGGTCAGGCTTTGGACCGGGGCGATGTCGGTCATGACATTTGGCGGGGCCGCCCAAAGCGGCACGGCGGACAGGATCAGGATCAGGGAAAGGACGCGCATGATATGCCTCTTGTGATTCGGGTGCGGCGACCTTAAGATGTGATGTTATACTATTACAAGGTCTGAAGATGAACCATCACGCCGACTTTGCCCCGCACGACCATGCTGCCTGTGTGACCACTGCGTTACGAACTGCCGAAACCACCTGCACAGCGCGGGGCGCGCAACTGACCCCGGTGCGGCGTCGGACGCTTGAAATCCTGCTCGAAAATCATCTGGCGATGGGGGCCTACGACGTATTGGCGCGGCTTGCGACAGATGGATTCGGGGCGAAACCTCCGGTCGCATATCGCGCCCTGAATTTCCTGGTCGATCAGGGGTTTGTACACCGCATCGAACGCCTGAACGCCTTTATCGCCTGCGCCCATCCAGGTACTGACCACGACCCGGCATTCATGATCTGCCGCACCTGCGGCACGGTGGCCGAAGCGGACAGTGCGCCTGGTGTTGGCCTGCGCGATTCAGCCGCCAGCGCCGGGTTCCATATTGAACAGACCGTAGTCGAGGCGCAGGGACTTTGCCCCGCCTGCCAGCCGGATGCCGCACCTTGAGCCTGCTGTACGCCAAGGGAATAGGCGTGCGCTATGATGCGCTCGCGGTGCTGCAAAACGTGTCGTTGTCGCTTGACGCAGGCGAAATCGTCACCATCGTCGGCCCCAACGGATCGGGCAAGTCGACGCTGTTGCAGGTACTGATCGGGGCGATCAAACCGCAGACCGGGCAGGTCACGCGGGCACCCGGCCTGCGGATCGGCTATGTCCCGCAACGGTTGCATGTCGACCCGAGCCTGCCGCTGACGGTGCGCCGGTTTCTTGACCTGCCGCGCAGGGTCAGTCAGGCCGATGCAACCGAAGCCCTTGAAAACGCGGGCGTTCCGGGGCTGGCAAGGCAACAGATGACCAGCCTGTCGGGCGGCCAGTTTCAACGCGTTCTGCTGGCCCGCGCGATCCTTGGCAAACCCCAGGTGTTGATGTTGGACGAGGCGACCCAAGGGCTGGACCAACCCGGATCGGCAGCTTTCTATCGCCAGATCGAAGCTTTGCGCGCCCGCCTTGGCTGCGCCGTCCTGATGGTCAGCCACGAATTGCACGTGGTAATGAGCGCGTCTGACCGCGTCATCTGCCTGAACGGACATGTCTGCTGCGAAGGCACCCCCGAGGTTGTCAGCGCAGCGCCCGCCTACCGCGAATTGTTCGGGACCGGGACAGGCGGGGCGCTGGCGCTTTATCGTCACGAACACGACCATGAGCACAGCCATGACGGTCACCACCACCACCACGAAAGCGCCTGAATGTTGGACGATTTCCTGATCCGGGCGGCGCTGGCCGCGCTTGGCACCGCCCTTGCCGCTGGTCTGTTGGGCTGTTTCGTAGTCTGGCGACGCATGGCCTATTTCGGCGACGCGACGGCGCATGCCGCGATACTTGGGGTCGCACTTTCGCTGGTGTTTTCGGTGTCGGTCTTTGCCGGAGTGGCCGTGGTCGCCCTTGCCATGGGCCTGATCCTGTTCGTGCTGGAAGGGCAGGGGCGCGAGGTGAACACCTCGCTGGGCGTTCTGGCCCACACCGGCCTTGCGGCGGGACTGGTCGCGGTGTCGCTGATCCCCGGCGCCCGGGTCGATCTGGATGCCTATCTGTTCGGCGATGTGCTGACGGTGACGCGGGGCGATCTGGCGGTGATCTGGGGCGGAGCCGCATTGGTCGCGGGCGTGTTGTGGTGGCGCTGGTCGGCGCTGTTGACGGCGACCCTGTCACCTGATCTGGCGCATGCAGCCGGGATCGACCCGCGGCGCGAACAACTGATCCTGACGCTGCTTCTGGCGGCGGTGGTTGCGGTGGCGATCAAGGTGGTCGGGGCGTTGTTGATCACCGCGCTGCTGATCATTCCGGCGGCGACGGCGCGGGGGTTGGCGAATACGCCCGAACGGATGGCCGCAGTATCGGCCGGACTGGCGGCGCTGGCCGCCTTGGGCGGGCTGCGGCTGGCCTACATGCTGAACACGCCGGTCGGCCCGACCATCGTCTGCGCAGCGGCGGGCTTGTTCGGGATCAGCGTCGCGGGAACGGCGCTGCGACGCTAAATTCGCGACTCTGCGTCTCTCGAGACGTAGAGCTGCAGAAGATTGAAAGTACGAGGAAAATTCAGGTTTCCAACCAAATGGTCACAGGCCCGTCATTGGTCAGCGAAACCTGCATGTCAGCCCCGAACCGGCCACTCGCCACACTCACCCCAAGGCCCGCCATCGCCGTCTTGAACGCTTCGTACAGCCGTTCGGCGACGTCCGGTGGCGCGGCCTGCGAAAACCCCGGCCGGTTGCCGCGCGACGTATCTGCCGCCAGAGTGAACTGGCTGACGACCAGCGCCGCGCCGCCGGTATCCGTCAGCGAAAGATTCATCTTGCCCACCGCGTCCTTGAAAATGCGCAGCTTGCCGACCTTGGCGGCCAGTGCACCCGGCATCGCGGCATCGTCGCCAGCCATCGCGCAGACGAGGATCAGCAGTCCCGGCCCGATCGCCCCGAACTCGGTCCCGTCGACATGGACCGCGGCTTGCGAGACCCGCTGGATCAGCGCCCTCACAATTCCCGCGCCCATGGCGGGTTGGCCCCGGCGCGGCTGACCGTGACTGCGGCCGCCCTGACACCCAGCGTCAGCGCCGCGCGCACCGCCGCCGTATCCAGCGTCGCCACATTTTCCTTGTCCAGCAAGCCGCGCTGATACAGCGCCGCCAGCACTCCGGCATTGAAGGTATCTCCGGCGCCCACCGTATCGGCCACCATCACCGGCGTCGCCGCGACAAAGACGTCATCGGCATTGGTGAACCCGGTCGCGCCCCTCGCCCCTTCGGTAATGCAGACCAAACGCGGACCCAATGTCAGGATCTTGCGTGCCAGATCAGCAATCCCGCCCTCGCCCATCAGCCAATGCAGGTCTTCATCGGACAATTTGACAATGTCGGCCAATCGCACCAACCGGTCGATCCGGGCGCGGTAGGCACGCGGGTCGCGGATGAACGAGGGGCGGATGTTGGGGTCGAGCATCGTCACCGCGCGGGGCGCCTCGCGGGCCATCAATGCCTCGTAGGTCGCACCGCAGGGTTCGACCATCAGGGATATGCCGCCAAAGAAGAGCGCCTCGGCCCGCACCTTAGGCAAATCGGCAACCGACAAAAGCCGCCCAGCCGTGTTTTCGTCGTAGAACGCATAGGTCGCCTGCCCGTCGACCAGTTTGACGAATGCCACGGTGCAGGGGCGTTGCGACAAGGCGACGGCGGTATGATCGACGCCGCTGGCCGACAACGCATTCAGCAGCATCTGCCCCAGAAAATCCGAACTGATCCCTGAAAAGAACCCCGCAGGCACCCCAAGACGCCCCAGTGCGATGGCGGTATTGAATACCGCGCCGCCGGGGTAGGGGGCGAACGAGTCCTCGCCGTCCGCCGATGTGCGCGGCAGCATGTCGATCAGGGCTTCGCCACAGGACAGGATCATCGCGAATTTCCTTTGTTACTGGTTCATCGCGATAGCATACCCCACGCCCGCCGCAATGATCAGGCCGACCACGGTGGCAAACGCGATCTTCCATGCCGAATAGGGCCTCTCACCCTGCACCCGGCCCGTGCGCCCGTTGACAACAAAGCGGAACGTCCGCCCGCGGTATTTGTAGGCGGCCAACCAGACCGGCAGCAGCACATGCTTGAAGGTCAGCGCGCCGATGTCGGTTTTCACGTTGTCGACCCGCTGTTCATCGCCGCCGATGTCGAACCGCACGTCGCGCAGAATCATCGCGTCCATGTACCCCCGCGCTTCGGTAAATGCGTCTTGCAGTTCGACCTGATACCCCTCGGCCCGGAACCCGGCGAGGAAGGCATCGCGGTAAGGCTGCATCGCCGACAGATCCCAGGGTTCGAGGGCGTCGGTGTATTTCTTGGGCAGGCTGCGCGAGGCCAGCACAAGCACATCGTCGAAAAACCGCGCGACCCGTCCCGATGCCGCATTCCAGCGGGTTTTCTGCACTTGTACCTGTTCGGTCTTGCCATTGCGGGTGACGGTCTGGGTGACATAATAATGGGTGCCCCGCGAGCCGGAATATGCGCTTTTGGTGTCTGCGTCGAACGTCCAGTAAGGCACGTAAATCCCGCTCATCGCGCGACCCTTGCGGGCATAGTCCTGCACCCCGCCGGGGGCGAACCACAGGCTGCCCAGCCAATCCGTGAGGGCCGCCCGTGCTGCCTTTTCATCCAATGCAAAGGGCAGGACACCTCGCGGCTTAATCTGCCGTTGGACCCCCGTATCGGTAACGATCGGCGTCGCGCAAAACGGACATTCGGCGGCGTGGACCGCTGCATCGAATTCAGTGGTCGCGCCGCAGTTCGGGCAGGTGACGACGCGCGTCTCGGCCATTTCGGCGGCGGGCAGTTGGTCGGCGACGGCGCTGCGGAAATCCAACTCGCGCAGGGCAGGGCTGGCCTTGCCGGTGTCGCCGACCTTTTGGGTATTGCCGCAATGATCGCAGATCAACTGTTGTCCAGCCGGATCGAACCGCATGTCCGACCCGCAATTATCGCAGGGGAAATGATGTTCGTGGACGGGCGCGGCCGAGTCTGGCATTTCAAAAAGATCTGACATCACAGCAACCTGTGCATGAAACGCGGGCTCATCAGTCGCAGCGCCCCGTCATACAGGGCGGTGTGCCGCCAGAAGTGGAACAACCCATGCGGCGCCCCGGCGGCCAGCAGCACCAGCAGGCTGTTCCACGCCGCATCCTTATCCACCCAGCCCATCAGGGCGGCACCGTTGGCCGCAACGCTGATCGCCAGCACGCCATATAGCCCGCGGTGCATCCACGGATAAGCCGCCCGCGCCGCCCCGGTCAGTTTCGGCCCCGGACGACCCAAAAGGCCACGGACCACCGCCAGCCCGACCCACACCGCGCCCGTCAGCACAAAGGCCCAGCGCAGCACCTCGGCACTGCTGCCGCCCTTGATCATCGCCAGTATCATCATCACGACGCCCCAGTGCAGCCAGATCGTCAGGCCACGCCGGGTCATTCGGCCGGGGGTGGCGGTGGCGGCATGACGGTAAACAGAGTGGCAAGGTCCGTCACATCGCCTGCCTTGATCCAGCCGTCCTGCCCCTGTGCCCAGACGAGCGTGTCGCGCGTCAGGCCGCCTTCGGCGACCATCCGGCCCAGATGGCCGCGCCCGAACGGCCCCTTGGTTTCGCCATTCTCGGCAATGTGCCAGACCGTTTCGACCGGCGGCGGCGGCGGCGGTGCGGGTTGTGGCGTCGCACCCCACGGCCCCGCCTGCGCCATTTGCCCCGCCATCGCCATGCCGATCCCGGCCCCCATGCCGGCGGCCATCGCGCCGGACGCCTCGCCGCCCTTCATCAGGGCGGCGGCGGTTGCGTATTTCAGATGCTCGCCCAGGTCGCCGGTCAGCCCACGCGAAGTGCGGGTATCCAGCGCCGCCTCGACCGCTTCGGGCAGGCTGATGTTCTCGATGTAGAGTTCCGGGATGGTCAGCCCGTATTTATCCATCACCGGGCTGATCGCGGTGCCGATGTGTTTGCCAAGGTCGGCGGTGTTGGCCGCCATGTCGAGCACGGGAATCCCGGATGATGCGATGACGCGGCTGAATTCCTGCACGATGATGTTGCGGATCTGGAAACTGATCTCGTCCATCGTGAATTCGCCGTCGGTGCCGACGATTTCGCGCATGAAGATGGCGGGGTCGCCGACCTTGACCGTATAGGTGCCGAATGCGCGGATCCGGGTCGGCCCGAATTCGGGGTCGCGCAACATGATTGGGTTCTTCGTGCCCCATTTCAAATCGGAAAACCGAATGGTGTTGACGAAATAAATCTCGGATTTGAACGGGCTTTGAAACCCGTGATCCCAGTGCTGCAAACTGGTCATGATCGGCATGTTGTTGGTTTCAAGCATATACAGGCCGGGGGTGAACACATCGGCCAACTGGCCCTCGTGAATGAAAACGGCTGCCTGCCCCTCGCGCACCGTCAGCTTGGCGCCATACTTGATCTCGTGGCCCTCGCGCTCGAACCGCCAGACCATCGTGTCGCGGGTGTCGTCAGTCCAGGCAATGATGTCGATGAACTGGCCGGAGAGGAAATCGAGAATGCCCATGGTGGTGGTCCTTTGGTTCAGGTGTTGCCTGCCAGATAATCCGTTGCAATCATCCGCGCAATCGGGGCGGCCTCGGCGGCGGACATGCCGATGGTAAGGCGCGGGTCGTAAAGCATCCGCAGCATCAATTCGTCCTGCGTTGTCAGCAGGCCAAACTCCTCATCGTCGTTGAATATCGACGGGCGGGCATTCGGGCTGTCGTTGGCAAGGCCCATGCCCTGGGCCAATTCCTCGTGAATGCAGGTCAGACGCATGAAGTCCGGGTGTTCCACACGGATCACCGCGATGGCCGTGTCGTAGGCCGCGCTGTCGCCGCTGGCAAAGGCGACGACGATGCACAACTGATCGCGCGGCAGATCGACAATCGCGCGCAGCGAGCTATCGGCGATATTCGGAACGATCTGGCGCAAGCGGGTACCAAGGGCGCGACGTTCATCCTCGTTGACGAAAAACACGTGATAGTTGGGGTCTGCGTCGGTCTGGATGATCGGCACGCCGGTCAGCCGCGACAAGCGTGCGGCGTATTCCCGCACGTTGGCCCGGTCGGTGCGGCGCCGGTCGGCATCCGACGAGGGGCCGAAGGCGACTGTCATTCGCACCGGTTTGTCCCAGCGCCGCAACCGGCTCAGCGTCGCCTGCGACTTGATCACGCCGCCGTCATCGACGTATTCGTCAAACAGACCGATGCGGATGAAATTGCGCGCCAGCATGGTGTCGGTGAACGGCGTGTCCGGACCACCACCGTCGCCGCGCAGCAACCCCTGAGACAGAAGATCGTTCTGCAAACGCTGATAGTAGGTCGCCAGGGCCGCACTATCGGGCGACAGGGTCAGGCCGACGGGTTCGGGGGGCGCGACAAATACGGGCCGTTCGGGGGCGGGCGGTGTTGCGGCAGGGGCCAGCGGCACGTCGCCCGCATAGTCGGTGCAGGCCGCAATGGCCAGCAAGCCCGCCACCGCAAAGAACCGCGCCCCGCGCATATCAGCCTCAGGCCCCCGTCGCGGTGCCGATGGTGTCGCCAGTCCCTGTACTGCGCGACTTGGCGCTGGCAAGGGTCGCCTTCAGCTCGGCCTCCATCTTTTTCAGATCTTCTTCGGCGGCGGCGCGCTTCTTCTTGCCGTCATCGGCAATCCGCAGGCTTTCGTTGATCGTCGCGATCAGGTTGGCGTTCGCCTCTTTTACCGCGTTGATGTCGAACACGCCGCGCTCCATCTCGGTGCGGATTACCTTGTTGGCGTCGCGCAGGTTCCTGGCGTTGGCGGTCAGCAACTCGTTGGTCAGATCGTTAGCCTCGCGCACGGCCGTCGCCGCCTCGGCCGACCGCTGGATCGTCACGGCCTGCGCCAGTTGAGTTTCCCACAGCGGCACGGTATTGACGAGAGTCGAGTTGATTTTGGTCACAAGCGACTTGTCGTTTTCCTGCACCAGCCGGATGCTTGGGAGCGACTGCATCGTCACCTGCCGCGTCAGTTTCAGGTCATGCACCCGGCGCTCAAGGTCATCGCGGGCAGACCGCACATCGCGCAATTCCTGCGCCATCATCACGCCCTTATCCTCGGGGGCCTTTGCAACCTCGGCCTCTTTGGCGGGGATGGTCGTGGCGTCCAGCTCCTGCAGCCTGGCCTCGCCTGCAGCGATATAAAGGCCAAGCTCTTCATAAAACTGCAAGGTCTTGTCGTACAGTACGTCAAGGCTTTCGATATCTTTCAGAAGCGCGTGTTCGTGGCGCAGCAGCGCGTCGGTGATCCTGTCGATCTGGCCCTGCACGTTCTCGAACCGGGCGACGAATTTCGCCATCGGTGCTGATCGCCCCAGCAACTTTTCCCACCATGACCGCTGCCGGCGCACATCCAGTTCGCTGACCGAAAAGCCGCGAATGGTGCTGACGATATCGCGCAGGGAGTCCCCGGCAGGGCCGACATCCTTGTTGCGCACGCCCTGCAGCATGGCCTGGCTGATCTCCTGCAATTCAGCCTGCGCCGCCGATCCGAAGTTGACGATGGAATTGGTATCGCCCATGTCGATTTCGGCCATCCGTTTCTG
This sequence comes from Rhodobacterales bacterium, assembly GCA_038251315.1. Classification (GTDB taxonomy): domain Bacteria; phylum Pseudomonadota; class Alphaproteobacteria; order Rhodobacterales; family Rhodobacteraceae; genus JBBKXP01. The sequence continues at coordinate 21,032 of JBBSBK010000018.1, read as the reverse complement.
GATTGCGGCGCTGGTCGGCTGATCGGCGGCGTCCAGCGTCACCAGTTCGCCCTTGGGTTCGGGAAGCACGACCGCGGTGATTTTTTCGACGTTGGCAAGGCTCGCTTGGGCCTGCTGGCGGATGGTGTCTGACATGCGTGGTTCCTCTGGTTAATCCGGCTTGACGCCGTCGCGCTGCAAACGGTCGCGCAGCACCTTGATTTCGATGTCCATGTCGCTCCGCCCGCCTTGCAACATTTTTGCGGTGGTCTGGGTAAACCCGGTGTCGAGATCGGCCAGTAGCGCCTCGAAACTGGCGCGGTCGGCCGGGTCGGGAGAACGTTTGTACAGATCAGAGAATTTGGCGGCGGCATCGCGGGCGCCCAGCAGATAGACGACCAGATAACGGCGCGCCTCGGTCAGGTCACGGGGGTCGTCCTCGACCGTGCGGATCATCTTGCGGGCACTCGCCTGAAACGTGGCGATGCGCAGGTCCAGCTTGCGGTCGCCGATGCTGGCGATATGGCCCTGCATCGCCCTGAGATAGCCGTCAGCCTCGTCCGCAACGCGCGCCACGCGGTCCTGCTGGAACTGATCGACGCCCTCGGCCAGTTTGTCGCGCAGCGGGTCGATGCCAAAAGCCGCGACATGCAGCCCCAAGGCGGCGATGCCGTACAGCACCGATCCGAGCATGCCGTTGTCGCCGGTCCACGCGGCCAAAGCGACCCCGGCCCCGGTCAGGACCGACGCAAACATTTTGCGCGGGATCGCCGGTTTTCGCGCGACTTTCCGGGCGTTGTAGGCGGCGGCGGCCCGCAACCCGTCGCGCAGCAGCCAGGCAGCAAGTGCTAGGATCGCCCCTGCAACCAGGGCCTCGACCAGCTTGACCGGGCCTGACCCAAGCGACACGAAGACCAGCAGCAAGGGCGGCAGAAACAGCAGATTGGCCCGCGCACCGGCGGCGTCGACGACGCGGTCGTCCAGAGGTTCGGGTGCGCCTGCCTGTCCGTCGGGGCTGTATCTGCCGCCAAAGCGCTGCGCCATCAGGCAGCCCCCAGCCAACCGGTCACGACGCCAAACATCAGGACGAGCAGCAGGATATAGGCGACGGTACGGATGCTGGACGGCAATTTATCCCCCTGTGTTGCGGCCTGCGATGTGGCTCCGAAAGACCGCAGCATCAGCGTGACCGCACTCACCGCAAGCGCCAGCGCAACGATCAGAAAGACGAAAAGGATCAGGCGAAACAGCACCCATCGTTCCCCCATGGTGAGCGACAGTTTAAGTGAACCGCGCGGGCAAGGCGACGAAAAACGTCCCCCCGTTTACCTGCGTACGCGACAGCGCCGATGCAAGGGGTCATCGAACCGGCTTTTTCCCCGGAGCCTTGCGGGCGCGTTGCGGTTTTGCCGGGGCAGGGCCCCCGTCCTTGGCAAGCCCCAACTGGTCGCGCACCACGCGGGGCTGCAGCTCCTCGACCGCACCCGGGGCCAGATTGCCCAACTGGAAAGGACCGTAGCTGACCCGGATCAAGCGGTTCACGGCGACGCCGATCGCTTCCATCGCGCGGCGGATCTCGCGGTTCTTGCCCTCGCGCAGCGAAATCGTCAGCCAGGCGTTGGCGCCTTGCTGGCGGTCAAAGGTCACAGTCATCGGCAGATAGGTCAGTCCGTCGACGGTGATCCCCTTGCGCAGTTGGTCCAGCTTGTCCTCGGACACCGACCCGTTGATGCGAACACGGTAGCGGCGCAGCCAACCGGTCGATGGAAGTTCCAGCTTGCGCTTGACCCCGCCGTCGTTGGTCAGCACCAGCAACCCTTCTGAATTCAGATCGAGTCGGCCCACCGACATGACTCGCGGCATCCCCTCGGGCAGGGCGGCGAATACGGTGGGGCGGTCTTTTTCATCGCGTTCGGTCGTCACCAGCCCGGCCGGCTTGTGGTAGAGCCAAAGGCGCGGCGCCTCGGGCGCGCCGACCGGCTTGCCGTTGACGATGATGCGGTCGGCGGCGGTGACATTCAGCGCCGGGCTGTCGATCTTCTTGCCGTTGACCGTGACCCGGCCTTCGGCGATCAGCCGCTCGGCCTCGCGGCGCGACGCGACGCCGGCGCGAGAAATGACCTTGGCAATGCGGTCGCCCGCTGGCGTATCCTGTCCCATGCCCCGCCATAGCGCCCCGCAGGGTCCAAACGCAATCATCCGGCTTCATTTTGCCATAAAAACTCCCGCCGGAGGCTCGGCCACTTGCCATAAGCACCGCCGCTGCGCATGAAAGCGCCATGACATTCAACAGCCACATGGACGCCGCCATGGCAGAGGCCCGTGCGGCCGGCGCGCGTGGCGAAGTGCCGGTCGGCGCAGTGATCGTTTCCTCGGACGGGTCGGTCATCGCGGCAGACGGAAACCGCACCCGCGAACTGCACGACCCGACCGCCCATGCCGAAATGCTGGCAATTCGGGCGGCCTGTGCGGCGTTGGACAGCGAACGGCTGACAGGGTGTGATCTTTACGTCACCCTCGAACCCTGCCCGATGTGCGCCGCCGCGATCAGTTTCGCCCGGGTCAGGCGGCTCTACTACGGCGCCGCCGATCCGAAATCGGGCGGCGTGGCGCAGGGGGCGCGGGTCTTCGCGCATCCGCAATGCCATCATGCGCCCGAGGTTTACGATGGCATCAACGCCGCCGCGTCAGAGACCCTGCTTCGCGATTTCTTCGCGTCCCGTCGCTAGGGGAAATCTCTGGAAAGAGATTTTCGAAAAGCCTTGCAAGCCTTTGCCTTTCCCTTGCATGGCGGTGCGTGCTGATTGCACACTGCGACAAACCCGAAAGGTTCGATCCCATGCGTGTTCTGCTCATTGCCATCGGTCTGACCTTGCTGCTGGGCCTTGTCGTTTTGGTGACGGGTTCCTTTGGCAGTGCGACGCCTCCCGCCCCGCCGCCCGTGGCCGAAGCCCCGGCAGGACCGGAACCGGCCCCCGCACCGGCCCCGACACCGGCGACTGCGCCAGCGCCAACCCCACAACCGGCTATCGCGGCCAGTGCCGTCGCCACATCGCTGCGCCCGCAGCAACGCCCTCTCGCAACCGTGGCGGCCCCGGTACCTGCACAAGTCATCGCCGCTGGCAACCTCAGCACGGCGCAACGGCTCGACCGCCTGCGCTATTTCGACCTGCGCGAAATGGCAGGCTACCTGCGCTGCCCGCTGACCGGTAGCACCCTGCCTGCCGATGCCGCGGACACCACCTATTGCGGCGGTCGCGTCATCCGTTTCGATCCGCGCGACCCGACGACCGGCACAGCCTATGCCTACACGCGAATCAACGACACCCAGTTCCGGTTCTGCACCCGGCTTGACGACGCGGCCGGTTTCAACGTCCGCGCCGCCCGCCTGATGGGGTTCGATCCGGCCACCGGATGCCTGACGGCCAGAATCAGATAGTCACGTTTTCCATCACCGCCGGAGTCAGCACGTTGACCCCAGGCAGGGCATCGACCAAAGGCTGGGCCAACTGCGCAAGGATCGGGAACGTGCCGTAGTGACAGGGGATCACTGTTGAAAAATTGAAATACCGTTTGGCTGCATAGGCCGCGCGGGCCTTGTCTATCGTATAGTGTCCGCCGCAGCACAGGATACCGATGTCGGGTTTGTGCAAGTCTCCCATCCAGTCCATGTCGGCCATGATGTCGGTATCGCCGCTGACGTAGATCGTGTGACCCTCGGCGGCGATCATGAAACCGGCTTCGGACCCGCCGACTTGGGGCCCATCGCCGCGAAAGTCGATGCTTGACGAATGGCTGGCGTTGACCATCGTCACAGCCGCGCCGTCCAGGTCCACCGTGCCGCCCTTTCCGAAACCGCTGGTGGTCACTCCCTCGGTCTCGAGAATTTCGGCAAGTTCGTGGATACAGACGATCGGAATGTCCAGTTCCCGCGCGATGGCGACCGCATTGCCCGAATGATCGCCGTGCCCGTGAGTCAGCAGGATATGGGTCGCGCCGCCGATCGCCTCGGCCCGCCGGTCCTCGGGGAACATCGGATTGCCGGCCAGCCAGGGGTCTACCAACAGCACCGCTTGCGCGATGTCGATCCGAAATTCCGAATGACCCAGCCAGGTGATATGCATAGCGCCCTTCCGTACATTTCCACGATTGACATTCGTCAGGATAATCCACACCCGATTGAAGGCAAGGCGCGACCCCGAGATCGTGGTTTATCTCAGGCATGTGCTTGAAGCCGCGCCTGACGGGCGCTAAACGCGACCGGAAGTGCAAAAACCGGAGCCCCCATGGCGATCGATACCGATACCGCCCGCCGCGTCGCCAAACTGGCGCGCATCAAGGTCGAGGATTCGGCCCTGCCGGGACTCGCCGCCGAATTCAGCGCCATTCTGGGTTTCATCGACCAGTTGAACGAGGTGGACGTCGACGGGATCGAGCCGATGACATCCGTGACCCCGATGCGCCTGAAGCGCCGTGCCGATGTGGTGACGGACGGCAACCAGCAGGCCGCGATCCTGAAAAATGCGCCCGACTCCCGCGAGGGGTTCTTTGCCGTGCCCAAGGTGGTCGAATGACCGATCTGACCCGCCTGACCATCGCCGCCGCCCGCGATGCACTGCGCAAGGGCGAGTTGACCAGCGTCGAGCTGACCGACGCCTGCCTGACGGCGATCGACCGGGCCGACGCGTTGAACGCCTTCGTTCACAAGACGCCCGACATCGCCCGGACGCAGGCAAAAGCCGCCGACGAACGGCGCGGCACGGATGCGCCATCGCTGAACGGTATCCCGCTCGGGATCAAGGATCTGTTCTGCACCAAAGGCGTGCCGTCGCAGGCCGGGTCGAACATCCTCAAAGGGTTCAGGCCGGAATACGAATCCACCGTCACCAGCCAGTTGTTCGATGCGGGCGCAGTGATGCTGGGCAAGCTGAACATGGACGAATTCGCGATGGGGTCGTCGAACGAAACCTCGTGCTATGGCAATGCGGTCAACCCCTGGCGGCGCGGCAATGACACCACCGCGCTGACCCCCGGCGGGTCGTCGGGCGGGTCGGCAAGTGCCGTCGCCGCCGACCTGTGCCTGGCCGCCACCGGCACCGACACTGGCGGGTCAATCCGCCAGCCCGCGGCCTTTACCGGCATCACCGGGATCAAGCCGACCTATGGCCGGGTTTCGCGCTGGGGCATCGTCGCCTTCGCCTCCTCGCTGGATCAGGCCGGGCCGATGACCAAGGACGTGCGCGATGCGGCGATCATGCTGGCGGCGATGTCCGGGCATGACCCGAAAGACAGCACCAGCGCCGACATTCCGGTACCCGATTTCGAGGCAATGCTAACTGGTGACATTCGCGGCAAGACCATCGGCATCCCCAAGGAATACCGCATGGACGGGATGCCTGCGGAAATCGAAACGCTATGGGCCGATGGCACCGCGATGCTGAAGGAGGCCGGGGCGAAAATCGCCGACATCAGCCTGCCGCACACCAAATACGCGCTGCCCGCTTACTACGTCATCGCCCCCGCCGAAGCGTCGAGCAACCTTGCACGCTACGATGGCGTGCGTTTTGGCCACCGGGCCAGGCTGGCGGCAGGCGACGGCATCACCGAGATGTACGAAAAGACCCGCGCAGAAGGTTTCGGTAACGAAGTGAAACGGCGCGTGATGGTCGGCACCTATGTGTTGTCGGCAGGGTTCTATGACGCCTATTACAACCGCGCACGTCGCGTCCGCGCGCTGATCAAGCGCGACTTCGACCTCGCCTTCGACGCCGGGATCGATGCGATTCTGACGCCGGCGACACCGTCGGCGGCCTTTGGCCTTGGCGACATGGCCGATGCTGACCCGATCCAGATGTATCTGAACGATGTGTTCACGGTGACGGTCAACCTTGCCGGCTTGCCCGGCATCGCGGTGCCGACGGGGCAGAACGCGCAGGGGCTGCCGCTGGGCCTGCAACTGATCGGGCGGCCTTGGGAAGAGGGCGATTTGCTGAACATTGCCTACTCACTTGAACGTGCAGCCGGGTTTGTGGCCAAACCGGCGCAGTGGTGGTAAACAGCGCGGCCAAAAGGGGCGCAAGGGATATGGGCATGACGGTTGGACGGTTGATGATCTTGGGCGCGGGAATCTTTGCCCTGTCGGCCTGCAGTTCGGGCGTGCCCGACAGCGGCGCCGGGGTCGGGTTCAATGACTATGCCCAGTATGAAGTCGAACGCGCCCAGCGCGAGGCGGCGCTGACCGGCACCAGCACAGGCGCGCCGCTTGGCGCGGGGCAAGCCGCTCCGTTGGCCGCCGCACAGCCGGTTGCGACGAACGCGATCCCGTCGAGCCAGTTGGCCGCAGCCGGAATTGGTACTGGGGGCACCACGGCACCCCTTCCCGCCGCGCCTGTCACGACGACCGGGCTGATCGAGGCGACGCCGGGCAACGCGGCACCGGCGCTGGTCAACAATCCCGGCATTTCCGACGAACAGGATTTCGCCGCCGTGTCGGGCCGCGAAACCATCGAAAGCGACGCCGCCCGTCGCGCCCGCAACGCCGCCAATTACGAGCAGGTCAATGCCACCGCCGTGCCCAACCGCGACGGCAACGAGGGCCCCAATATCGTCGATTTCGCGGTCAATGCACCCAATGCCAAGGGGCAGGAATGGTATAGCCGGTCGACTTTGTCCGGCCAGAACCGTTTCCAAAGGAACTGCGCCAAGTATCGCAGCCCTGACGAGGCACAGCGCGATTTTCTGGCCAATGGTGGCCCTGACCGCGACCGCCAAGGGATTGACCCCGACGGCGATGGATTCGCCTGCGGGTGGGATCCGGCCCCGTTCCGGTTGGCTGCGGGAAACTGAACTGACGCCGCTATCGCCCAACCACGGCCCACGTCGAGATGGCGCACGCCCTGATCTGGTCGTGATCCACTACACTGCGATGACGAGCTGCGACGCGGCACGTGAGACCCTGTGCAACCCCGCGACCGAAGTCTCGGCGCATTACCTGATATCCGCGCGGGGCGAGGTTTTGGCGTTGGTTCCCGAAGAATTACGGGCGTGGCATGCCGGGGCAGGGCGCTGGGGTGCTGTGACAGACGTGAATTCGCGCAGCATCGGTATCGAATTGGCTAATCCCGGCAATGCCCCGTTTGCGGCGACGCAGATGGACGCGCTGGAACCCCTGCTCGCCGGGATCATCGACCGCTGGCAGGTGCCGCCAGAACGGGTCATCGCCCATTCCGACTGCGCACCGGAGCGAAAAATTGACCCCGGCCCCCGGTTCGACTGGCGGCGGCTGGCGCGGGGCGGGCTGGCGGTCTGGTCTGATGCTAAACCTGCACCACTCAACGCCGACGCGTTCGGCACGGCGTTGGCCACGATTGGCTATGATCCGACCAGATCGTCGGACATTCTGCTGGCGGCATTTCGCCTGCGCCACCGTCCTGGCGCCGTGGGGCCGCTCGACCCCGCTGACATGGGGATCGCGCTGGATCTCGCCCGCCGCTTTCCCGTTGACCGGGCGGGGGTTTGGGCCTAGCAGGCGATTGCGCGGATGGCTGGATGGCTGCGGCAGAAATGTCGAGGAAAGTCCGGACTCCAAGAAAAGCACGGTGCCGGGTAACCCCCGGCGGGGGCAACCCCAGGGAAAGCGCCACAGAGAACAGACTACCCTTGTTTACAGGGGAAAAGGTGAAACGGTGGGGTAAAAGCCCACCGCGCGATGGGTAACCAAAGCGGCACGGCAAGCCCCACCGGGAGCAATGCCAAATAGGGACCGCGCGCCGGGGCACGTCCGCAAGGATACGGGTCCGGCAGGGAAGCTTGAACCCGAGCGGTCCGGGTTGGCAGCTAGAGGGCGGTTGGCAACAGCCGCTTCAGATGAATGGCCATCCATCCCCGCGCAAGCGGGGGGGACAGAATCCGGCTTACAGGCCATCCGCGCACATCCAAACGCCCAACGTGGCGCTAGCACTCGGGCACAAGAGCGTTTGGCGCAGCCAAATGCGCGCGCCCTCGGTTGCCAAGTTGGGTGAATCTTGCAAAACGCGCAAGGCGGTAGCAAGGAAGTGTGGGAAAGGGATTGACGCTTGGCCAAATACGGCCACTCTCCCTCGCCACTCCGTTCGCAGCAACTCTTTTCACGGGTTGACTCGGCCCCGTGCATCACTAAAAGGCAGGCTTCAGAACAGATGAACGCGTCGGCCCTGCACTGCGGCCCGCGAGCAGGAGACCGAAAATGGCCAAGCCGACCACCATCAAGATCCGCCTGAATTCGACCGCAGGCACCGGGCATTTCTATGTGACCAAAAAGAACGCCCGGACAATGACCGAAAAGATGACGGTCAGCAAATACGACCCCGTCGTGCGCAAGCACGTCGAATACAAGGAAGGCAAGATCAAGTAAGATCGCCTGAAATGTGACAGTGACAGGGCCGCGCAGATTGCGCGGCCTTTTTTTGTGCACCCAGTCGTTTGATGTCGCAATTGCATGGCCGCTCAGGTGTCATGCAACGATAGACCCTATCGGCATCGAATGCACCGTGCTAGCCTGTCTCTAGGGGAATTGCAGAAGAACGGTCATTCGAGCGCAGGAGATTTTAACCAGTATCGTCGAGCATCCGGTCAATTTTGGATGGAGACTGATATGCTATGTGACGTTGACGACGCGGCCTCATTTGAAGGCTGCGAAAACATCGAACCCGACGAGATCGCGACATTTCTGAAGCGCGACAGGCAGGACATAGACGTTGAAGAAGACGAGAGTTTTCGGCTGTCGCCGGACAACAAGCGCTGCAATGGCGTTTTCGCAACTGTGCGTCCAAGGAAGTTTGAACATCTTCAGGCGCTTGGGTTTGTTCCGGCGGGTCTGGCTGAAACCAAAGTTCGCGAAGCGATGCGCGCGGATGATGACGCAGTTTTGACGATGGCGATGCGGACGCCCCATTCGGGATCCGCTGGCTGCGATTGTGATTCCCACAGTGCTGGCGTCACCACACCCATGCAGGGCAGTCCGATACGCCAAGCCTATGACCGGATTCGCAAGACCTATAATCCGGCCCTCGGAACCGTCCTGTCTTCACATAATAACGCGCGGGTCGCATGGGACAGCCCGGTCGCAATCGCGACGCGCAAATGGGTTGACGTGCTTGTCCATAGCCCGGTCATTGTGATCGCCGCTGTCCTCGACATCACCATTGCAAGGAATGCAACGATGACTGTCGAAACCAGCGTCAAATCGCTGCTTGCCTACAATATCTGGATCCACAGCACAGGCAGTTTTGTCCACCGCGGCGGCTATCTTAAAATCTGGGCCAACCGGCTTGACCGATATCGCATCCTGCAACACGACGCGATCAAGGTCGAAGCGAGAAAAATCCCGCCGGTCTGGCTGAACTGAAGCATTCAAAGGGAAACATTGAAATGGTAAATATCATCGCAGACGGTGTTGCCGGTAATGCTGGCGGCCAAGGGTTCGACTTTGATAATCCCGCCGGTGGCGGAATCAACGGCAACGATGCCAACTGCAACTGGATCGACGACGATTGTGCGCAGAATGGCGGTCCGGGCGGTCCGGGTGTGCAGGGAGGACAGGGCGGTACCGGCGGCCCAGGGGCCCATGGTGGTACCTTGGATATCGAGGTCGGGTCGTTTTCGGCACTCATCACGCTGTCGTCCAAGGGCGGCGTTGGCGGCGCTGGCGGCATAGGCGGAAAGGGTCAGGATGGCGGAAAAGGCGGCAAGGGGGGCAATGGCGAAGACTGCGAACTTGGTCAGCACGGCGGCAACGGCGGCCCTGGCGGCGGCAGCGGCGTGGGCGGCGGTGGCGGGCAGGGCGGCAATGGCGGCACGATCATCGTGCGGGCCAAGAACATCGCCGATGGCGGCCAGTCGTCGATGAATGTGGCCGCCGGGGCGGGCGGGCAAGCGGGCGGCCTTGGTGCGGGCGGGCAGCCCGGTGCGCCGGGTGACGACGGATCAACCTCGGGCGTTTTCTCGACCAGCAGCGACTGCAAGACGATGGGCCCGGTCCCCGGTTGGGGTACGCCGGGCGGTTATCCGCCGGGCGGCTATTTTCCCGCGGTTCCGACGTGGCCCGGCAATGGCCAGAACGGGGCGCAGGGGACGGCGCAGCTTTTGCAGATCAGTTAACGCGCTTTACGCTTTATCTGAAACAGAGGTATCGTAAATCGCGCTCGACCGAAGGGAGAGGCAGCGACTTGCGATTCCGATCAAACGCAAAACGCTTTAGCCCAAAGGTCCAGCGCACGAACCGGGGCGTAAACAAAAGGGCCGCCCGAATAGGCGGCCCGATTGGCGTGTCTGATGGTCGGCTTAGTTGCGGTTGCCGAACAGATGCAGCAGGAACATGAACATGTTGATGAAGTCGAGGTAGAGGTTCAGCGCCCCCATGATCGCCGACTTGCCCAGCCATTCCGAGTCCATCGATTGGGCATGTTCCAGATACGACGTCTTGATCTTCTGGGTATCGTAGGCGGTCAGCCCGGCGAAAATCAGAACCCCAAGGATCGAAATCGCGAACATGATCGCGGGCGACGCGAGGAAGATGTTGACGATCGACGCCACGATGAGGCCGATCACGCCCATGATGAGGAAACTGCCCCAGGCCGAGATGTCCTTTTTCGTCACGTAGCCCCAGAACGACAGACCGGCGAACGCGATCGCGGTGATCAGGAACACCTGCACGATCGAAAAGCTGGTGAAGACCAGGAAGATCCACGAGATCGACACGCCCATCGCGGCGGCGAAGGTGTAAAAGAACGTCTGCGCCCCGGCGGCCGACAGCCGGTTGATCATTGCGCTGAATGCAAAGACCATGATCAGCGGCAGAAACATTACCAGCCACTTGAGCGGCGAGGCATAGAGCGCGTAGCCGAAATCGGTCAGGTAGGTGCTGGTGCCGATCTGATAGGCTGTCGGGGTCGCCGAGGTCGCGATACCCGAAATCGCCCAAGATGCCAGCGCTGTAATCCCCATGCCGATCGACATGGTGCCGTAAACTTTATTCATGTGGGCGCGAAGCCCTTCGTCCACAGCCGCGCCACGGATCGCGCCGGCGTTACGGACGGTATCGAATTGTGCCATTTTCAGCCTCCAAGGTTGAACTGTCGGGCCGCACATTGCCTGCGCGGTTTTCCTTGCGTCCGATATTGGCAGGCCGGGCACAGGTTTCAAGGATTTACCGGTGCCACCGTGCAGATTTACGACTGAAATGCCCCGGAATAGGGTCGAACCCACGAAACTGAGACGAATTGTCGCTATTTCAGCCAGTGCTGCGGCACGTCCCAGAGGGGTTTGGCGGCCTCGGCCATCGCCTCGGCCCGGCTGATCCCGATATCATCCAGCATGTACGACGGCATCTCGGCCAGCGCGCGGCGGTGCCGATAAAGGGTGCCGACCGATGCCAGACGGGTCCAGAATCCGCGCGGTCGGGTGGCAGACAGTGTAGTGCAGTTGTGGGTCAGGGTGGTCATGGCGGTGCCTTTATGATTCGGATGAATGACGCGCTTTGCATCACATAGGGTGATGAATAGCCCCTGTTGACACATATTGAAAATGAATGTTTCATGACTTCGACATAAGGAATCGTGATATGCCAAGAAACCTTGATCTGACCGCCCTGCGCTCTTTCGTCACCGTGGCCGAGGCCGGGGGCGTGACCCGCGCAGCGGGCCTCATGAACCTGACCCAGTCGGCGGTATCGATGCAGTTGAAGCGGCTTGAGGAATCGCTGGGCCTTGGGCTGCTGGACCGCACTGCCCGCACCATCGGGCTGACCCCAGCGGGCGAACAACTGCTGGGCTATGCCCGCCGGATGCTGGCCGTCAACGACGAAATTTACGCCCGCCTGACCGCCCAGGAGTTCGAGGGGGAGTTGCGCCTTGGTGTCCCACATGACGTGATCTATCCGGCGATCCCCCGCGTCCTGCGTGAATTCGCCAAGGATTTTCCCCGGATGCGGGTCCGCCTGATTTCGGCCAACACCCGGTCGCTGAAAGAAATGTTCGCGCGGGGCGAGGCCGATGTCATCATCACCACCGAAGACCGGGTCGACGCAGACGGCGAAACCCTGACCGAACTGCCGCTGGTCTGGATCGGCGCGCTGGACGGCACTGCCTGGCGCGTCCGGCCCTTGCCGATCGCCTTTTGCACCCAGTGCATCTTTCACACCGGAGTCCTGCGCCATCTGAACGCGGCTGAGATCCCCTGGATCAGGGCGGTCGAATCCGACACCGACAACGCGGTCAAGGTTTCGGTCAGCGCCGATCTGGCAGTCCGCGCCGCACTGGCTAGCGACGTGACCCCGCAGACCGCGCTGATCCAGCATGGCGGGGCGCTGCCCGATCTGGGGTTGCAGCGGATCAACATGTATCTGCAACGCAGCGACCAGACCGATGTGACGCGGGCGATTGCGGCAATGATCCGCGCTGCCTATGGCGACCGGGCGGCGCATGACGGGGCCGCGCGAACCGTCCTGCACGCCGTGGGGTAATTTTAGATCGTGACCACCACCTTGCCGGTCGAGGTGCGCGATTTCAGCAGTGCCAGCGCCGCGCCCGCCTGCGCGAGGGGGAGCGTGTGACTGATGCGCGGTTTCAGCCGTCCCGCCACATACCAGTCCATCAACGCGGCCAGACTGTCGGTCAGCACGTCGGGGGCAAAGGCCAGATAGCCACCCCAGTAGAACCCGATGACGCTGATGTTCTTGACCAGAATGATGTTGGCGGGCACCGGCGGCACCGTGCCGCTGGCAAAGCCGATGACGATCACCCGCGCTTCGCGGTTGCAGGCCTTGAGCGCGGCGGTGAACAGATCGCCGCCGACCGGGTCGTAAACCACATCGGCCCCACCCAGCGCCTTGACCGCCACTGTGATGTCGGCCCCCGCGTCGATCACGTGATCGGCCCCGGCGGCCCGCGCCACGGCCAGCTTTTCGGCCCCCCGCGCCACCGCAATGACCCGCGCCCCGATTGCCTTGCCGATCTCGACCGCCGTCAGGCCGACACCCCCGGCGGCACCCAGCACCAGCAGCGTCTCTCCGGGTTGCAATCGGGCCCGCCGGGTCAGCGCCAGATGCGAGGTGCCATAGGCGACCTGAAATCCGGCCGCCACGGTGTCAGGCATCGCATCAGGCACCACCCGGCACAGGGCCGCTGGGAACGCCCCCTGTTCGGCCAGCCCGCCCTTGCCGCCAAAGACGGCCACCCGCGCCCCGATGGCCGGGGCGCTGACCCCCGGCCCCTGCGCCAGGACAACGCCGCAGACCTCCATGCCCAGGGTAAAGGGCGGGGCAGGGGTATCCTGATAGGTTCCCTTGGCCATCAGCAGATCGGCAAAATTCAGCCCGCAGGCTGCAATTGCGATCAGGACTTCGCCGGGGCCGGGGCGGGGCGGGGGCACTTCGTCCAGCGCCGGCGAGGCGGCAAAATCCGTGACCTGAAACGCCTGCATCCCGCTGCTCCCATCCAAAACTCTGGCGCCAGACTTAATTCCGCTATGGCGGAAAGAAAACCGCCGGCGGCGTCAAAGTGTTTCCGCAGATGCACCCTGTCAGCGTAGCAACCTGTCCTAAAGGTCAGGTGGACGGATGCAACCAAAGCGTGTTCTACCTGACAGCGTTCGCGGCGGTCTTGATTCAGGTCTTCCTGCGATGACTTGTTGAAATGCGCCGAAAGTCTGGTCGCACAGAATTCGCCAACATTTTGTTAATGCAAAGTAAAGAGGACGATCAAGATGAAACACCGCGTTGATTTGCATGTCGGAAAAAGGATCAGGCACAGGCGCTGGACGAACGGAACCACCCAGCAGCAACTGGCCGAACAGGTCGGGATCAAGTTCCAGCAAATCCAGAAATACGAGACCGGGATGAACCGCGTCAGTGCCTCGCGCTTGTGGGATATCGCCCATGCTCTGGGCGTTCCCGTTGCCTTTTTCTTCGAAGGCATGGAGGTTGAATTACCTAAAACCACCAACCCTCATTCCGACATGCCCGGAGATATCCTGTCGGACAGAGAGGCACTCGAACTGTTGCGCTCCTATTACGCGATTCCCGAAAACCAGCGCCGCCGTCTGTTCGATCTCGCCCGCGTGCTGAGCGAGGCGGCTTGACCCCGCACCCGCCAAACCCCTAGATCGCCCTCAGCGTAAGGGGGCAGGGTGATGACGACAAACGACAGCGCGACGCGGGCCGATCTGGTCCGGGTGGCGCACCTTTTGGCCAATGCTGCCCGTCCTGTCACCCTGCAACATTTCCGCACGGTGGGGCTGGCGGCCGACGACAAGGCCTCGGCCGATGCCCGGTTCGATCCCGTCACCGTAGCAGACCGCGCCGCCGAACGCACGATGCGCGACATTCTGGCGGTCGAGCGCCCGATGGATGCGATACTGGGCGAGGAATACGGGCCGACCACAGGCACGAGCGGCCTGACTTGGGTGCTTGACCCGATCGACGGCACCCGCGGTTATATCAGCGGCACCCCGACCTGGGGGGTGCTGATCGCGGTATCGGATGCCAGTGGCCCGCTGTTCGGTATCATCGACCAACCCTATATCGGTGAGCGCTTTTCCGGCGGCTTTGGTCAGGCCGGGGTCAGCGGGCCGCAGGGAGACAAACCGCTGCGCGTGCGCGCGCCACGTCCTTTGTCCGCCGCAACCCTGCTGTCGACTTTCCCCGAAGTTGGCACCGCGGCCGAACGCGCCGCTTTTGACACCGTCGCAGCACAGGTCCGCCTGACCCGCTTCGGGATGGATTGTTACGGTTACGCTCTGCTGGCGGCGGGGCAGGTCGATCTGGTGATCGAGGCGGGCTTGCAGCCTTACGACGTCCATGCCCCCATCGCCGTCGTTCAGGCCGCTGGCGGGATCGTCACCGACTGGCAGGGCGGCCCGGCGCATGACGGCGGGCAGGTGCTTGCCGCAGCAAATCTGGCGATTCACGCCGAAGCGCTCGCGATTCTGCGGGGCATCTAGAACGACCGCGCTACAACGGCCAGATCCACGGAATCACCAGCGAACAAACGACCGCCAGCGACAGGTTCAATGGGATACCGATGCGCAGGAAATCGGTGAACCTGTAGCCGCCTGGCCCGTAAACCAGCGTGTTGGTCTGATAGCCGATGGGCGTCGAAAAACTGGCCGAAGCCGCCATCATCACCGCCACAACCAGTGGCCGCGGATCAACCCCCAAAGCCACCGCAAGACCGATTGCGATGGGGGTCATGACCACCCCGACGGCGTTGTTGGATACCAGTTCGGTCAGCACCATCGACAGGCTATAGACCCCGAACACCACGAAAAACGGCGGCAAGTCGGCCATTGCCGGGGCTAATGCCCCGGCGATCAGGCTGACTGCCCCCGAATCCTCCAACCCCGCGCCAACCGCCAACATCGCGAATATCAGCGCCAGCAGGCGTCCGTCGATTGATGCAAAGGCCTCTTCGGCATCAATGCAGCGGGTCAGCAGCACGACCGCCGTCGCCAGAAACGCCAGATACAGGATCGGCGCGACCTCGAACGCGGCCAGAACGACAACTCCCAGCATCGCCGCCACGGCGATCGGGGCCTTGTTGCGGCGATAGGCAAGAGCCGACGGGCGCGACACGTCGCCCAGATCCATTTCTGCGGCAAGGCGCTGGATGTCGGCCGAACTTCCCTCAAGCAGCAGTGTATCGCCGACCCGTACCAGCAAATCGTCCAGCTGCCGACCAATGTTGCGGTCGCGTCGGTGCACCGCAAGGGTATAGACCCCATAGCGGCGGCGCAGGCGCATCGACCCCAACGTGCGGCCAACCATCTTGCAGTCGGGGGTGATCAGGACCTCGACGGTGGTGGTTTCGACCGCTGACACCTGATCGACCCGGCGCAGGCTCTTGTTCGTTTGCAGCGACAGGATTTCGGTCATTTCGGTGCGGAGCACGACCCGGTCGCCGACCTCCAGAACGACCGCAGCCAGATCGCGTCGTAACGACAAATCGCCGCGCACCACGTCGACCAGCCGCACGCCTTCGCGCTTGAACAGTTGCACATCGACCGCCTGCCTCCCGATTAAATTGCTGTCGGCGGGAATTACCGCTTCGGCAAAGAACCGCTTTTTGGAGCGATCGGACAGCAAGTTGGCCATCGTAGCGCGGTCGGGCAGCAGACGATTGCCGAACAGCCACAGATATAACATCGTCCATGCGGCGATGACCGCACCGATAGGAGTGATTTCAAAGATCGTGAAGGGGGCCAGCCCCGATTGCTGCGCGACCCCGTCCACGACGATGTTGGTTGACGTGCCGATCAGCGTCAGCGTGCCGCCGACAATCGCCCCATAGCTGAGCGGGATCAGCAGTTTGCTGGCCGATACCTTGAGGGTCCGCGAGAGTTCCACGAACACCGGGATCATCACCACGACGACCGGGGTGTTATTGACAAAGGCCGACGTGAGAAGGACGAACCCCATGATGCCCGCCAGCGCCAGTGCTGGATGCGTCTTGGCATGGCGTTGCGCCAGCCCGGTCATCGCCCCCAGCGCCCCGGTGCGCACCAGCGCGCCCATGATGACGAACATGAACGCGATGGTCCAGGGCGCCGAATTCGACAGCGCCTTGACCGCCCCGGCATAGGGCAGGATGCCCAGCACCATCAGCAGCGCCGCACCGCCGATGGCGATCACCTCGGTCGGGTAGCGTTCGCGCAGGAACAGAACGAACATTCCCGCCAGCACGGCCAGTGCGATCAGCGCCTCCTGGATCGGGGTGAACTGGATCAGATCGGTCATCTGTCGTGCCTCATGTTGTTGCCGCGCACCCTGCTGTCACGTCGCAGCCGGATCAAGGGGCTTGGGAGGCCGGGGTGCGACCAGAAAGACACCCGCGACCATCAACACCAGCGCGACCCAGACCAGCCCGGCATAGCTTTCGCCAAGAATCGCCATCGACCACAAGACTCCGCTGAGCGTCACGATATAGCTGACCTGCGCGGCGAACACCGCACCGGCCCGCCCGACCAGCCAGACATAAAAGGTATAGACGGCGGCATGGATGGTCGCCGCTCCGACAAGTGCCCATTCCGGGCCTCCGAGTGGCAGGACAGGAACAATGAATTGCCCTGTGGCCAGTGCGAGCGGCGTCACCACGACCAACCCGACCATCGAGGCCCCCAGCAGCACTTGAATGGCACCCATCCCGGCAGTGCCGAAGGTATCGACAAAGTTTCCCTCGATCGCATAGCACAGAGGCGCCAGCAGCGCGGCCAAAATCCAGACGGTCAGCACGGGCCCCGACACCCCCGCCCCCGGCATCACGATCAGGCCGACGCCCACGAGCCCAAGCGTCAGCCCCAGCAGGCGGCGCGCTGCGAACCGGTCCGCACCCAGCGCGACGGCGATAGGAAACGACAGCATCGGCGTCGCCGCGACGATAATCGACAAGATGCCGGCAGGCAGGTGAAACGCCGCCGGATAGGTGATCGCGTCGGGCAGGATGGTGCCGAACAGGGCGACCGTGCCATGCACGGGCAAGGTGCGCCGACGGATCGGCCAGCTGCCGCCGCGCAAAAGATGGATCGCGCCCAGAAACACCACCGACAGCACCAGTTGCCAAAAGATCAGACCGAACGCCCCATGCCCGGTGCTGACGGCGATCTTTGCCAGTGGCCAGCTCAGGCCCCAGCCGATCCCCATGACCACCAGCACCCCGGTCAACCGAGGCCGATCACCGCTCATGCAGGACCGGCTTGCGGCAACAGGCCGCCTTGGCGAACCGGTACCACGCGAGTCGCCTTGCCGCTGCGGTGGTCGGTTTCGACGTAAAGACCGGCCAGCGTCGCGTCCCCGGCGGCAGGCTCGAACCGGTCCTTGGCCATGCCGGTGATGAAGCGGCGCAGGGGCTCGTCCTTGTCCATGCCGATGACCGAATTGTAATCGCCGCACATGCCCGCATCCGTCAGATAGGCGGTGCCGCCCGGCAGAATCATCGCATCGGCAGTCGGAACATGGGTATGGGTGCCGACAACGATGCTGGCGCGGCCATCGCAAAAGTGGCCCATCGCCATCTTTTCGCTGGTCGCCTCGCAATGCACGTCGATCAGGGATGCCTGAACCTGTCCGCCCATCGGATACTGGCGCAGCACGGCGTCGATAGCCGAAAACGGATCGTCGAAGGGGCGTTTCATGAACACCTGCCCCAGCACCTGTGCGACCAGCACGCGGCGGCCACCGGGGGCGTCGAACACCCGCGCCCCAACCCCCGGTGCCGCCTTGGAAAAGTTCAGCGGGCGGATGATCCGCGGTTCGGTGGCGATATGGGCCAGCATGTCCTTTTGGTCGAACGCATGATCCCCAAGGGTGACGACATCGGCCCCGGCGTCGAGGATCGCACGCGCATGGGCGGCGGACAGGCCAACGCCCGAGGTCGCATTTTCACCGTTGACCACAACGAAATCAAGGCTCCAGTCAGCCCGCAACCGCGGCAATTCCGCCGTGATTGCGGCACGCCCCGCACGGCCCATCACATCGCCAAGAAACAGGATTTTCATGACGCCATGTCATAGGCATCGGGTTCAGCCAAGACAAGACGGCACGCAGGGCCGGCGCCGCCCGCAGGCCCGTGCCGTGAAAATAGCTGGTCAGTCGAACGAAACGATATGGTAGCGTGCCGCAACAGCAGCAAATGAGGTCATCATGAACGAAATCGATCGCGTTTTCGCAGGCCCGATCCCTGACATCTACGATGCGTTGATGGTCCCGATGCTGTTTGATCCCTACGCCGCACGGATGGCCGATCAGGTTGCGGCGCTGGCGCCGCAATCCATCCTCGAAGTTGCGGCG
The DNA here is from genome assembly GCA_038251315.1 of Rhodobacterales bacterium. Classification (GTDB taxonomy): domain Bacteria; phylum Pseudomonadota; class Alphaproteobacteria; order Rhodobacterales; family Rhodobacteraceae; genus JBBKXP01. The sequence continues at coordinate 2,236 of JBBSBK010000018.1, read as the reverse complement.
GGAACGGGGGCGCTGACGCGGGCGATTCTGGCCCGTCTGCCTGACACTGTGCGGATCACCGCCACCGATCTGAACCCGGCGATGCTGCAGCGCGCCGCGACAACGACAACCGATGCCCGGGTCACATTCCAGCAGGCCGATGGGCTGTCACTGCCCTTCGCCGACCAAAGCTTTGACAGCGTGCTGTGCCAGTTCGGGGTGATGTTCTTTCCCGACAAGGTGCAGGGCTACCGCGAGGCGCGCCGGGTTCTGGCGCCCGACGGCTTGTTCATTTTCAATACCTGGGACGGTGTCGACGCCAATCATTTCGTCAAGGCTGCGAATGCCGCACTGGCCGGGCGATTTCCCGACGATCCTCCGGTCTTTATGGAACGCACCCCGCATGGCTATCATGACCCCGATACGATCAGGGCGCACTTGACCGAGGCGGGGTTCGGCGCGGTCGACATTGTCGCGCATGACCATATGGCCCGGGCCGCGTCGGCCGATGCGGCGGCGACCGCCTATTGTCAGGGCACGCCCCTGCGCAACGAGATCGCGGCGCGGGGCGCCGATCTGGGTGAAATCACGGCTCTTGTCGCAGACGCATTGCGCAAAGACTTTGGCGATGGTCCCATCACTGGTCAGATCAGGGCGCTTTTGGTGACTGCTCGGCCCTGATTGCCGCCTCAGCTCTCGATCAGTCCCGCCTCGGTCACGATCAGGTCAAGCGGTTGGTCGGTCGGTTCGAGCGGCAGATCGTCGGCCTCTTGCGCAGCCCAGGCAAACCCGATGGCCAGTGTCGGCCGCGCAGAACGCAGTTCCTGCAACGTCCGATCATAGAACCCGCCGCCATAACCCAGCCGACCGCCCCGGCGATCAAAGGCGACCAGCGGCACGATCAGAATGTCAGGGGTGATCCAGGGGCCATCGGTGGGCACCGATGCGCCGAACGGGCCTGACGTCATCGCGCAGCCCGGCGTCCATTGGCGAAACCGCAACCGCAATCCCGCGCCGATGATGACCGGGACGCAGACCGGGCCGAACGCGGCGGCGGCGGTCATTGCGTCAGCCGGATCGATCTCGGTGCGCATCGCCATGTACCCGGCCAGCGGACGGCCCCGGTGCGCCGCCAGCACCGCGTCCAGATGCGCCGCCGTGCCGCCCCCGGAAGCATGGGCCGCCGCGCGGCGCACAATGGCCGTCCTGCGCGCCGCCGCCTTGATCGCCGCAAGGTCGGTCATATCAGGATCAGCGCCGCAAGCCCCAGAAAGGCAAAGAAGCCCACGACATCCGTCACCGTCGTCACGAAAGCCCCCGAGGCAAGCGCGGGATCGACTCCGAAGTGTTCCAGCAGGATCGGGATGCCGGTGCCAGCCAGCCCGGCGACGACCAGATTGACCACCATCGCGACCGCCAGCACCACGCCCAGCAGCGGAGTTGCGAACCACGCCCAACCGATCAGGCCCATGATTGCAGCAAAGATCAGCCCGTTAATCAGGCCCACCACCGCCTCGCGGCGGATCACCCGCCAGACGTTCGATCCGGTCAGATCACGGGTCGCGATGGCGCGCACCGCCACGGTCAGCGACTGGGTGCCCGCATTGCCCCCCATCGAGGCGACGATAGGCATCAGCACAGCCAGCGCCACCAGCCCGGAGATCGTCGTTTCGAACATCGAAATGACCAGCGATGCCAGAATCGCCGTGACCAGATTCACCGCCAGCCAGGGCAACCGCTGCCGGGTCGTTTCGATCACGTTGTCCGACAGACTGCCTTCGCCGACACCGGCCAGGCGCAGGATATCCTCTTCGTGTTCCTCGTCAAGCAGGGTCATCGCGTCGTCGATGGTGATGACGCCGACAAGGCGGTCATCGGCATCCACCACGGGCGCGGAAATCAGATGGTAGTGGTTGAACGCATAGGCGACTTCCGACGCCGGCTGATCGACGCTGAAGGTGCGGAAACTTTCCTCGGCGATATCGCGCAGCCTGACGTCGCGCCGCGCTGATAGCACCCGGCCCAGCGTGACATAACCGACCGCCTTGAACCGTGGATCGACAAGAATCACGTGATAGAACTGTTCAGGCAGATCACTGTCGTCGCGGCGCAGATAGTCGATCGCCTCGCCCACCGTCCAGTGTTCGGGTGCGCGCACGATTTCGACCTGCATATGCCGCCCGGCGGATTCCTCGGGGTAGGCAAGTGCCTTTTCGACGGCGGCCCGTTCGGGTGCCTCCAGCGCCCCAAGCACCGC
>JBBSBK010000017.1:0-45456 GCA_038251315.1 Rhodobacterales bacterium | reverse complement strand
GGCCCCCGTCACAAGGAACGGCAGCATCGTTACCGTCGCCACCATCGCGTTGGGCAGGATATGGCGGAACATGATCGTGCGGTCACCCACACCCAGCGCGCGTGCCGCGCGGACGTATTCGAAATTACGCGCCCGCAGAAATTCGGCCCGCACCAGCCCGACCAGCGACGGCCAGCCAAACAGGACGATCAGGAACACCAGCAGCCAGAAACTTCGGCCCAGAATGGCGAAAACGATGATGATGACATAAAGTGACGGCATCCCGTTCCAGATTTCCAGAAACCGTTGCAAGACAAGGTCGGTCCAGCCACCGAAATAGCCCTGCACCGCACCCATCGTAATGCCGATGGCCGACGCCGCGACGGTGACGATCATCGCGAAAAAGATCGACAGGCGGAACCCGTAGATGATCCGCGCCGTCACGTCGCGTTTGGTGTCGTCGGTGCCCAGCCAGTTGGTGGCGTTGGGGGCCGATGGGGCGACGCCCGGCACGTCGACAATCGTGTCGTAGGAATAGGGGATCAGGGGCCAGATCATCCAGCCCCGCTGCAAGGCCGGGTCGGTCAACGTGCCCGCATCAAGTGAGGCCAGCGTCGCACCTGGGTCGTCGAAACAGGCATCGGCCAGCCCGCCCGTGCGGATCAGGCATTTGGTTTCGATATCGCCATACCCCGCCTCGGTCGGGAAATCGCCGCCGAAATCCTGTTCGGAATAAAAGCTGAAGACGGGCATCCGCAATTCACCCTGATAGGACAGCAAGATGGGTTTGTCGTTGGCGATGAACTCGGCAAACAGGCTGAGGCCGAACAGCAGCGAAAAGATCACCAGCGACCACCACGCCCGGCGGTTGCGGCGAAAGTTGCGCCAGCGGCGTTGGTTGAGGGGGGACAGGCGCATCAGCCCCGGCCTTCGAAATCAATGCGCGGATCGACCAGCACATAGGTGATGTCGGTCAGGATATGGACCACCAGACCGATCAGGGAAAATGCGAACAGGGTGCCAAAAACGACCGGATAATCGCGTGCAATCGCCGCCTCGTAACCAAGCCGCCCCAACCCGTCGAGGCTGAACAGCGTTTCGATGATGACCGACCCGCCAAAGAACACCGAGACGAAGAGCGCCGGAAAACCCGATATCACGATCAGCATGGCGTTGCGGAACACGTGCCCATACAGGACCCGGTGTTCGGTCAGCCCCTTGGCTTTGGCGGTCATGACGTACTGTTTCTTGATCTCATCCAGAAAACTGTTCTTGGTCAGCAGGGTCAGCGTGGCAAAGCTGGAGATGGTCGATGCCAGCACCGGCAGGGTGATATGCCACAAATAATCCAGCACCTTGCCGATCAGGCTCAGGTCATCGAAATTCGTGCTGGTCAGCCCGCGCAGCGGAAAGATTCGCCAGTATGATCCGCCCGCGAACAGCACGATCAACAGGACGGCGAACAGGAAACCGGGGATCGCGTAACCGACGATGATCGCGCCGCTGGTCCATGTGTCGAACCGCGACCCGTCGCGCACCGCCTTGCGGATACCCAGCGGGATCGAGATGAAATAGGCGATCAGCGTCGACCACAGACCCAGAGTGATCGACACCGGCATCTTGTCCAGCACCAGTTCGACGACACTTTGGGGTTTGAAAAAGCTCTTGCCGAAATCAAACCGGGCGTAGTTCCACATCATCAGCAGGAACCGCTCCAGCGGCGGCTTGTCGAACCCGAATTCGATTTCCAACTGAGCGATATAGGCGGGCGACAGACCCCGTGCGCCGACATAGGTGGTGTTGCTTGCCTCGCTGATCACCTCGGAATCGCCGCCGCCGCCGGCGATGTTCTGAAACACGTCGCCCTTGCCCTCCATCGTGGCGATGATCTGTTCGATCGGGCCGCCGGGGACAAATTGGGTCAGCGTAAAGTTGATGATCATGATCCCGACCAAGGTCGGAATGATCAGCAGAAGCCGTCGAAAGATATACGCGCCCATCTGTTACCCGCCCCCTGCGAGGCCCCGCCCTATTTCAGCGCCCCTGCGGCGCGGAGCGTTGCGGCCTTGTCGGCGTTGAACCACCAGAAATCAAGCTGGCCCAGCGCATAGGGCGGCAGGGTGTCGGGATGTTCGAAAATGTCGAAATAGGCGACCCAGTAATTGGCGTTGTACCAGGCTGGCACCACGAAGACCTCGCGCCGCATGATCCGGTCGATGGCGCGCACGGCAGCGGCCATGTCCTCGTAGGTCTTGGCCGCGACGACATCGGTGATGAGCTTGTCTACGGCGGGCGACGAATAGCCCGACGGGTTGAACACGTCGGACACCGAATTGCTGCCATAGCGCTGATTCAGCCCCAGACTTTCGTCCAGACTGTTGGAATAACCGTCATAGATCATGTCCCAGTCGAAGGCGCGGTCGCGGTTGGTGTACTGCGCCGGATCGACAAGGTTGAATTCGGCGTCGATGCCAAGGCGCGACAGGTTGTCAACGTAGGGCGTGATGATACGTTCGAAATTCGGATTGCCCGACAGGAATTCGATGGTGAAGACCTGACCGTTCTTTTCCATCTTGCCAGCAGCGTTCACCGTCCAGCCGGCGTCCTGCATCAGGGCCAGTGCGCGGCGCAGATTGCCGCGATCAAGCTGCGACGCGTCCGATGTATGCGGCACGGTCACCGGGTAGGTCAGGACGCTTGGGTCGATCATGTCGGCGACCGATTGCAGCAGTTCCAATTCGCGGCCTTCGGGCACGCCGGTCGCAGCCAGTTCGCTGTTCTGCCAGAAACTTTCGCGCTGTGAAAACAGACCATACTGCAGCGTATCGTTGGTCCAGGTGAAATTGAACATTAGCGCAATGGCCTGACGCACGCGGATATCTTGAAACTTGGGCTGGCGCAGGTTGAACACCATCCCGAAGGCCCCAGGCAGGCTGCCGTTGGCCAACTGGTCCTTGACCACCCAGCCCTTTGACAGTGCCGGAAAATCATATTGCGTCGCCCAGCTGAGCGAGCTGCTTTCCTGCCGGAATGTATATTCGCCTGCCTTGAACGCCTCGAAACCCGCCGTGCTGTCGGCGAAGTATTCGATCCGGATGGTGTCGAAGTTGTTGCGCCCGATGTTGATGGGCAGGTTTTCGCCCCAGTAATCGGGGTTGCGCTTGTAGATGATCTGGCGGTTCGCAAGGAAGCTGTCGAAGACGTAAGGCCCCGACCCCGGCGAGATTTCCATCCGGGTTTCATCGAGCCGCGCGCCGGTCTTGTCGTACCAGGCCTTTGACCAGATCGGGGTGCCGCCGATCAGGCTGAACGCCTCGTCGGCAGAGGCGCCCGTCGCCACAATCGCCTTGAGGGTGTGATCGTCGATCACCTCGAGACTGCCGATCAGCGACTTGGCGATTTCCGCGTAGGACGGCAGGCCCTGTTCGACCAGCAGGTTATGGGAGAACACGACATCGTTGGCCGTCAGCGGAGTGCCGTCGGAAAACATCGCTTCGGGGCGCATGTGAAAGACGATCCAGGCCTTGCTTTCGGGGTATTCGATGGTGCTGCAGATCAGGCAATAGGCGGCGCTGACTTCGTCGGCGGTGCCGACCAGCAGGCTTTCGTAGCCGATCGTCGCCAACGACCCGCCGCGCCCGTCGCGCGAATAGGGGTTCATCGTGTCGAAGGTGCCCTGGGCCCATTCGGCAATCTCGCCACCCTTGGGCGCGTCGGGGTTGACGTAATCCAGATGGGCGAAATCGGCCGGATACTTCAGTTCGCCATATTTGGAATAGCCGTGGCTGGTGATGATTGTCTCGTCGGTCTGCGCGAATGCCTGCCCGGCCCAGATCGCCCCGCCGATCAGGATCGCCCCGGCACTCAGCAATACACGCCAGTCGGGCAGGACGCGGGCATCTGTGGGGGTGCGACGGATCGGGGTCATGGGGCTCTCCGGTCGGGGAAACGACATTGCGCCTAAGCTAAAGGGGCGGTCGGTCAACATTCAAGTTGAGAATGCGTGAACGGCTGTGACCAGACCGTGCAAAAACACAAAGGGGCCGCCCGTGCCGGACGGTCCCCGGATAGGCAAGAGCCGCGATTAGCCCGGATTGGTTGCCAGATAGGCGATCAGGTTGGCGCGGTCGGTGGCATCGGCCAGCCCGGCATAGGTCATCTTGGTGCCTGGTGCTGCGACCTTGGGGTTGGTAATGAAGTGGTTGATGTTTTCGGGCGTCCAGACCTCGCCGACCTGTAACAGCGCCCCGGAATAGTTATAGTCCGGGACGGCGTCGATCGGTCGGCCAACAACGTTGTAAAGCGTCGGGCCGGTGCCATTCTTGCCCTCTTCGAGCGCATGACACGACCGGCAGTTGCGGAACACGGCTTCGCCGGCGGCAGGGTCGGCGGCGGCGAACAGTTCCTCGAAGGGCGGACCGGCATCGACGGGTTCCGCAGGTGCACCCCCGGCATCCTCGACCGGGATGGTGTAGGCCTGTTCATGTTCGCCGTGACTGCCCTCGCCACCGCCATAGACGGTATTGGCCGCCCAGGACCCCAGCAAAAACACCAGCAAAGCCCCGCAAAAGGCGCCCAGCGTCTTGGTCATGGTCATTGTGTCGAACATGTCGCGTTCCATTCCGTTCGCAGTTTTGCGGGTATCTATCCGCTTCACGCCCGATCTTGCAAGGTATAGTGGCGCGACGAATTGCCCATTTTTGCCCGCGCCATACAAGGGACCGCCGCCATGACCCGCAAAATCGCATTTCAGGGCGAACCGGGGGCCTATGGGCATCAGGCCTGTATCGACACCCGTCCTGGCTACGACCCCCTGCCCTGTCCGACATTCGAGGATGCGATCGACGCTGTGCGTCAGGGCGACGCTGATCTGGGCATGATCGGGGTCGAGAATTCGACTTACGGGCGTGTTGCTGACGTGCACCTGTTGTTGCCCGAAAGCGGGCTGCACATCGTCGACGAGGCCTTCGTGCGGGTCCACATCAACCTGCTTGCGGTGCCGGGCACGACGCTGGCGCAGGTCAGACGGGCGCGGTCGATGTCAATCCTGCTGGGGCAGGCGCGGGGGTTTCTGCGCGAACACGGCATTGCCACCCTGAACTGGTCGGACAACGCCGCCGCCGCCCGTGAAATCGCCGCCCTGAACGATCCGGCAGAGGCGGCGCTGGCCTCCGAAATCGCCGCCGAGATCTATGGTCTGACCGTGCTGGCCCGGCATATCGAGGACAATGACAACAACACCACCCGATTCCTTGTGATGGCCCGCGACGCCGACACGTCGCGGCGCGGCGATCTGGGGATGATGACCAGCTTCGTCTTTCGCGTACGCAACATTCCTGCGGCGCTTTACAAGGCGATGGGCGGCTTTGCGACCAACGGGGTGAACATGACCAAACTGGAAAGCTACATGGTCGGCGGCCAGTTCACCGCGACCCAGTTCTATGCTGAAATTGAAGGCCATCCGGACGACGCCCACGTCAAAAGGGCGATGGAGGAACTGGACTATTTTACCGACCACATCCGTCTGCTGGGGGTTTATCCGGCAGCGGCACGGCGGCATGCTGACTAGCGCGATTTGCGGAAAGATTCCTCGATATCCTCAGCAAAGAGGGATACGCGGGTCTTGAACCGGCTGGTCAGGTTGGTCTTGGCCAGTTTCAGCGACTGCACCATCAGACGGGCTGACAGGGTTTTCGGTTTCAATTCGAGCGTGACCGATAACCGCGTGCGGCTGCGCGACAGGGGGACGAGATCGATCGCGGTCAATCCGTTGATACCTGGGCTGACGGCGTCGACACTGAACCCGTTGGGCGGGTCATAGCTGATGATTTCAGCCTGCACGTTGCGGGGCTTGCCGCGAAAGGTGAATTGCACGGCCCATGCCGCGCCCTTGCCCACCGTTTGGGCGCTGTCCAGCCGCTTGATGTCGGCCCCCCGACGCAGGGCCGACCGTTCATAACCAACGAAATCAGTGACCTTGGTGAACACATAGTCGATCGGCGCTTCGATATCTTCCTTGGTCGAAAACTTCATGCGCCCGCCTGTCTTCCCCGCGTGTCTACTCCGGCTGTCACCCCGGCAAGGGGGCCGCCATTGGGTTCAGACTGTCGCGTCAATCCAGGCTGTCCGCAAGCCAGTTTTGCAGAAGGAAATGTGCAATCGCCCCCTTGCGCGCGGGCTTGATGCGCGGATGTTCCCCGGCAAATGCCTGCACAACCTCCTCGCGACTGACCCAAATGGCATCCTCAAGCTCGGTCGGATCGACGGTGATCGCGTCGGTTTCGGCCTCTCCGGCGCAGCCGATCATCAGCGACGCGGGAAAAGGCCATGGTTGGCTGGCCAGATAGACGACGGGTCCGACGATGATGCCGGATTCCTCGGCAACCTCGCGGCGTACTGCGGCCTCGATCGTTTCACCCGGTTCGACGAAGCCCGCCAGCAGCGAATACATCCCTTCGGGCCAGCCGGGCGAGCGGCCCAGCAACACCCGGTTGCCGCGCGTGACCAGCATGATGACAACAGGATCGGTGCGCGGAAAATGATGCGTACCGCAGTCAGGACAATCGCGCTGCCAGCCGCCCATCGCGACCAGCGAAGCGGCCCCGCAGCGGGCGCAGAATCCATGGCCGTCGTGCCAGGCCATGACCGCCTTTGCAGCCGCCGCAAGTTCGGCATCGCGCCGCGACAGGCGCACCATCAGACCGCGCAATTCGGCAAAGACGGCACCGGGCGCGGCGGGATGGAATTGTTCTGACAGGTCGAGGAATGCACCAAGTGCGCTGACATCCAGGTCGGCGGGCTGCCATCCCGACAGATCGGCGGCAAAGACAAACGTCGGGCCGTCGCAGCCAAGAAAGATACGGTCGGTGCCGGCATCGGCCAGCAGCGGGTGATCGGCAGGCAGGTGCAGCAATTCATCGCCGCGAATCAGCGGCTTGCCGCGCCACAGCACGATCACCCGCGCCGCAGGACCGTCCGCCAGCCGCGCCGCGTCCGCCCGCAGGTGTCCGGCCCGGTCCAGTCCCGAGCCACCGAATGTCACCGTTTCTGCCAACCGCATGTTGCCGTCCTGCCATGCCTGCGGTGGCTTGGCAAAGCCATTCGCGACCTGCCCCTTTTCTTGCTGCTGTTTCAGCTTATGGTTGCATCTGATGAGGGGGACAGCGGGGATAGCGTGACACGGATCGAACCGGACAATGCGACCCGCATCGGCGGCGGCGCCCGCCTGTATCTGCGGGTGCTGGCGACAAGCGACCTGCATGTGAACCTGCTGCCCTACGACTATTTCGCCGACCGCCCTGCGGCGCACATCGGGCTGGCCCGCACCGCGACACTGGTACGCAAGTTGCGCGCCGAGGTGGCGAACTGTCTGCTGCTGGACAACGGCGATTTCCTGCAAGGCACGCCGATTGCCGATATGGTGGCTCTGGCGCCCGACGGCACCCCGCACCCGATGATCGCGGCAATGAACACGTTGGGCTATGACGCGGCCAGTCTGGGCAATCACGAATTCAACTATGGCATTGACTATCTGCGTACCGCCATCGACGGGGCCGACTTTCCCGTGGTGTCGGCCAATGTGATGGGCCGCGCGGGGGCCGGTCCGCCCCAGCGTTTGTCGTTCGCCCGGCCCTATACGTTGCTGACCCGACGCCTGCGCAGCCCAGATCAAAGCCTGCACGATCTGACCATCGGAATCATCGGCTTTGCCCCGCCCCAGATTACCAAATGGGACGCCCATATTCTGAAAAACGCCATCACGACCGAGGATATACTGGCCGCCGCCGAAATCCACGTGCCGCGCCTGCGTGCCGCCGGGGCCGATCTGGTCATCGCACTCGGGCACACCGGGATCGGGCCGTGCCACCATTCACCGTTCATGGAAAACGCCGGTTTGGCCCTTGCCGCCGTGCCGGGGATCGATGCGCTGGTGCTGGGCCATACACATGACGTGTTTCCGGGGCCGGGCTTTGCCGCCGGACCGGCGATCGACCCGGTGGCGGGCACTCTGCACGGCAAGCCGGTGGTGATGCCGGGGCACTACGGATCGCATCTTGGGGTGATCGATCTGATCCTTGATCGCGGTGCCACGGGGGCATGGAAAATCCACGCCCATTCCAGCCGCGCCCTGCCCATCGCCCGGCGCGAAGCCTTTGGGATGGTGCCGCTGGTCGACAGCGACGCGCCCATTGTCGATGCGACCAGCGCCGATCATGCCCGCGCGCTCGCCTTTATCCGCCAGCCGATCGGGCACACCGCGCGGCCCCTGCACAGCTACTTTGCACAGGTTGCCCCTGACCCGACCCTGCGGCTAGTGGCCGATGCCCAGACTGCCATGGTCACGCCCGGCCTGCCCGCCGATCTGCGCAACAGCCTGCCGCTGCTGTCGGCCATTGCCCCGGTCCGCGCGGGTGGGCGCGGCGGTCCTGACAACTACATCGATATTCCTGCTGGCCCGCTGGTGCTGCGCAATGCGTCCGAGATGTATCAATTTCCGAACACGCTGTGTGTGCTGCGCCTGAATGGCGCACAGGTGGCCGCTTGGCTGGAACAGGCGGCGTCTCTGTTCCGCCAGATCGCACCGGGAACGCAGGACCAGATCCTGCTTGACCCCTGCATCCCGTCCTACAATTTCGACGTGATTTTCGGGCTGGACTATCAGATCGACCTGTCCGTTCCGCCGCGCTATGGCCCCGGAGGCCAGTGCCTTGACCCGCAGGCGCGACGGATCGTCGGACTGACCCATGCCGGCAAGACAGTGGACGAAGCGGACGAATTTCTGGTAGTGACAAACAGCTACCGGGCTGGAGGCGGCGGAGATTTCCGGATGCTGACGGGCGCCTGCGTCGTCCACGCCACCCCCGTCACCCTGCGCGATGCCATCGTCGCCCATATCCGCACCAACCAGACGATCGACCCAGCCCACACCCTGAACTGGCGCTTTGTCCCGATGCCCGGCACATCGGCGATCTTCAGCAGCGGCCCCGGCGGACGCGCCCACCTCGGATCGCTGAGGGGTCGCACGATCCGTGATGTCGGTCCGGATACCGAGGGTTTCTGGCGCTATGCCATTGACCTTTGACGCGTCGCAGGGCGATAGCGGGGACAGATGCACAGCAGGGGCCGCGCCATGTTCAAATTCATCATCGTCGCTCTTGGCCTTGTCGCCTTGGCCGCCTACCTGACCAAGCCGACCGCAGCCGACGTCGACTCTCAGATCGACGCGCTGCTGCAACAGGCCATCGCCGCAGGCGAATTGTCCGACATCGCCGATCCGGCGGCGGTGCTGATGCTGGCGGCCTGCAAAGCCAACACCGCGACCTGTGCCGACATCGCCCGTGCCGCGCTGGCGGTCGACTATACGGACGCCAAATTGCTGGCCCGGGTCAGGGTCGAGGGGTTCGGCAAGATGACCACATGCTATGCCGCATTCACGAAGCTGATCTGTCCAAATGGGCTGACGGGCAGCTGACTTGCGCCCCGGTCGCACCGGCCCTATATCGGAGGCGAGAGGTTGGCGCGGGCAGGCGCCTCGCCAACCTGGTCAGGACCGGAAGGTAGCAGCCATAACGAGCCCCGCTTGGGTCGTTGTCAGCCTCTCACCATGAATTCGCTGAGCGAATTCATGGCGAAGGATAAAGTGAAACGGCAAAGCCGTATCACGGAGTCCGATCCGGTGGTTATTGTTTTCCCGGCCACGAACCGAACGGAGACCAGACATGACCCATGTTCATTCCGTTCAGGCAGCATAGACCTGACCGCCCCGAGCCGCTTATGTCCACGCCGGGAAAGGCGTGTGAATTGACCCGACCCACCCTTGCCGACCTTGGCTGGTCGGCCGAATTCAGCAGCCAGATCAAGGCGGACGATCCGGTCATCGCCCAGCCTGCCCGGATCGCGTCCGTCCACCGCAACCGTCTGGGGGCGCTGACAGAACGCGGCCCGCGCGACCTGCTGATGCCGACCGGGCAGTCGACCGGCGACATGGCGGTCGGTGACTGGGTGCTGGCCGACCCCGAAACAGGCATGTTGATCCGGCGCCTTGACCGGCGCAGCACCCTGCAACGCGGGTCTGATCACATGACCGGGGCGCGGCAACTGATCGCCGCCAATGTCGACACGCTGTTCATCACCACCTCCTGCAACGCTGATTTCAATCCCGCGCGGCTGGAACGCTACCTCGCGCTGGCGCACGATGCCGGGGTGACGCCGGTGATTTTGCTGACAAAGGCCGATCTCTGCGATGATCCCGACGACTATCGGCAGCGGGCCGCAGCGTTGGGGCGGGGGCTGATCGCCCTGACGCTGGATGCGCGAACCGCGGCGGCGGTGGACCAGTTGGCGCCGTGGTGCGGCGCAGGCCAGACGGTTGCGATGGCCGGATCGTCAGGCGTCGGCAAGACGACGCTGGCCAATGCCCTGACCGGCGGCACCAGTGCAACCCAAGGCATCCGCGAGGACGATGCACGCGGGCGGCACACGACCACATCACGCAGCCTGCACCGTCTGCCGACCGGTGGCTGGCTGATCGACACGCCGGGGATGCGCGGCCTTGGGGTGGCCGATGCAGCGCTGGGGATCGAAGTGACGTTTGCCGAAATCACCGAACTGGCCGACCAGTGCCGGTTTCGCGACTGCGAACACGAAAGCGAACCGGGCTGCGCTGTGCAGGGTGCAATCGCCGCCGGAACGGTAGACCCCGACCGCCTGAGTCGCTGGCGCAAACTGCTGCGCGAGGATCGCAAGAACAGCGAAACCGTGGCGCAGACGCATATCCGCAACCGCAAGGGTAGCAAAGCGGCCAAGGCCGGGACAAAAAGGCGGGGATAAGGCTGGAACCGGATCGGTCAGGCTGACCCGGACACACCCTTACCCGCGCAGAATGCCGCCCGTCGCCTTGGCGACCTTGTCGATGATCAGCGCGCTGACCGCCGCAATATCGACATCCTTGAGCGTGGCCCTGGTCGGCTGCAGGCGCACGGTGATGGCCAGACTTTTCTTGCCCTCTCCCAGCGACCCGCCGATGAATTCGTCGAACACGCGCACCTCGGCGATCAGCGCCTTGTCGGCCCCGGCGGCGGCGTTGACGAGGGTCAGCGCCTCGACCCCGGCATCGACAACAAAGGCGAAATCGCGTTCGACCGCCTGCAAATCTGTCGCCAGCAACGCCGGGCGTGTCGAGACCGTCTGCCGGGGCAGCGGAATTTCTTCCGGCCAGAGGGTAAACCCGACCACCGGCCCCCTGACGTCCAGCGCCCGCAGCACGCGCGGATGCAACTCACCGAACACGCCCAAACACTTTTTCGGCCCCAGACAGATCATCCCGTGCCGACCCGGATGCCACCAGACGGCAGCACCACGCAGGATCTGTACCTTGGCTGGGGCGCCCATTGCCGCCAGCAACGCTTCGGCATCCGCCTTGGCGTCGTAAACATCAAACGGACGCGACGTGCCATGAACGTCCTTCGGCCCGGTGCGGCCAACCAGAATCCCGCTGACCATCAAGTGCTGTTCACCCGGTTCCCCGCCAGCAAACGCATGACCAACCTCAAACAGGGCCATATCCACGAATCCGCGTGCCTGATTGCGCGCCGCCGCCCGCAAAAGGCCGGGCAGCAGATCGGGGCGCATATGGCTCAGATCGGCCGAGATCGGGTTTTCCAGCATCGTCGCATCGCTGCCGCCCCCGAACAGGCCGGCCGCCGTTTGGTCGATGAATGAATAGGTCACGCATTCGTTGTAACCGAGCGCCGCCGCCACGCGTTTCGCCTTGCCCGAACGGGTCTGCATCAGGGTCAGGATCGGCGCCGGGATGCCGGGCTGGCTGCGCGGCAGGGCTTTGCCGACCAGTTTGGTCAGCGACGCGATCCGCGCCACTTCCTCGACCAGATCGGCCTCGCCCTGCACATCGGGGCGCCACGACGGGACATGGGCCATGTCGCCCTCCATCCGGAACCCGAGCGCGGTCAGGGTCTGGCGCTGCGTGCTTTCGGGGATCTCCATCCCGACCAGCGACACCACCCGCTTGGCATCCAGCCGATAGGCGCGGTCGGCGTGTGGCACCTGCCCGGCGATCACCAGTTCCGACGCTTCGCCCCCGGCGTTGTCGACGATCATCCGCACCGCATGTTCCAGCCCCTCAAGGGTGAATGCCGGGTCGATGCCGCGTTCGAACCGATACCGCGCATCCGAATTGATCTTGAGCGCGCGGCCCGTCAGCGCAATCTGCACCGGATCCCAATAGGCGGACTCGACGAACACGTTGACCGTTTCCGCCGTCACGCCCGAGGCCGTGCCGCCCATCACTCCGGCGATGCTTTTGACGCCAACGTCATCCGAAATCACCATCATGCCGGGTTGCAGGGTATAGGTCTTGTCATCCAGCGCCACAATGGTTTCGCCACCCGCTGCGCGATGGACGCGCAGATCGCCCGCCACCTTGTCGGCATCGAACACGTGCAAGGGTCGATTGCGGTCGTAGGTGAAAAAGTTGGTGACATCGACGAGGAACGAAATCGGGCGCAGGCCGATGGCCCGCAGGATATCCTGCAACCACGCCGGGCTGGGGCCGTTGGTAACGCCACGGATCAGACGGCCGGCAAAGACCGGGCAACCATCGCGGGTGTCGTCGTCGATGGTCACGTGCAGATCGGATTCAAAACTGGCCTCGATCGGATCGACATCGCGGTCCTTGACCCGGCCCAAGCCCCGCGCCGCCAGATCGCGGGCGATGCCGCGCACGCCCAGCGCGTCGGGGCGGTTGGGGGTGATCGCGATCTCGATCACCGGATCGACCTTGGCGGGGTCGTGTTTCGCCAGCCAGTCGATGAACCGCTCGCCGATCTCGCCCGACGGCAATTCGATGATGCCGTCGTGTTCGTCCGAAAGCTGCATCTCGCGTTCCGAACACATCATCCCGTAGCTGTCGACGCCCCTGATCTTGCCGACGCCGATGGTTGTGTCGATGCCGGGCACATAAGTGCCGGGCTTGGCGACGACAACGGTGATGCCCTGCCGGGCATTGGGCGCGCCACAGATGATCTGCAATTCGCCCTCGTCCGTCGCGACACGGCACACCCGCAACTTGTCGGCGTCGGGATGCTGTTCGGCGTGAACCACCTTGCCGATCGTGAACGCGGCCAGTTTTTCACCGGGATTTTCGATGCCTTTGACCTCGAGCCCCAGATCGGTCAGGGCCTCGGCGATCTCGGCCACAGTGGCACTGGTGTCGAGGTGGGATTTGAGCCAGCTCAGGGTGAATTTCATAGGTCTATACCCGTCCGATCGCTAATTTTTTCTTCAAAAAACCAGATGCCAGCGATCTGAGTATTTCCAATGTGGCATTGCCGCCTGTTTCAGCGACCACTGCCTTTGTTCTTTGCCAAATACCATCATCCCTAATGGATTCAAGGTAGTCATGTCCCGCCGAAGAAATTTGATACTGGCTCGCGTTTTTAGTGATTAGAAATCCGGCGTCATTTAGTAGCTCGATGTGATACCGTTCCTTCAACTCATCGGGTGTCATTCCCAGACGATTTGGCTTGAATAAATATGGTGAGTCGCTCTCTTCCGCTTTGGGCAGAAGGCTACGCAGGAAGTCGTCGTCTCTTTTCATCCTAAACCCCACCCCGCAACGTCGGCACGTCCAGTGCCGCAAACCCGTAATGCCGCAGCCAACGCAGGTCCGAATCAAAGAACGCCCGCAAATCCGGAATCCCGTATTTCAGCATCGCCATCCGGTCGATGCCCATGCCAAAGGCGAACCCCTGCCAGACCGACGGGTCGACCCCCGCTGCGCGCAGCACCTTGGGGTGGACCATGCCCGACCCCAGCACTTCAAGCCAGCCGTCGCCTTCGCCGACGCGCACCTGCCCGTCAACCCAGGAACATTGCACGTCGACCTCGGCGCTCGGTTCGGTGAACGGAAAATGGGACGCGCGAAACCGGGTTTTCACGACGGTTCCGAAATAGGCGGTAAAGAATTCCTCAAGCACCCATTTCAGATTGGCCATGCTGATCGTCTTGTCGATCGCCAGGCCTTCGATCTGATGAAACATCGGAGTGTGGGTCTGGTCGTAGTCGGCGCGGTAAACCCGGCCGGGGCAGATGATGCGCAAGGGTGCGCCCTGCGCCTCCATCGTCCTGATCTGCACGGGCGAGGTATGGGTGCGCAGCACATGCGGCGGGCGGTCATCGTCACTGGCGCGGTGGGTATAGAACGTGTCCATCTCGGCCCGTGCCGGATGGTGGCCGGGGATGTTCAGGGCGTCGAAGTTATACCAGTCGCTTTCGATCTGCGGCCCCTCGGCAACGGCGAACCCCATGTCGGCAAAGATCGCCGTCACCTCTTCGGTGACCTGGCTGATCGGGTGGATCGTGCCCGCCGGACGGACCCGCGCGGGCAGCGTCACGTCCAGCCATTCACCGCGCAGGCGTTCATCAAGTGCGGTATCCCCCATCGCGGCCTTTTTGGCTGCCAATGCGCTGTTGATCTCGTCCTTCAAGGCGTTCAGGGCCGGCCCGGCGGTTTGACGTTCTTCGGGCGACATCTGGCCAAGGGCGCGCATCTGCAGACTGATCTCGCCCTTCTTGCCCAAGGCACTCACGCGCAAATCCTCGATCGCAGCCTCGTCGGCGGCGGCGGCGATCAGGCGCAGATATTTGGTTTTCAGATCGTCCATCGCAGCACCCCTTGCGGTCTGCCCGGTTGCTACCCCGACCGGGGCATCGTGACAAGACGTGGAACCGTCCATGATCGGCCTAGGTTGATGCACAGACCCAACCGGAATGGTGATCGCATGCCCGCATTTGTCGAAGCCCACGGGGCGGTCATCGCGCTTGTGATCCTCGGTTTTCTATTCGTCGCCTTTATCCTTGAACGCTACCCGCCCGAAGTCACCGCATCCGGCGCTGCGGCACTGTTCATCGTTCTGGGCCTTGTCCCGGCTGGTGACGTGATGCAGGTCTTTTCAAACTCGGCCCCGATCACCATCGCGGCGATGTTCGTGATATCGGGCGCATTGGTGCGCACCGGTGTGCTGGACGCGATGGCGCGGCTGGTCATCGGGCAGGCCAAGACGCACCCGGTGCTGGCCATCGGCATCTTTCTGTTCGCCACCATCGCCGGGTCGGCCTTTGTCAACAACACCCCCGTCGTGCTGGTGCTGATCCCGGTGGTGATCCGGCTGGCGTCCAGTCTGGGCGTCGCCCCAACCCGGCTGCTGATCCCGTTGTCCTATGCGGCAATCCTTGGCGGCACCTGCACCCTGATCGGCACCTCGACCAACATCCTTGTCGACGGGATCGCCCGCGACAATGGGATGGAGGCGTTTTCGATCTTTGAAATCGCCCCGGTCGGCCTGATCTCGGCGACAGTCGGCACGGTGCTGATGTTGTTCCTGGGCAAGCTGCTGCTGCCCGACCGGCAGACCGGCGGCAAGGGTATCGGTGGCGCGGAAACCGATTTTCTGTCGGAAATCATGGTTCTCGAAGACTATCCCAAGATCGGTGAAACGGTCGGCAGCATCGCAACGTTTCAACGCGACGGCGTGCGCGTGATCGGGGTGCGGCGGGGCGGTATCATCGACCGCACCGATATTGCCGCGCGTGTGCTGCAAAAGGGTGATGCGGTCATCGTCATCGCCGGGACGTCCGAGTTGCTGACACTGGCAGAAGTTTCGGGGCTGCGTGCCGGTCTGCGCCGCGCCTTTGACATCGAACCGGGTGCGGATGTCCGCGTGGTCGAGGCGATCCTGACACCGTCGCGGCGCAGTACCGGCGTGCGCATCGCCGATCTCGCGCTGGGGCGGCGCGGTGGGGTCCGGGTGCTCGGGGCGCACAGGCCGGGACACATCGCCGGGGCGGACCTGTCCAGCGTGCGGCTGCGGCCGTCCGATAAACTGCTGCTTGAGGGCACGACCGAAGGGTTCGACCGGCTGTCGGAATCCGGTGACGTGGTGTCGATCACCACACCGGGAGGGCGCGCCTTTCGGCGGCGGCAGGCCCCGATCGCGATCCTTGCGCTGATCGCCATCGTCGCGCTCGCCGCGTTCAATGTCATGCCGATTGGCATCCTTGCCCTGATCGGCGTCGCGGGTATCCTGTTGTTGCGTTGCATCGATAACGACGAAGCGTGGAGTTCGATCGACGCGTCGATCCTGATCCTGATCTTTGCCATGCTCATCATCGGTGCCGGACTCGAGGCGACAGGCGCGGTCGAACTCATCGTCGCGACCCTCACGCCCATGCTACAGGGTTTGCCACCATTTTTGACCCTGCTCGCGATCTACGCAGTGGCGTCATTCCTGACCGAAGTGGTGACAAACAACGCCGTCGCCGTGGTCCTGACGCCCATCGTTATTCCGCTTGCCACGCAACTGGGCAGCGACCCCCGGCCCTTTGTCGTCGCTGTGATGTTCGCCGCCAGCGCCAGCTTTGCGACGCCCATCGGCTATCAGACCAACACGCTGGTCTATGCGGCGGGGAATTACCGGTTTACGGATTTCCTGAAGATCGGGGTGCCGATGAACCTGATCGTCGGGCTGACCTCGGTCGCGGCGATCAGCTTCTTCTTTCCGCTTTGACCCTCGCAAACGAAAAGGCCGCCCCGGTCTGGGACGGCCTTTGAATCTGGCAACCGATGCTCGCCGTCAGGCGGGCAGCGCGGCCTTGGCTTGCGCCACGATGGCGTTGAACGCGTCGGGTTCGTTGACGGCCAGATCGGCCAGAACCTTACGGTCAACCTCGATCCCGGCCAACGCCAGACCATTGATGAACCGCGAATAGTTCAGCGTTTCATCGACCATGCGCACCCCGGCGTTAATCCGCTGGATCCACAGGGCGCGGAAATTCCGCTTGCGGTTCTTGCGGTCGCGGGTCGCGTATTGCTGGGCCTTGTCGACGGCCTGCGTCGCGACTTTGAAGCTGCGCGAACGGCGGTCGTAATAGCCTTTGGCCGCGTCAAGAACCTTCTTGTGACGGCGATGGGTGACGGTACCACCTTTGGTGCGTGACATATCGGCTCTCCTTAGCGGGCGTAGGGCATGTAGGACTTGACGATCTTGGCATCGGGTGCCGAAAGAATCGTTGTCCCGCGGGCGTCACGAATGAACTTCGTGCTGCGTTTGATCATGCCGTGGCGTTTGCCAGCCTGACCTGCCTTGACCTTGCCGGTCGCGGTCATCGAGAAACGCTTTTTAGCGCTCGATTTCGTCTTCATCTTGGGCATTTCCATCTCCTTTGGGCCGAGTGGTAATCGCACGACTCGGCATGCCACTTTGGCCGGACGCGCGGGTTGAACGCCGCCGTATAGGCGGGGCCCCGCCCCAAGGCAAGGTATTAGTTGATGACGCGGGCGACAACGCGGATGAACACGTCGGGGGTCGTCTTGAGCGTATAGGCAGCAGGGCGGTCGTTGACAGCCAGCGCGATCAGCCCTCCGCCGATCAGCACCATGATCGCCGCCGCGCGGGGGGCCCGGCCATCCGAAATGGCACCGATGATCGGCGGGATCGAGAAGACGGCGATCACAAGTCCCACCACATAAAACAGGTCAGTATCCATGCCCGTGACCCTTAAACAAAAAGTCCTTAGATAAGGTTACTCCGGATCGCCGCTGGAAATCAAACGTTCCTCGCAGGGGGCGACCCGCAGGATGTTGGTCGAACCGGGGGTGTTGAACGGCACCCCGGCCGTCACCACGATCATGTCGGTATCCCTCACCATGCCCTGATCGCGGGCAGCACGGACGGCGGCGATGACCGCTGCCTTGAAGCGGTCGACCGGGCCGGTAATGACGCAATTCGTACCCCATGTCAGGCACAGCCGGCGCGCGGTCCGTTCGACCGAAGTCAGCGCCAGGATCGGGACGCGCGGCCGTTCACGGGCGACCAGCAGCGCCGTCGTCCCTGATTGCGAAAAGCAGGCGATCGCCTTGATGTCGGTCGTTTCGGCGATCTCGCGGGCGGCGGCGACGATCCCGTCGGCGACGGTGTGCCGCTTGGCGCGTCGGCTGGCCTCGATGATTTCGGTGTAGGTCGGGTCTGATTCGACTTCGATGGCGACGTTGTCCATCGTCGTCACCGCCTCGACCGGATAACTGCCAGCGGCGGATTCTGCCGAAAGCATGATCGCGTCGGCGCCTTCATAGATGGCGGTGGCGACATCCGACACTTCGGCCCGCGTCGGCATCGGGCTTTCGATCATCGATTCCAGCATCTGGGTTGCCACGATCACCGGCTTGGCGGCGGCACGGCATTTGCGCACAAGCTGCTTTTGGATCGGCGGCACATTTTGCACCGGCAGTTCGACACCCAGATCGCCACGGGCGACCATGATGCCATCGCTGACCGCCAGAATGTCGTCAAAGGCTTTGACCCCGGCGGGCTTTTCAATCTTGGACATGATCGCGGCGCGGCCCCTGACCAGTTCGCGCGCTTCGGTCACATCCGCCGCCCGCTGCACGAACGACAACGCCAGCCAGTCGACGCCCAACTCGCAGACGAATTCCAGATCCCTGCGATCCTTGTCCGACAGCGCCGCCAGCGGCAGCACCACGTCGGGCACGTTCACCCCCTTGCGATTGGAAATCGTGCCGCCGATGACGACGGTGCAATTGGCGAAATCGCGGCCGCAATCCTTGACCTTGAGGCGGATTTTACCGTCGTTCACCAGCAGCGACGCGCCCGGCTCCAGCGCGTCGAAAATCTCCTTGTGCGGCAGGCAGACGCGGGTCGCATCACCCTCGGCCTTGTCCAGATCAAGCCGGAAATCCTGCCCCACCAGCAGTTCCGCTTCGTCACCCTTGAACACGCCAACGCGCAGTTTCGGACCCTGCAGGTCGGCCAGGATCGCAATCGGCGATCCAATGTCCTTTTCGATCCGCCGGATGATGTCGTGGCGCGCCTTGATTTCCGCATGATCGCCGTGGCTCATGTTCAACCGGAACACATCCGCCCCCGCGTCGTGAAGCTTGCGGATCATCTCGTAATCGTTGGACGCAGGGCCGAGTGTGGCGACGATCTTGACGTTGCGATGGCGTCTCATGCGGAGTCCTCTGGCAGAAATAATGGCAAGTTTACCGCTAACGGCAGGGTCGCGCCCTTATTGCCCAATTCACTTTGCGCCACAACTGGCCTATTGGCGGGTCAATGTCCGCAACTGCCGCCATCACCTCAGACGCGTTCGAAACGATCGGCACCGACCGTCCGTCGCGCTGGCTCGTCACCTGCGATCATGCGTCCAACCGGGTGCCGGATTGGGTCAACGGTGGCGATCTGGGGCTATTGCCGTCGGACATGGCCCGCCACATCGCCTTTGACGTGGGTGCGGCGGGGCTGACTCGCGAATTGGCGGACCGGTTGGACGCCCCGGCGATCCTGTCTCGGTTTTCGCGGCTGGTCATCGACCCGAACCGTGGCCCCGACGACCCCACCCTGCTGATGAAGCTGTATGACGGCACGATCATTCCCGCCAACCGGCATGCCGGGACTGACGAACTGGCCCGGCGCAAGGCGGCGCTGTATGATCCCTATCACGCGGCCTACAGTGCCCTTGCCGACCGGTCCGGTCGGGTGATCTGCGCCATCCATTCGTTCACCCCGCAACTGCGCGGACGCCCGCCGCGCCCGTGGCAGGTCGGCATCCTTTACAGCCACCTTGACGACCGGCTGGCCTTGCCGCTGATCGCCCGGCTGAACGCCGAATCCGACCTTTGTATCGGCGACAACCAGCCCTACAGTGGCCACTTGCCCGATGACGCCATCGACCGGCATGCCTTGCAACCGGGGCGGCCCAATGTTCTGATCGAACTCAGGAACGACCTGATCGCCGACGCCGCCGGACAGGCATACTGGGCCGCACGACTTGCCCCGATCCTGACCGAAGTGCTGTCCGCATCGGGCCTTTGAAAGGAAACGATATGGATGACCAGACCCGGATCGAACTCGAAGCCGCAGCGTTCCGCACCCTGCGCGACCACCTGATCGACAAACGCCCCGACGTGCAGAACATCGACCTGATGAACATGGCCGGGTTCTGCCGTAACTGCCTGTCGCGCTGGTATCAGGAGGCCGCCGAGGCGCGCGGCATCCCGATGACCAAGGGCGAAGGCCGCGCCGCCTTTTACGGCATGCCCTATGCCGACTGGCAGGCACAGCACCAGACCGATGCGGATTCGGCGCAGAAGCAGGCATTTGCCAAAGCCTTTGCGGAAAACGTGACTGGAGCAAAGCGATGATCGCCGGTGCCCGCGCGGTCCTTTGGGTGCGGCTTGACCGCCCCGGCAACAACGCCTGCCGGTTTGCCGAAACCGGCGACGACCTGCTGATCGAAGGGTCGCTGGCGGCTGAAGGCGCAGAAACCATGCACTACCGCATCCGCGCCACCCAATCGGGGGCGACGCAGCGGGCGCGGATCGACATCGGAAATCAGAGCCACGTGGTAGAGCGGGACGCAAACCGGATCTGGACGCTGAACGGCGTCGCCACCGACATCGGCCCGACCGTGCGCGATATCGACATGGGGCTGACCCCGGCGACCAAGACGCTGATGATCCGCCGTCTTGACCTGCCAGTGGGCAGCAATGCCGATCTGACTTCGGCGTGGCTTGACCCCGACGACTGGCAGTTGAAACCGCTGCGCATGTCGTTCCATCGCACCGGCGAGACGACGTATGATTACGCCGCACCCGACTTTGATTACGCAGGCGAATTCGTGGTCGACGATTATGGAATCGTGCGGACCTTTCCGGGTCTTTGGCAGGCGCAGGACTGACGCTAAACCGCCGCCCTGCGGCTTTCCTCAAGGTAAATCTCGCGCAGTCGTGTCGCCACCGGGCCGACCTTGCCACTACCGACAGCCGTGTCGTCGATCTGCACCACCGGCATGACGAACATGCTGGCGGAGGTGATGAATGCCTCGTCCGCCGCCAGCGCCTCGGCCACGGTAAAGCTGCGTTCTTCGACCTGCATCTGCGCTTCGGCGGCGTACCGCAGGACGGCGGCGCGGGTGATACCGTGCAGGATTTCATGGCCCAGATGCCGGGTGATGATCGTGCTGCCCTTGACGATATAGGCGTTGTTGGACGTGCCTTCGGTGACATGCCCATCCTCGACCATCCAGGCATCGTCGGCCCCGGCCTTTTTCGCCATCATCTTGCCCATCGACGGATAGAGCAACTGCACCGTCTTGATATCGCGCCTCGCCCAGCGGGCATCGTCGATGGTGATGACCTTCATCCCCTTTTGCGCCAGCGGATTGTCGTCCATCCCCGGTTTGCTTTGGGTAAACAGCACGATGGTCGACGGGGTCGTGGCCGGATCGGGAAAGACGAAATCGCGGTCGCCGGGCGACCCACGGGTGATTTGCAGGTAGATCATCCCGTCGGTGATATCGTTCAGGCGGACTAGCTCACGGTGGACGGCCAGCAGATCGTCGGTGCCGATCGGGCTTGCCATATCCAGTTCGGACAGCGACCGTTCCAGACGCGCGGCGTGTCCGTCAAAGTCGATCAGCTTGCCGCCCAGCACGCTGGTCACCTCATACACGCCATCGGCCATCAGGAAACCGCGGTCAAAGATGCTGACCTTTGCCTCGGCCTCGGGCAGGTAGTCGCCATTCAGATAGACGGTGCGCATGGCGCGATCTCCTTATTGGACGGACGGTCTGTCAGGTCTTGGGTCAGCGCAAACCGCCCGTCAAGACCCCATGACCGCCAACGCAAAATGTGATACCAGCGGTGTGACCGGCAAAGGATTTTCACCATGACTGGCGTCACCTACGGAACCGGCACCAAAGTCGACCCTTGGCAATTGAAGACGCCGCCGCTTGGGTCTGATTTTCTGGTCTGGCGCGACCCCGACGCGACGCCGCCGAAAATCGTGGTGCAGGTGGGCAGTACGCAACTGACCTATGCCCTGCGCGCCATCGAAGACTGCCATGCGATGCTGCGGGCGCACGGCGACTGGATGCCGCTGGGCAACGCCGACGAAGGCAAACCAACGCCCGAGGGAAGCATCGAACACTGGGCCCGCGACCCCGGCAACCCTGTCGGCGGTTATTACGGACTGCGCAAAGGCTACCGTGGGCGTTTCGCCAACTATGTCATGCCCGTAATGGAGGCGCTGGGCCTGATCGAACTGGAACATGGTGCGCGCAACAACCGGGCCCGCGCCATCTGACACTTCCCAAGTCGCGCCAGCGCGTCATCGCAATCGCAGGTTTGTGCGGGCCGCGTTGCATTGCCCCCCGCCGCGGCCTTATATCGACCGCATCCGCAGGAGGCGTGCATGACCAACTACCTCGAATTCGAAAAACCGCTGGCCGAAATCGAAGGCAAGGCTGAAGAGCTGCGCGCCCTGGCTCGTGGCACCACCGGCATGGACGTTGAAAAAGAGGCCAAGGCGCTGGACAAAAAGGCCGCAGACATGATCAAGGCGCTCTATGCCGATCTGACGCCTTGGCGCAAATGTCAGGTCGCCCGCCACCCGGACCGGCCCCATTGCAAGGATTACATCGCCGCCCTGTTCACCGAATATACGCCGCTGGCAGGGGACCGGAACTTTGCCGACGATCACGCCATCATGGGCGGTCTGGCCCGGTTCGACGGGTTGCCCGTCATGGTCATCGGGCACGAAAAGGGCAACGACACCAAATCGCGCATCGAACATAATTTTGGCATGGCCCGCCCCGAAGGCTATCGCAAGGCGATCCGCCTGATGGACCTTGCCGACCGGTTCGGCCTGCCCGTCATCACGCTGGTCGATACCCCCGGCGCCTATCCCGGCAAAGGGGCCGAAGAACGCGGCCAATCCGAGGCCATCGCGCGGTCAACCGAGATGTGTCTGGCGATCAAGGTGCCGCTGATCAGCATCATCATCGGCGAGGGTGGATCGGGTGGTGCCGTCGCATTCGCCACGGCCAACCGGGTGGCGATGCTGGAGCATTCCATCTATTCGGTCATCAGCCCCGAAGGCTGCGCGTCGATCCTGTGGAAAGACGCCGAAAAGATGCGCGAAGCCGCCGAGGCCCTGCGCCTGACTGCCCCAAACCTGCGCGATTTGGGGGTTTGCGATCTTATCATCAAGGAACCCGTCGGCGGCGCCCACCGCGACCCTGCGGCAACCTTCCATGCCGTGCGCGAGGCGATCACGTCGATGTTGCAGGACCTCAGCGGCAAATCCGGCAAAGACCTGCGCAACGACCGGCGGCAGAAATATCTTGGACTGGGGTCCAAGGGTCTGGCCGCCTGAGGTGCTGCAATGGCTGGGCCTTGCGACGTTGCTCATCGCGGCCATGCCCGCGCATGCCGACGATACCGGCCTGATGGGCCGCAAGGTCATTTTCAACGTCAGCACCTATGATGATCCCGCCACCCCCTATCTGACCAGCCGCGATTATATCGGCGTGGTTGCCGACGGCCCCGAGTTCGGCATGCAACCGGAAGGATTGATCGGGATCGACGTGGTGCCAGTGCTGATCGACGTCAGCGCCAACCGCGTCGTGTTCAGCTATGAAACCGCCGAACCTTCTGCCTTTGCCATCGCCAAATTCAACGGCTACATCCTGCGGTTTCCAACCGAATGCGTGCTGATAACCGATGCCGCCATCGACCTTGACGACACCACTCTGCCACTGAAATCCAACGCTCTGACCATCACGGCGCAGAGCCTGTCGCTGAACGTGTCCGGGTTGGGATTCGACCAGCAGGATCGCATTGCTTTGACCCTCAAAGTGCGGGATTGCCCGCTGTCCTGACGGGTTAGAGCGATTTTTCGACGGCGGGGCGGTCCCACGTCCATGTCAGAAATGTGGCGACGATGTCGCGCGCCGTCACCTGTGCCGCGCCCCACAGGGCCGTGTCGTCGTCGTCCACCTCGACCGTGGCGCGCGCCCAGCCGTTCGCCGCCGCTCGGCGCAGCGCGGTCGCCAGCAAACACGCCGCAAAGTCAGCATTACCGCCAACCCACCCGATCCGCTGATCGGTGCGCAGACTGGCAAAGCCGCGCAATGTGCCGGCCGCGTCGCGCACGAACAACCCTTCAACCAGATCGACGCCACCAAAGACCACCGCGCGACCAACGAACCCCAGATTGCAGGACGGGTTGTCGCAGTGCAGCCCTTTGTAGTGCGCCCAATGTGCCGCAAACCAGCCTGCCCAATCGGCCCGTCCACTTCGCGGCACCCATTCACCCGCCATCCCGTCGGGCATATCCGTTGCCATTGCAGGATGGTCGGGCAAGGTCAGATCATAGCATATCAGCCGCGTCCTTCGTGTGACGGTAAAGCCGGTGGCAACCAATGGGGCGACGTCAGTTCGATCCGGCAAAACAACGCGCAACGCCCGGATCGCGGCAGGCGCGTGCAGATCGCGCAACACCGACGCCACCATTGCCGCCGTAACCGATCCGTCCAAAAATCCAGAAGTGTCGAAGGTCAGCGTCGCCGGATGCAAATCAGACTGGAACAGCGCAATCGGCAGGTCACTCTCCACATCGCCCACCTTCCCCGCCAAGGCCATGCGGCGAAAATCGTGTCCGCCCCTTTGCCCAAGCCATCTGTGCTGCCGTTTCAATAGCACAAGGACGCACCGATCGCAGCCGGATCAAGGCGGCGTCAGCCCGCTCACCCGCGGCGATCATCAGGCGCAGTGCCGCCATACCCGACCGCCCGCAACCGCCGTGGCAATGGACCAGCACCCGGTCGCCATGCGCCAATGTCGCCACCGTTTCGGACTCGATGACAGGCCAGGAGGCGTTGATCGCGGCATCAGGCACACCGAAATCCTCGACCGGCACATGCCGCCACGCAATACCTGCCGCCGCCAGATCGCCCATCAGGCCCGCCGCGTCCTTGCGGGCCAGTTCGGCCAGAGGCGTCATGCTGACAACCATCACCGGACGCCACGCCAGCAGGCAATCGCGGTCGGTCGCATAAGCCCCGGTCCGCCCCGGCATCGGCGAAATCGCCAGTGTGCCGCCACCAACCGACAGCGCATGGATCACAAATTCTGGCATCATATGTCCTGTCATATTGCCAAGGTGGCCGCGCCACGCTTTCCATGTTTCATGACTGACTCCAACGACCTTGCCGAAGACCGCACCGATTGGGCCGAGGATCGCACGGTTCTGGCCAACGAACGCACTTTTGCCGGATGGATGCGGACGGGGGCGGCGGCAATCGGCGTCGCCATCGCGCTCAAGGCCATATTCGGCAAAACCGAACCCACGTGGCTGGCCAAGGGGGCGGCGAGTATTTTCATCGTCCTTGCGTTGCTTATCTTTTGGGCGGCGCAACGCCAAAGCAGGCGGACATTCGAGCGGCTGAACCAGCATCGCGCCAAACCGCTGGGGCATCGCACGATGGTGATGGTCGCCAGCCTGTTCGCCGCCGGTGCGCTGGCGACGGGCGGTTTGCTGTGGCTGCTTTGACCGCGGTGGACCTTGGCCCGCCATCGGCCTAGTCTGCACCATGCCCCGAATCCCGGAAAACTCATGACCGAAACCGCCCCCGCCTACCGCGTTCTTGCC
The DNA here is from genome assembly GCA_038251315.1 of Rhodobacterales bacterium. Lineage (GTDB taxonomy): Bacteria > Pseudomonadota > Alphaproteobacteria > Rhodobacterales > Rhodobacteraceae > JBBKXP01. The sequence continues at coordinate 19,951 of JBBSBK010000017.1, read as the reverse complement.
CGCAAATACCGGCCCGAGACATTCGCCGATCTGGTCGGGCAGGATGCGATGGTGCGCACCTTGAAAAACGCCTTTGCCGCCGACCGGATCGCGCAGGCCTTCATGATGACGGGCATCCGTGGCACCGGCAAGACGACGACGGCGCGGATCATCGCCAAGGGGATGAACTGCATCGGCGCGGATGGTAAAGGCGGCCCGACGACCAACCCCTGCGGCGTTTGCGAACACTGCGTCGCCATCATGCAAGGGCGGCACGTCGATGTGATGGAGATGGACGCAGCCAGCAACACCGGCGTCGCCAACATCCGCGAAATCATCGACTCGGTGCATTACCGGGCCGCCAGCGCCCGCTACAAAGTCTATATCATCGACGAAGTTCACATGCTGTCGACCGGGGCCTTCAACGCCCTGCTGAAAACCCTCGAAGAACCCCCCGCCCACGTCAAATTCATCTTTGCCACCACCGAGATCCGCAAGGTGCCGGTGACGGTGCTGTCGCGCTGCCAGCGGTTCGACCTGCGCCGGATCGAACCCGAGGTGATGATCGCCCTGCTGCAAAAGATCGCGGCGGGCGAAAACGCGCAGATCAGCGACGACGCGCTGGCGCTGATCACCCGCGCCGCCGAAGGATCGGCGCGCGATGCCACATCGCTGCTGGATCAGGCGATCAGCCACGGCGCAGGCGAAACATCGGCCGATCAGGTCCGCGCCATGCTGGGGCTGGCCGACCGCGGCCGCGTGCTCGACCTGTTCGACATGATCCTGCGGGGGCAGGCGGCAGCGGCTCTGACCGAACTTTCGGGCCAATACGCCGACGGGGCCGACCCGCTGGCCGTGCTGCGCGATCTGGCTGAAATCACCCACTGGATCAGCGTCATCAAGATCACGCCCGACGCAAACGAGGACCCCACGATAAGCCCCGATGAACGCGCCCGTGGCCAACGGATGGCCGCCGACCTGCCAATGCGCGTGCTGACCCGGATGTGGCAGATGCTGCTGAAATCGCTGGAAGAGGTCGCGATTGCGCCGAACGCCATGATGGCCGCCGAGATGGCGGTGATCCGGCTGACCCATGTGGCCGACCTGCCAACGCCCGACGACCTGATCCGCAAGCTGCAGTCTGCAACGCCGCCTGCGCCGACCGGCGGCGGTATCAGGCCTGCGCAGCGGTCGGGCACCACCACGTCCCACGCCGCTGCGCCCCCGGTATCGGGCGGCGCACAGCCTGTGACCGATCTGGCCATCGACGCGCTGGCCCGGTTCGCCCGGTTCGACGATGTCGTCGACCTGATCCGCGCCCACCGCGACGGCAAACTGCTCTATGACGTCGAACGCACCCTGCGGCTGGCCCGCTATCAACCGGGGCGGATCGAGGTCGAACTGACCGATGAGGCCGCCCCCGACATTGCCCAGCGCCTTGGGTCACGCCTGCAAGCCTGGACCGGCAACCGCTGGGCGATCAGCGTCGTCAACGACGGCGGCGGCAAGACGCTCTACGAGGTCGAGAATGCGCAGCGCATGGCCGAACACGACGCCGCCCGCACGCATCCCCTGGTGCTGGCCGTGCTGACCACATTCCCGAAATCAAAGATCGTCGCGATCCGCAGCGCCGCCGCCCTGACCCACAAGGCAGAAGCCGAGGCGTTGCCCGAAGTCGACGAAGAATGGGATCCGTTCGACGACGCCTGACCCTTGTCGGTAGGCCAGTTGGATCGTATCTGAACACTGCACAACAGGAGAATTCACATGCTCAAAAGTCTCGGTGGTCTTGGCGATATGGCCAAGATGATGAAAACCGCGCAGGAAATGCAGGGCAAGATGGCCCAACTGCAAGAAGACATGCACACCATCATTGTCGAAGGGCAATCAGGTGCCGGGCTGGTCAAGGCGACCGCAACCGCCAAGGGAGAGCTGAAAACGCTCGACATCGACCCTTCGATCTTTAACGGGTCCGACAAAGAGGTGGTCGAAGACCTGATCCTAGCCGCGATCAAGGATGCCCAAGGCAAGGCAAGCGACCGCGCCCAGGCCGAAATGGCAAAACTGACCGAAAGTCTGGGCCTGCCCGCCGACATGAAACTGCCGTTCTAGGCAACCTGCATGAGCGAGGGCACCAAGGATATCGAAACGCTGATCGACCTGCTGGCCAAACTTCCCGGTCTTGGTCCGCGATCCGCCCGCCGCGCCGTCCTGCACCTGATCAAGAAACGCAAACTGCATCTGCTGCCGCTGGCCGACGCCCTGCACCGGGTTGGCACCACCGCACGCGAATGCCTGAACTGCGGCAACATCGGCACGACGGATATCTGCGATATCTGCACAGCCGACAAACGCGCCACGGGCGAGATTTGCGTGGTCGAGGATGTGGCTGATCTGTGGGCGATGGAACGGTCGCAGGTGTTCAAGGGGCGCTATCACGTGCTGGGCGGCACCCTGTCAGCGCTGGATGCCATCGGCCCGGACGAATTGCGCATCCCGCAACTGATCGACCGGATCAGCGCGGAAAACGTGACCGAGGTGATTCTGGCACTGGGGGCCACCATTGACGGACAAACGACGGCGCATTATATCGCCGACCAACTGCACGGCGTGACGGTGACGACACTGGCCCAAGGTGTACCAATTGGCGGGGAACTCGATTACCTTGACGATGGCACGATCAGCGCCGCGCTCAAGGCGCGCCGGGCGCTTTAGAACGTTTCATGCCGCCATCAGCTTGAACCCCAACGCCTGATCCCAGTGAACATGGCTGCTGACGCAGACAAACCCGTTCTTTCGATACGACCGCATCGCCAGCCGGAAGGCATCGAATGCGACCAAGTAATCGGGAATCTCGCGAAACTGCGGAATTAGACGGTTCAACATGACGAACACCGATTTGCGGCTGATCCGGCAGAATTCATCGATGATAAGCAGCCAATCCGTGGGGTGGCAGTAATGTTCGATGGCCTGAAAGCACAAGGTTACATCGAAACTCTTGTCATCCAGCGGATAGGGTGCGCAGCCCGCGTCGAAAATCCGCATCGGGATTTCGATAGACTCGACGATATGGCGATAGGGCCAGTCGGGGCGGTCGGCGCCAACGATGGGCAGACCAGTGTCGTCTTCTTCCCGGCTGAAAGTCTTGTCGTTCAGCGACCGAAACTGCGACATCTCCTGGCCTTTTCGTCGGCTCGCCATGTTGGCGTAATCGTTGCCGGTCACGTTGTGGCCGAAATGGCGCAACACCTCCAGCATCCCACCATGCGCCGTCGACATTTCAAGTATGTCCTGCGGTTCGCTGCCGCTAACCAGTTCGGGTAAATAGAGTTGCACCCGATTCCAGCAACGTTCGATATTGCGGGCCCGGTTGACATATTTCGGTTGCAACCTGGCCGATCTCGCGAGCCCGTCAGTGTCCAGCAGGTAAGGAGTCATCAGCGCCGCAGGCGGCGGTTCGCCGAACAGATCGAGGTTGTCGGCTTTGGTGCGTTCCTGGCGGACGATCTTTCTGATCACCGGATCGCCGAAATCCTGTACATCCATCAACATCCGATCGGTTCCTGTCACTTTGACAGCCGTGATCCGGCCCGTCCCGTGTCTGTTCAGAGCAGAACTAGGAGCGAATTGGGGCAAGAATGTGTCGAGCCGGCCGGAATTGCATCTTTGCAAATATGTGCTGGCGCGAATGCGCCCCGAACCGGAATTCCAGGGCCGGTTGCGTGGCCGCGATCGGGGTCAGCGGCGCGGATCGTCGTCATCTTCGTCATCGTCGTCGTCATTGTCGGGCAGGTTGAAAAAGCTGTCCGCATCGGGCGTCTTGCCATCATCCTTGTCGCGCGGGTCATCCATGCTTTCTGACAGGCTGAACGTCTCGAGCCCCGTCATCGACGATGGCATCTTGGGTTCAGGGGCCATCCCCAGACTTTGTTCGGTACTGACCAGTTTGCGCCGCTCGTCGTCGGTCATCACGCCGCCCTCTCTGGCCTTCTTGGCGTTGGCCTTTTGCACGGCGGCGTCCAGTTCCGTCTGCTTGCACAGGCCAAGTGCCACCGGGTCGATCGGATCGATGTTGTTGATGTTCCAGTGGCTGCGCTCTCGGATCGCCTGAATGGTGGGCTTGGTCGTACCGACCAGTTTGCTGACCTGCGCATCAGACAATTCGGGGTGAAACTTGACCAGCCACAGGATCGATGCGGGGCGGTCCTGCCGTTTGGACAGGGGGGTATAGCGCGGCCCGCGCCGTTTTTCCTCGCCCAAAGCCGCGGCGTTGTACTTCAGTTGCAGCTTGTGCAGCGGATTCTTTTCGGCGGCCTTGATCTCGTCATGCGTCAACTGGTTGTTGGCGATCGGGTCGAACCCCTTGACCCCCGACGCGACGTCGCCATCGGCGATGCCCTGCACCTCGAGGTCGTGCATGCCACAGAACTCGGCGACCTGCTTGAACGTCAGCGTCGTGTTGTCGACCAGCCATACGGCGGTGGCCTTGGCCATGATGGGTAGTGTGGACATATCATCTCTCCTTCAAACAGACCTTCCCCGCGCCCTTGAGGGGGCAGACCCACATGGGCCGGGTTCACATTGTCGGGGAACTTGAGCCGTATATAGTCGGCATGACCAAAAGAGAAAAGATCAAATGTTGCGACTTGTTTTTGCCCTGCTCCTGTCAGCCACGACGACCCGCGCCGACGGCGTGGCAGGCGAGTTCGATTACTACGTGCTGTCCCTGTCTTGGTCGCCCAACTGGTGCGCACTGGAAGGCGACGCGCGGGATGCGCCGCAATGCGACGCGGCAGCGGATTTCGGTTGGATGCTGCATGGCCTTTGGCCCCAATACGACACCGGCTATCCCAGCGATTGTCGCACGCCATTTGCGCCGCCGACCCGCGCCCAAACGGCGGCGGTGGCCGATGTCATGGGTACATCCGGGCTGGCGTGGTATCAGTGGAACAAGCACGGGGCGTGTTCTGGCCTGTCATCCACAGCCTACTACGCACTTGCCCGGCAGGCCTACGAACGGGTTGCCATCCCGCAGGCGTTTCGTCGGTTAACCAGTCAAGTGACCTTGCCCGCCTCGCTGATCGAGGAAGCGTTTACGGACGAAAACCCCGGCCTCGACCCCGACGAAGTCACGGTCACCTGCCGGCAAGGGTATATTCAGGAAACCCGCATCTGCCTGACCAAGGACCTTGAGTTCCGCACATGCGGGGCAGATGTGGTGCGCGACTGCACACTGGATAGCGCCCTGTTCAACCCAGTGCGTTAGTGGTCGTAAACCGCGCTGCAGTGGGCGATCTTGATAACGAAAATGACCAACCGGTCATCCTGCTTGTCGCAGATCAGGCGAAATGGGGCGACGCGAAACTTATGATACCCCTTAAGTGGACCTGCCAACGGCTCTAGCTGGTTGGCCGGATCGAACAAAAGCCTTTTGTCGATGGCGTTGGTGATATGCTTGCGCATCATCGGATCGAGCGACAGCAATTCTTTCGCTGCCTTGATTACGCAGATCTTCCTACGAAACCGTCTCGGGCCCGGTCGCAAAATGGTCGTCATAAGCCTTCACTGCACCCGCATGGTCCTGCAAATCCTCGGCCCGTGGACAAGGATCATCTCCAGCCCCTTGCGGACGTCATAGGATTTCGACCGCTCTTCGGCATCGCTGACACGGGTCAAGAGCGCGGCAGGGTAGTAGGGATTTGCGATGTGACGGTGGACACGGGGCGACTCCCGCAATCAACAGAAACAGATGACTATGGTTGGGATCTAAAAAGGCAATAACGACCAATCGCTTTAGCCACCTACCCGCAGCACGATCTTGCCGATGTGTTGGCTGGTTTCCATTCGTGCATGCGCCGCCGCCGCATCCACCAGATCGAACTCGCTGTCCATCACCGGTGCGACCCTTCCCGCCGCCAGCAGCGGCCAGACCTTTTCGCGCAACTCGTCGGCGATCCGGGCCTTGGCCAGATCGGACTGCGGACGCAGCGTCGATCCGGTAAAGGTCAGCCGCCGCGTCATCAGTTGGGCCAGATTGATCTCGACCTTGGGGCTTTGCTGAAACCCGATCTGCACCAGCCTCCCGTCGTCGGCCAGCGCGGTCAGGTTGCGGGCGATGTAGGGGCCGCCGACCATGTCGAGGATCAGATTGGCCCCGCCGACCGCTTTCATCACGTCGACGAAATCAGCGTCGCGGTAGTTGATCGCCTGTTCGGCCCCCAAAGCCATACAGGCCGCGCATTTGTCGTCCGACCCGGCGGTGGTGAACACCCGCGCCCCGAACGCTACCGCAAGCTGGATCGCTGTGGTGCCGATGCCCGACGATCCGCCATGCACCAGAAACCGCTCACCACCCTGCAAAGCGCCACGCATGAACACGTTGGTCCAGACGGTGAAAAACGTCTCGGGCAGGCACGCTGCATCGGCCATGCCCATCCCGTCAGGCACAGGCAGGCAATGCGCCGCAGGGGTCACGACATAATCGGCATAGCCGCCACCGGGCAGCAGGGCACAAATGGGATCGCCAACTTTGACGGTATCGACTCCCGGACCTATGGCCGACACGACGCCCGACGCCTCGAGCCCCGGCAGATCGCTTGCCCCCGGCGGCGGCGCATACATCCCGGCGCGTTGCAGGGCATCGGGGCGGTTGACCCCGGCGAAGGCGACCTTGATCTGTACCTGACCGTGACCCGGTTCCGGCATCGGGTGTTCAACCAGCGTCAAAACCTCGGGCCCGCCCGGTTTGGCGATCTCGACCGCGCGCATCATTGCGGCGTCCAATGGCCGGGCAGGTCGGTCGGCATGCTCTTGCGTGGCGGTTTGAATGCCCCGGCGAACCGCGACGCGACTCCGGCAAAGGGGCGGAACAATGGGCTGGCGATGACCTGCCCTTTGACCTTTTCAAATTGCATCACTTCGACAATCCGCCGGTCAATGAAATCGCGAGTGGCCGCCCCGTCGGTACTGGTATCGCCCAGCCAGAAAAGCACCACCGACCCATAGACGCCCGACAGGATCGCGCGTTTGGAGTACCAGTTCAGATCATCCGATGTATCGCCCAGGGCCGTCCAGATCGCGTCAGCCGTGCCCCAAATGAGCGCGGCCCCCTGCGGCACCATATGCGGCAGGGCGAACAGAGCCGTGCTCCGACGTACGATTTCCTTGTCGGTCTCTGGCAGACGCAGCCAGACCAGCCGCGCCACCTTTTCGCTATAGCGCAGATCGGTCGACGTTTCGGCCTGCCACGCCGCCACCATCTGCGCGTCACCCCTGCGATGATAGGCCACAGCCAGATCACCTGCCCCGCGCGAACAGGCGACGCGGGCGGCTTGTGGCGCAACCCCCGAGTCGGCGATGGCCGCCCTGAAGGCGGTTTCCGACCACCCCTCGAAAACGACATGGGGCAAGATTGCATCTAAAAGCAATGACTTGGGATCATCGGACATGGGCAATACTCCTTTGACCCCATACTAGACAAGGCTTCAACGCTTTGCTATACGGCGCGTTCCTGCAATTTTTGCAAATCCAACTTAGAGAGGTGGTGAAAACCACATGCAGGTTAGTGTTCGTGATAACAACGTCGATCAGGCCCTTCGGGCTCTGAAGAAAAAGCTGCAGCGTGAAGGCGTTTTTCGTGAAATGAAGCTTAAGCAACATTTCGAAAAACCGTCGGTGCGCAAAGCCCGTGAAAAGGCCGAAGCAATCCGCCGTCAGCGCAAGCTGGCGCGCAAGAAGTTGCAGCGCGAGGGGCTTTTGTAAGCCGCTTTCGACTGAAATTAAGACCCGAAAAAACGACCCCCGTATGCATGACGCTGCGGGGGTTTGTTTTTGTTCGCCCCTAAGGCGCCCGCTGCACCGTCACATCGCTGGTATAGGCGATGCTGGACCCGCCGGTGTTGTCGGTGTCGCAGAACAGCCCGATGGTGGTCAGCCGACCCATGTCGGTGCGCCCGCTCACATGCGCATAAAGGGCTGGCAGATCGGCCATTTCCTTGCGCCATTTACCGGTGTTGGCAGCCAGACCGTCGGCCACAAGATGCTGGAATGTGCCGATCACCTTGTAGTCGCCCGGGGCGTAACGGGCGTTCGACCAGATGATCTCTGCCGGGTGCAGGCCGCCCTGCGGGTCGGTAAACTCCACGAACAGGCGGACCGGATGATCGTCGCCCTCCGGCGTCGCCTCGTCCACCTCGCCCGACACCGGGCGCTCGACGAACCACTCCCATGTCAGCACCGGATAGTCGGCCGGCGCAATGTCCGTGGCCCGCAGCAACAGCGACCCGCTGTCGTCGGTCTGACAGCGCAGTGCATCCTTGCCCTCGAAGGTCACGAAGGACAGTTGCATCGGTTTCGTGAACCGGAACCGCCGGTGGGTCCAGCCAGGCGGCAGGCGGTCCAGGTCGATGGGTGTTGCGAAAGGCAAGACACGTACCGCCGGCGCATCGGATCCGACAATGAGATCGCGCCGATCCATCGAGGCTGGCCGCATCAGCCAATAGGCAACGACCCCGCCGGTCAGCAGCACAATCACGATCAGGACAATACGGCGCCGCGTCATTCAAATGTCCCGAACTGTCATGCGCGGCACCATGACAGAGCGGTGCGGGCTGGCAAGGCCCGATTGCCTGTCACAGCGGCAACGCCGTCGTCTGCCGCACCGTGCGCAGGGCGAACGACGACTGCATTGTCTGCACCCCCGGCAATGCGGCCAGCGACCTGCGGTGAACCTGGGCGAAGTCGTCTGTATCGGCAGCCACGACCTTGAGCAGGTAATCCGCGGATCCTGCCATCAGGTGACATTCCAGCACCTCGGGCACCCGCATCACAGCGCGTTCGAAGGCGTCCAGCACCTCGTCGGCCTGCCCGCTGAGGGTGATTTCGACAAAGACGGTCGTGCGTCGCCCCATCTTGCGTAGGTCCAGCAGAGCCACATAGCCGCCGATCACACCGTTTTTTTCAAGCAGCTGCACACGGCGATGACAGGCCGAGGCGGACAAGTTCACCCGGTCGGCCAGGTCGGCATTCGAGATCCTTCCGTCCTTTTGCAAGGCGTCGAGAATCCTGCGGTCGATTTGGTCGATTTCCAATTTTCGCGGTTTCCTTCGAAGGTATGGCCAGCTAACGCTGTTTTCTTGCGCTAAATCAATCATCCGCAGAACAACACAGCAAGACATTGCGTATCAAGGGGTCGATGCTGGATCAGAACAGCCAGTCAGGGAAAAAGACAATGCTTATCGGTTGCCCGAAAGAGATCAAACCGCAGGAATACCGCGTCGGGATGACGCCGAACGCAGTGCGCGAGGCTGTTGGCCACGGCCACACCGTCACCGTAGAAACGAACGCCGGCAACGGGGCCGGGTTTACCGATGCCGATTACACCGCGGCCGGGGCCAGGATTGCCAAGACCGCCGCCGAGATTTTCAAAGCCGCCGACATGATCGTCAAGGTCAAAGAACCCCAAGCCAACGAACGCAAGATGCTGCGCGAGGGGCAGATTCTGTTCACCTACTTGCACCTTGCCCCTGACCCCGACCAGACCCGCGATCTGTTGGCGTCGGGCGCGACCTGCATCGCTTACGAAACCGTCACCGACGACCGCGGCGGCTTGCCCCTGCTGGCCCCGATGTCCGAGGTCGCCGGGCGTCTGGCCCCCCAAGTGGGTGCTTGGACCCTGCAAAAGGCCAATGGCGGGCGGGGTGTGTTGCTGGGCGGTGTCCCCGGCGTCGGCCCGGCCCGCGTGCTGGTGCTGGGCGGCGGCGTCGTCGGCACCCACGCGGCCAAGATCGCGGCGGGAATGGGGGCGGACGTGACCGTGCTAGACCGGTCGATCCCGCGATTGCGCTATCTTGACGACGTATTCGGCGGGACCTTCAAGAACTCCTACGCCAGTGCCGGCAACACGATGGACTACGCGCGCGAGGCTGACCTGATCATCGGCGCGGTCCTGATCCCCGGCGCGGCGGCACCCAAGCTTATCAGCCGGGCGCAGCTGAAAGAACTGAAACCCGGTGCGGCATTGGTCGATGTGGCCATCGACCAGGGTGGCTGTTTCGAAACCTCGCACGCCACGACGCACGAGGATCCGGTCTTCGAGGTCGACGGCATCATGCATTACTGCGTTGCCAACATGCCGGGGGCCGTCGCGCGGACCTCGACGCTGGCGCTTGGCAACGCGACGATGCCCTTCATGATCGCGCTGGCAGACAAGGGCTGGAAAGCCGCCTGCAAGGATGACAGGCATCTGGCGAACGGCCTGAACGTCCACGCGGGCAAACTCACCTACGCGGCGGTGGGCGAGGCGTTGGGGTTGCCGGTCACTGACGCAGCGTCGCTGGTCTGAAAAGAACATGGCCCGCAACCGGGCCGGCCCTTTCCTGACACTTGTTTTAACCCAGCGGGGTCAATGACACAGCATCACAGGGCGGTCCCGTTGGTCGATCAGCGTTTGCGTGGTTCCACCACAGACGACTTCGCGCAGGCGGAAATGGTCGTATGCGCCCATGACGATCAGATCGGCTGCGGCCTCTTTGGCGCGTTGCATCATGACGCTGCCCATCTTTTCACCACCGTTGGGATCCTGCTGAACCGGATCGATGGAAACGCGACCAGTCATGCCGTTGAAAGGCGCGAGGTGGTGCCGGATATCCTCCAGTTCGACGAACCGGCCGATCGCCCGGATCAGGTGATCCCGTGGGGACATGATCTTTCAGCGAAAGGCGCGTAGAACACCGCGCCAGGTGGCGGGCGGCAAGGGCATCGCGCCGGCGTAGCTATTTGACGGCACGCAGATTCAGGTGGCCGCGCTGATGGGCGGAGATGCGGCAGCTTCCAGCCTTTGTCACCTGGTATCGTGATTATTATGGCGTGTTCCGACCTGGCCTAACTCGCCACGAATGGGATTGGTCGGTGGCGCAACTGGTTTCGCAGGATCGCCTGCAGCTCCAGCGCACCGGGCACGAATTGACGGATCTGTGCCGAATTCTGGCCCCGGGTCAACAGCGCTTCATCCACCAGCGCGTCGTAACCGGGGTAATCGGCGGGGCTGAGCCCGACGAATTCCACCAGACGGCGCAACAGGTCGCGCCCCTTGGCCGGGTCGGAAAAGACATCTTCGAAATACACGACAAAAGGCGCCTGGCCATGCCGGTGCAGAATCTCGAGCAGCGAGCGCCGCCGGTCAAGGCAGTGTTCCATATGGGCAACGGCGCTGTCGATGTCGATCGGGCGTGGCACCCGGACGCCGGACATGATTTCGGCATAGATTGCTCTGGCGTCGGGCCCGCCCCAGGCATCGGTGGCCTGTGCCAGTTCCAGCGACAGGATCCGATCGTCCTCGGCGCGTCGGTCCAGAATGATGTGGCGATAACCCAGATCGGTCGACACCTTCATCAGGCGATCGTTCAGTTCGAGCGTGCGCAGTTCATAGCAATGCTTGATAACCGGACGTTTGGCCAGGGCTTGGCGGATGTCGCGTTCCAGGCGCGCATCATCGCGTTCGGCAAACCAGGTGTTAGTGATATGGCCGAACATCCGGTCGGGATTGAACGGTTCGTGGGCAATCTTGGGATGTTCGGACAGGATTTCCAGACTCCCGGCCAGAGTTGTGCCGCCGGTACGGCGCATCGTCCAGATGATATAAGGTTGGCTCAACGATCTGTCCCTGGTGGCTACCGGATCTTCCGGGCTGGTATCATCTGTTCAAAATCACCGCAAGTTTCGGTGGCGTGCAGGTTTGGCGCCAAATCGCCTTGTTTTTGCCGAAGAAGGCTTGTTCTGTCGCTGCGCTTGCGAGACAAACCGTCCATGCGTCCAGTGCCCCTGATCACCGTCATTGTCCCGGTCTATAATGTCGCCCGCCAAGTAGGGGCTTGCATCGCCAGTCTGCGCGCGCAGACCCTGGGCGATTTCGAATGTCTGGTTATCGATGACGGGTCAACCGATGGCAGCGCTGCCAAGGCGATTGCCGCGTTCGGCGATGATTCGCGGTTCACCTTGGTTCACCAGGAAAATCAGGGCCTTTCGGGGGCGCGCAACACCGGGCTTGATGCGGCAAGGGGCGCGTTCATCGCCTTTGTCGATAGCGATGACCGGGTGATGCCCGATTACCTGTGGCATCTGTGGCGCGCGCTTGAGGACACGGGATGCGACTGGGTGGCCTGTGCGGTGCGGTTCGCGTTGATGCAGGGCGTGGGGCGGACTCATTCGGCGATTCACGGTGCAGGGGCGTTGACAGGCCCGCCGCTGCCCCGCCGCTATGCTCTGGACACCTGGGAGGACGTGGTCAGGCATTTCCCTTCGGCATGGAACAAGCTGTATCGCAGGACCCTGATCGAAGGGCTGCGGTTCGACGCCGGCACCTGGTTCGAGGACCACAGTTTCTTTCACCGCGCTGCCTTGCGCACGGATCACCTGCTTTACCTGCCCGAACCGTTGTACCTGCAGACACAGGGGCTGGATGGCCAAATCACCGGCATCGACGATGACCGGGTGTTCGAACAGTTCGACGTGCTGACCCGCGTGCGCGCGATCATGGTGTCCAGCGACCGTCCCGGCGCCGACACCGGGTTTGCCCGCATTGCGAGCCGCCTGTTGTTCGAACGCAGCACGATCTTGCGCGATCCCGATCGGCGCGCCCGTTTCGCGGCCGCGTCGGCGGCGTTTCTGGCCCGCGAAGGCATCGCCTTTACCCCTGACTGGGATGACGAGATCGCCCGCAGCTGGGCGCTGGAGATGGCCGGCACCCTGCCGTTAAGCGTGGTGATCCCCTGGGATGGACGCGATCCTGCCCTGCTGCAGGACAGCCTTCGGGCCGTGGCCGCGGCCCATGGTCCGGGGCGCGAGGTTATGGTGGTCTGCGATTCCCGCAAGGCCGCCCGAAAGGCCGGGAATGGTAACACATTTGGCGCCCGCATCGTTATTCAGCACGGGCGGGGCCTGGCCCGGGCGCGCAATCATGGGCTGGCCTTGGCGCGCGGAGTCTATGTGGTCTTTCTGGATGCCGCAGATCGGCCGCATCCCTGGGCGCTGCTGAACTGGTGCGAGACCATGCTGCGCAACGATGCGGATTTCGGGCTGTCGTCGTTCCGCGACGGTCTGGTGCAGGATGCCCCGGTGCGCAGCGGTTTCATCGACCACGCCCTTTTGCCCGGCGGACAAACGCCGCACGGCGTGATCGACATCACGCCGATGCTTGCCCTGACGCTTGAGCCGCATCTCTCGGCAAAGATCGCAAGACGGGCATTTCTGCAAGAACAGAGGCTGTCCTTTGCCCCAGGTCACCACTCGGACTGGGCGTTCTGCCTGCATGCGGCCCTGATGGCGGGGCGGGTTGTCTGCATGAACTGGCCCGGTGTGGACATTTCCGACGCTCCGGCGGCGCGGCAGCGTGTGCTGGGGGCATCGGGGGTCACGGATCTGTGGCGCAGCCACGCAGCTCTTGTGCGCGCGCTGCCGCGCCCGGTTGCTGCGCGTCTGCCCGAAGGGTGGCAAAGACGGCTGTTTGCCCGGGCCCTTCGTGAACAGCTGCATTTTGCGCAGAGCACTGGCAGATGGCACCGATCCATGACGCTGCTGGGGGATGCCGCGGCTGCGGTGTGGTTTCGTATGCACCTTCAGACCGGTACGGCGGCCGGGCTGGACCCTTTGATCGGGCCGCGTCTGTCGGCGCTCCTGGATCCGATCGGCCTCGTCCGTCGCAGTGTAGCCGCCCGCAGGATCGATCTGCTTGCAGACGCCGACGCCGTGCCGGGCGTCGCCGAACCGCGGCAAATGTATTACTTTCCTCTGCACAAGCGGGGGCTGGTCCGGTTTCAAGTCTATTTGCGCGATGTCGCCTATGCCAATCTGACGTTTCTCGACGACAGCCGGGCCAGAATACCGTTTCACCTGTCCTTGCGTCGGGATGAGGGGTTGGCCGTCTGCAATAACTGGGGCGCGGGGGGCTGGGGCGCTGAGCGGCGCGCGCCCATCGCCATCGGCCCGACCGGAGCCGAGGTGACGGTCGACCTGACCCCGCCCCACGTCACGGTGTGGATCGATGGCGTTCGAATCTTTCGGTTCGGCCGTCCGAAACTTCGGCGGCGCAGCGGCTTCGTCGGGCTTGATACGATCGCTTGGCTGGTGGTGCAGGGCCGTATCCAACCGCGCGATCTGTTGCCCGAGGCACCCGGGCCCGGGGGGCTGATTCTGGACGGTCGTCTGCAGGTTCGGGTGCGTCTCGGGCCGCGCGATGCCACGGCTGACATGCGGCTCTGTTGCGCCCATAACGGGGTCGGTGTCGATCTTTTTGCGGTAGACGGCGGCCAATCTGCGGTTGCGCTGTTGCAGGGGCATCTGTGGCGGGATCTGCCCGAGGGCGCGCCGCTGCGGTTGGAATTGCGCGCGCCGGGTGCCTTGCCGCGGGTACTTGAGATCACGCGCGACAATATGGCGCTTCGCCTAAGTGGCTTGCTGGCGAAGGGCATGACGTTGACCGACAGCATGCTGTCTTTGACCGTGCTGGAACATCTGCGCCACGCCGATCTGCTGCCGCGTCTTGATCCGGTCAGGCGCGAACAGGCTCGGACCCTTGCCGCTGCGTTCGGTCTGGAACCTTTCTTGACGCCGCCAGAGACAGAGACTGCTGAACCCGAAACCGCCATGCCCGATCTGGCCGCAACGATCGATCCGGCGACGGCCGCACTGGATGACGCTGTGGCGCAGTTCATCCGAAGTCAGCGTCAAAGCCCCCCCGCCGATCCGCTGGCGATGCTGGGCAGTTTCGATCTGCCTCCCGACCTGTCGCGCAAGTTGTTCCTGTCCCTGAGCGAACATTTTTCCATGCCCGGGCAGGATTTCGACAGTTTTGCCCGGCTCGCCAAGGCAGCGGGGGTGATGGACATGGAGTTGCCCCGCGACCGCTGGAGCGTTTCGGCATTGCTGCCTTTTCTGCTGCACGATGGACAGATCGAGGCTCTGACGACTTTGATGCGGCAACTGGACGACCCTGACGACGGGTGGATTCTGACGCCACCACTGGCATGGGTGGTGCAGCGGGCGTTGCGCGTCCCGTCAATGACCGAAACCGCGCGAGAAAACATCGTGCATGCGTTTATGGCCTTCGTCGACAAGCGCCGCGCCGATTATTGGGATCGCACCCATTGCCAGGAACTGACCCGCGCCGCTGCGGCGCTTGTGGCCTATCATGCTTGGGCCAGTAGCCGTATGCAGCACGCCATCGTCAATTTCTGTCTGCGGGCCTATGGCCTGTCGCGGCTGTTCTGGCAATTGCTCGAAGACGGCGATCTGGCTTTGCCCCCCCGTCTTGCGGTGGCACGGTTGCGGTTTGCCGAGATCGCGCCTGACTCAGCCCTCAAGAACATCGACCGGGCTCTTGGGTTTTTCGAGCGGTCAGATTGCGCCGATGCCCCCCGCCTGCGGCGGGAATTTCTGGGCCCTTCGGGTGTGGCCATGGTTGATGGTCAGGTCTTCGAGGCGGCGGATCTTGTGGAGAACGGCACTGATCCGGCCCAGTCGGTGCTGCGCCACATCGCTTTTCCCGGCAGCGTGCCGGTATCGCAAGAGGTGTCCGACATGGTGGCCCGCGCCCTGCCCGATCTTTACGCGCATGTACCGGCGGCCCCGAATTTTGAACTGCAATGCCGGGTTGGTGCCGAATTTGCCGCGCTGTTGAAACAGCCCGACCTTGCGCTGCAGGCGGACCAGCGTCAGGGCCTGATCGAAGGCCTGACCACGCTGTCCTCGGAACGGTCACGGTTCCTGGGGCTGGGCGTTGCCATGGCAATGAGTGTCGGTCTGGGCAGACAGCCGGCGCAGGCTGACCTTCTGGCAGATCTTCAGACGTGGCTGATCCAGCGGCGTGATGTTTTCGGCCCCGAACAGCAGGAGTCGCTGTTGTGCGCACCGGCTTTGCAGATGCCCCTTGCCGCCCTGCGCGGCAGTGGTTTGGATGCGGCGGCCGGTCTGTTGGCCGCATTTGATCTGCCGCAGACCGACCTTGCCGCGCCCGACACCGCCGTTGTGTTCACCAACATGTCTGGCCTGCCTGTCCCTTCACCGCTGTTCGACGTGATCGTCACGGTGTTTTCCTGCGAACCCAACCTCGAGACCCGCATTCCGGCGATGCGTACGGGGTGGCTTTCGCTGTTGGAGGGTCTTGGCATTCCCTTTGTCGTCGTCGTGGGCAATGGCGACGGGCAGTTACGCGGCGACGTTTTGCATCTGGATGCGCCGGACGATTACGAAGGTTTGCCCCTGAAAACACTGGCGACCGTGCGCTGGGTGCATGACAACACCCGGTTTGCCCATATGGTAAAGATCGACGACGACTGTTTTCTCAACGCGCCCTTGTTCTTTCAGTCTCTGACTTACCGCAAGTTCGATTATTACGGTCGAAAACTGACGCGGGTTCCAGGGCAGTTGGATCGGGCCTGGCACCAGAAGAAATCCAGTTCGCCTAGGGGGCGGATGGCGTTGGACAAATCGCCCGAACCTTCGAGCTATGCCGACGGCGGCTCGGCCTATACGCTGTCGCGGCGGGCGATGGCGGCGGCGCTGACGGCGGCGGAGAGTGAACAGGGCCGGCAACTGATCCAGATGTCTTATATGGAGGACAAGCTGCTGGGCGATCTGTTGGCCTTGCAGGGCATCGAGGTCAACGAGGAGGACTATCGCGTCGCTATTCGGCGCCGCACTCACCGCACGGCGATTCCGGTTGCGTCCTGGCACAACGGCTTTTTTGCCAGCCCCACGGCACCGGTTCAGATGGTGCATCTGGACAGCCATCACGACCAGGCGCGCGCCCTGAAACATCTGTCAGAACCCGGGCTGTGGCCACGCAAGATATGGCCCACCTATCAGGACGTGAAACTGGGCTATCAAAGCAATGCGCTTGAGCTGATCAGTGAGGATTCCAGCGTGGATGCCGCCCGGCAGGCCGAGGTGGCCGTCGTGGCCTGCATGCGCAACGAGATGTTCATGCTGCCGCATTTTCTGGACCATTATCGTCGCCTGGGTGTCGGGGCCTTTCTGATTGCCGACAACCTGTCGGATGACGGCACCCGCGAATATCTGGCCGCACAATCCGATGTTGCGCTGTTCTCGGTGGATACCGACTATCGTCTGTCGCATTACGGGGTCGCCTGGCAGCAGGCGCTGCTGGCGGCATTCCGGATCGGCAAATGGTCGATTGTCGCCGATGCCGATGAACTGCTGGTCTGGCAAGAACCCCAGCGCGAGACCTTGCCGGGGCTGTTGGCCCGCCCTGAATTCACCCGGGCCGAGGCGGTGCGCCTGTTCATGCTGGACATGTACCCGAAGGGGTCGCTGGCCGATGCCACCTTTGCCGGTGGCGATCCTTTTACCGAGGCCGGGTTTGCCGACCGTGTGCCGTTTCTGACCAGCGCCCCGATGCGCGGACCGTTCTCGAACCAGCCGGCCTGGACCAGCGCCCTGCGCCATCGCCTGATCCCCGGGGCGCGGCCCAACCTGTTCACGGCGCAAAAGCTGGCGCTGCTGCGCTATGCCCCCTGGATGCACCTGTCGGAGGGAATGCATTTCATCGGCGACGTGCAGGTGGCCGAGCGCGAATTGATCTTCGCCCATTTCAAATACAATGCCGACTTCCGCCGCAAGGCCCAGGCCGAGGTCGCCCGCCGACAGCATTTCAATGACGCCGAGGAATATCGCAAATACCTGGTCCTGGCGTCGGAAGGGCGGGATGTGATCTTTGATCCCGAGTTATCGCTGCCTTGGCATCAAAGCCCCTTCGTGCGCGCCCGGCTTGATGGCTTTGACACGCTATAGGTCCGCAAGAGGGCGTCGATATGATCGGCCATGCCGACCGGGGGCCTGGCGTTGCGCCAATAGGCGGCCATGTCGATTTCGCCGTCCAGCAGCGCCTTGATACGGGCCTGAAAAGCCGCAATATCACCGGCCGGAAATACCATGTCGGGGCAGTTACCCAGTTCACTGGCGCCGCCCAGATCGCTGGTCAACAGCGGGATATGGCGGGCGTGCATCTCGATCGCCACCTGGGGCAGGTTGTCATGCCAGAGCACCGGCAAGACCCCCACGTCGACCCCGTCCAGCAGACGATCCAGATCGCCGTGGCCATAGCCGTTGGCAAAATCCACCTCGGCCAAGCGGGCGCTCAGGTCGGTGACCCTGTCCATGGTCACCTGATCGCCGCGCCGCGCCGCCAGCAACAGCCTCAGCCTGCCAGAGAGATCCTGGGGCAGGGTTTCCAGCGCCTCGAGCAGAAAGTAGAACCCCTTGTCACGCCGCATATAGCCGAGATAGCCAAGGGTCCATGTGCCATCCGGCGCCGACGGCATGACCCGGGGCGCGGTCCTGGCATATTCCTGGGCCTCGCGCGTGCCGATATAGCTGGTCTGGCACAGATCCTGGCGCAGGCCATGGTGTTCGGCCAGACGGCGCACGGCATCCGAAACGCACAGCACATTGTCGCAATGGTGGTTGATCAACGCGACCATCCGCGCCCGGCGCCGAGCGAAAGGCGCGCCGTCCGGTGGGTCCACTGGTTGCAGCTGCCCCGGTCGACGGAACCGTCGCCGCGTTCCCCCCTTGACCCTGCGCAACACCCCCGCGCCAATTCGCAAGGCCCAGAACACCGCCTCGAACAGCCGCGACCCTGGCCGCACCCCCGCCCGTTTCAGTCGGTATGAGACTCCATGGGACAGCCGCAGCATGCCTGGATTGTGCTGCGACGGCAGGCAGGTGGCGCAATGCCGCCCCTCGCCGTAATCGTCGCAGGTCTGGCGTTCCTGCCGCCAGAGGTTCACCTGCGGGCAGAACGGATAGTAATTGTGCAACGATAGCACCACCTTGGTTTCGGGCCAGCGGTCCTTGATCGCCAGAACCGCCGCCGGGAGACCTTCGAGATTGTTGAAATGCACCACGTCATAGGGGCCGTTTCTGGCGATGAAATCGTAGAAAACAGTCTCGGTTTCGGCATGATCGGTCTGCGCAGGGTCCCCAAAGGAATGGTGCGACGGTGACAGGAGGCCCGAGTTGACGATCTCGAACCGCCGCGCCCGGTCGGCCAGCGGGCCATGACGTACCGGTTCCCAACGGGGCGGTCCACGCCGCATGTCGTGAGACAGGCCCGAGGACAGGAAATGCGCCTCGACACCTTCGACATCGTCAAGGGCGGCCATCACATTGCGCTGATAGATCGACACGCCGCCACCGCGGTTTTCTTCGTCCAGATAGTCGACCCAGTTGTAGAACAGGATCTTCATTCGGCACTGTCGTTCGCGCGCAACTTGGCTTCCAGCGCAGTCACCCGTTTATCGACCTCTGAAATGCGCTGGTGCATCCGCAGCCGAAGCCCCTGCACATCGTCGATCAACAGCCCCAGAAAACGGGTCATTTCTGCCTGAAGCGGACCGTTGGGTGTTGGCACCTTCTGGCGGAACAGCGACACATCCACCCGGTTTCCTGGCAGATCGGCCACGTAATCCAGCCCATCTGTGGCGCGGCTCACGACTGTGTCGAAACTGCGCGGTTCGGGCCGGGCATAGCGCATCTCGGCCTCGACCTGCTTCAGCGCGCGATCATGCGCCCAAGCGATGTCCTGATCGGTCAGCCCGCAGGTGTGCATGACCCGGGTCAGTTCGACCAGCCGATCGTCCAGCCGAGGGTTCACGTCGGCTTCGGGGAACCACCAGCGGTCCAGCTTGCCGCCCATGTCCATGCCCAGGGCATTGAGGAAATCTTCGTACATCCCGTGGTCATCGCGCAGGGCATCGCTATAGGGGCGCACCTGCACCGCATTGGCGCCGAAGATATCGACCCAAGGGCGCAGGGCCAGAGCATAGTCGTAATGCACAGGCTCGATCACCTGGCGCACGGTGGTGTTGTAATCGGGCAGGGCGACCTGCATCTTGACCAGCTGGTTATACCATGACCGCAGATGTGCATCGGGTGCGCGCAGCCAGGCGGCGATGCG
>JBBSBK010000016.1:0-48598 GCA_038251315.1 Rhodobacterales bacterium | reverse complement strand
GTTTGCGCCATCCAAAGCCTTTTCAAAGACAGTTCATTCTGTCAGACTAAGTTGACACAACCGCGAGTTTCCCCTTGTCCGATCCCGATTCCCAGACCGTCAGCCTGTCGTTCTACCGCTTTGCCGGGGTGGCCAACCGTGCTTGGGCCTTTGCCATGATGGGCGTTGCGCGGCGGGCGATGAAGCGCACGCCCGATATCGGGTTCTGGAAACTCTGCGGGTCGGGCAGCGGCGAGGGGTTCACGCCGATTCCCAACACCGCCGTCTATGCAATCCTTGCCACATGGCCCGACCATGCGACCGCCCGCGCCCGCATGGTGCAAGGCGTCCATGCCCGCTATCACGCCCATGCGGCCGAGGCGTGGAGCGTGTTTCTGTCCACCGCCAGCGTGCGCGGCACATGGTCCGGGCAGACGCCATTTCAGGGGGCTGATAACGCACCCGAGGGCCCCGTCGCTGCCCTGACCCGCGCCACGATTCGGCCCGCGACGATGTTGCGGTTCTGGGCCCGTGTCCCTGACATTTCCGCCGTCATCGGCACCGACCCCAACGTGGCCTTCAAGATCGGCATCGGCGAAGTGCCGTGGCTGCATCAGGTCACATTCTCGATCTGGCCCAACGCCGCCGCGATGGCGCATTTCGCCCGCCAAGGGCCGCATGGCGCGGCGATCCGCGCCGCCCGCGACGGGAAATGGTTCAGCGACGAACTGTTCGCCCGCTTTACAATCCGATCCGACATGGGATCATGGAACAACGTCTCACCCCTTGCAAATCTGGACCTTGCCGCATGAAGCACCCCTTTCCCTTTGCCGCCATCGTCGGTCAGGACGAAATGAAAACCGCGATGATCCTGACGGCCATTGACCCGACCATCGGCGGAGTGCTGGTGTTCGGGGATCGTGGCACTGGCAAATCGACCGCAGTGCGTGCGCTCGCCGCCCTGCTGCCGCCGATCGACGTGATCCCCGGTTGCCCGGTCAACAGTGCGACGGCGGCTGAAGTGCCCGATTGGGCGGGCGTCACGGCAAAAACGCCTGTGTCGGTCCCGACTCCCGTCGTCGACCTGCCGCTGGGCGTGACCGAAGATCGGGTGACTGGCGCGCTTGACATCGAACGCGCGCTGACGCGGGGCGAAAAGGCGTTCCAGCCGGGACTGTTGGCGCGGGCGAACCGGGGATATCTGTATATCGACGAGGTGAACCTGCTTGAAGATCACATCGTTGATCTGCTGCTTGACGTGGCGCAATCGGGCGAAAACGTCGTTGAACGCGAAGGCCTGTCGGTGCGCCATCCCGCCCGGTTCGTGCTGGTCGGGTCCGGCAATCCCGAAGAGGGCGAATTGCGCCCGCAACTGCTGGACCGTTTCGGCCTGTCGGTCGAGGTCGCATCGCCCAAAGATATCGACACGCGGGTCGAGGTGCTGCGCCGCCGCGATGGTTATGACAACGACAATGCAGCGTTCATGCTGCGCTGGCAGGCCGAAGATGCGGCGATCCGTGACAAGATCCTCAAGGCCCGCAAGACGTTGAAAAAGCTGAATACATCGGACGCGATGCTGCGTGATGTCGCCGAACTCTGCCTTGCGCTCGGGTCGGACGGGCTGCGCGGCGAACTGACCCTGCTCAAGGCCGCCCGCGCCTTTGCCGCATGGCGCGACGACACCGCCCTGACCCGCGCCCATGTCCGCGCGGCCGCCCCGATGGCCCTGCGCCACCGCCTGCGCCGCGACCCGCTGGACGAGGCCGGATCGGGCACCCGCGTCACCCGGATTGTCGAGGAAGTCCTTGGCTGATCCCGCCACATGGACCCGCGCGCAACTGGCGCTGCACCTGCTGGCCGTCGATCCCAGCGGCCTTGGCGGGCTGCATCTTCGGGGTCGCGTCGGGCCGGTGCGCGACACCTTTGTGGCGCTGCTGCCCTGTTTGCCGCTGCCGCTGAAACCCCTGCATCCGACCCTCAGCGACGAAGCCCTGTTTGGTGGGCTCGACCTGTCGGCGACCCTTGCCGCCGGGCAGATCGTGCAATCGCGTGGGCTGCTCGCGGACCCCGGCGCACTGGTGCTGGCGATGGCCGAACGCACGACGCCGCAACTGGCGGCACGTCTTGCGGCAGCGCTGGATGGATCAGTGGGGCATTGCCTGATTGGCCTGGACGAAGGAACCGAGGACGAGGCGCTGCCAACCGCGCTGGCCGAACGCTGTGCGTTTTTCATCGACCTTGATGGCGTGGCCTTGGGCGATCTCGAAGCGTCCCGCGCCCCCGACCTGAAAGCCGCCCGCGCCCATCTGCGCACCATCCCGATCACCGCAGATCATCTGACACAACTTGCCATTCTGTCCTTGCAACTGGGCATCGACAGCCTGCGTGCGCCGCTGTTCGCCTTGCGGGCCGCCCGCGCCCTTGCCGCGCTGGAACGGGCCGACGCGATCAGCCCCGACCACCTTGCCGCCGCCGCTGCCTTGACGCTGGCGCACCGCGCAACGCAGCTGCCGACCGGCGAGCAGGATCAAACCGAGCCGCCAGACCCGCCCGAGGATCAATCCGACCCCGGCGAATCCAAAAACGAAGACGAACTGACCCTGCCCGAAGACCTGCTGCTCGAGGCCGTCCGCGCCCTGTTGCCAACGGACTTGCTGGCCACACTGGCCGCCCGCAAGGCCCGCACTGGCAAAGGATCAGGCAGCGGGGCCGCGACCAAGGGTAACCGGCGCGGTCGCCCGCTGCCCGCCCGTGCGGGCCGTCTGGGCAATGGGGCGCGGATCGATATCGTCGCCACCCTGCGCGCCGCCGCCCCGTGGCAAACCATCCGCGCCACGCCTGACAGGCCCGGCCTGCAAATTCGCCCCGCCGATATCCGCCTGAAACGGTTCGAGGACCGGTCCGACCGCCTGTTAATCTTTGCCGTCGATGCTTCTGGTTCGTCCGCGCTGGCCCGTCTGGCCGAGGCCAAGGGCGCCGTCGAACTGCTGCTGGCGCAGGCTTATGCGCGGCGCGATCACGTGGCACTGGTGGCATTTCGCGGCAAGGGGGCCGAATTGCTGCTGCCCCCGACCCGGTCGCTGGTGCAGACCAAACGGCGGCTCGCTGCCTTGCCTGGTGGCGGCGGCACGCCACTTGCGGCGGGGCTCAAGGCCGCATTGGAACAGGCCGATCACGCACGGCGGCGCGGGCTGACGCCGACGATCGCGCTGTTGACCGATGGGCGGGCCAACGTGGCGCTGGACGGCACGGGCGACCGCGCACAGGCGGCACTGGATGCAACCGCTATGGCGCAGGCATTGCGGGCGGCCGGGGCCGACGCGCTGGTCATCGATACCGGGAACCGGCCCGAACCCTGGCTGGCATCGCTGGCAGCCACGCTGGGCGGCACCTACCTGCCCCTGCCACGCGCGGA
Source organism: Rhodobacterales bacterium (assembly GCA_038251315.1). Classification (GTDB taxonomy): domain Bacteria; phylum Pseudomonadota; class Alphaproteobacteria; order Rhodobacterales; family Rhodobacteraceae; genus JBBKXP01. The sequence continues at coordinate 45,204 of JBBSBK010000016.1, read as the reverse complement.
CGCCAAACGCCTGTCCGCCGCCGTCGCCGCCGCGCTGAACTGATGCGCTGGCCACCGCCGCCCGACTGGCCGATGGCGGAATATTCGCAGCTGATCCTGCACCGCCCGCACCGCTGGCACGTGCAACAGGCCGGGACCGGGCCGACGATCCTGCTGATCCACGGCGCGGGCGGCGCGACACAAAGCTGGCGCCACCTGTTTCCCCTGCTGGCGCAGACCCATCACGTCGTCGCTGTCGATCTGCCGGGGCAAGGGTTTACCCAGGTCGGTGCCCGTCAGCGCTGCGGGGTGGATGACGTGGCGGCAGACCTGACGGCACTGATGCAGGCTCAAGGCTGGCATCCGGCCGCGGTGGTCGGCCATTCCGCCGGGGCGGCGATGGCGCTGCGGATGGCGGACATGGGCGACCTGCCCGAAGCCCGGATTGTCGGCATCAATGCAGCGCTGGCGAACTTCAAGGGGGTCGCAGGCTGGCTGTTCCCCGCAATGGCCAAAGCGCTTGCGATGACCCCGCTTTCGGCGACCCTGTTCAGTGCCACAATGACCGAAACCGGAGTGCGCAACTTGATCCGGGGGACCGGATCGACGCTCGACGATGCCGGGGTCGCCTGTTACTTGCGCCTCGCCCGCGACGCCGGACACGTCGGCGGGACGCTGGCGATGATGGCGCAATGGTCGCTTGACGGGTTGCTGGACCGACTCCCGACAATCGTCCACCCGACGACTCTGCTAACCGGCGACAAAGACACCGCCGTCCCGCCGCAAACCAGCGTCGACGCCGCGGCGCAATTACCGAACGCCCGGCACCTTGGCCTATCTGGGATGGGACATCTGGCGCACGAAGAGGACGCGGCCAGGATCGCCACCGAAATCCGCAAGGCCTTGGTCAGGTTCGACGCATGAAGACCGATTTGAGGCACGTTGAGCCTGAAAAAACAACGAATCAAATCCAGTCTACCATCGCAAAAACTGACTTGCGGCACTCGGAAAACAGGCCGGCGCCTCCCGACAACCAGCCGGTAAAAGTTCCTCAAGGTGATAATCACCGAGCCCGAACCCGGTCCTTTCGCCCGTGTCGCCAAGTTGGTCGGCGGAAATGAGAACCCTGAGAATTTTTAGTGGTGTGTCACCTTTGACAGGTGGTTTCAGTGTGTCAACTTGACGACACGCTTGCCAAAAGCCTCGCCCCTCAAAAGACCGATAAATGCTTCGGGTGCGTGTTCCAGCCCAAGGATCGTTTCCTCTTGATATTCGATTCTCCCCTGCGCCATCCATTCGCCCATCTGCTTGCTGAACTCCGGATAAAGATAGCCGAAATCGTCAAAGACGATAAAGCCCCGCAGGGTCATCCGCTTTCGCAGGATCTGGCCCATCAGATAGCTCAGCCGGTCCGGCCCCTCGGGCAGTGACGTGGCATTGTACTGCGAGATCAGGCCGCAAACAGGAATACGGGCACAAGGGTTCAGCAAAGGGAGCACGGCGTCGAAAACCGCGCCGCCGACGTTCTCGAAATAAATGTCGATGCCGTCCGGCACCGCAGGCCTGAGCGTGCCGGGAAAATCGTCGGCCTTGTAGTCAATGCAGGCATCAAAGCCCAGGGTGTCCACCACATGGGTGCATTTCTCGGCCCCGCCCGCGATACCGACAACGCGACATCCAAGGATCTTGCCGATCTGTCCGACCGTGGCGCCGACAGGACCGCTGGCTCCGGCAACCACAAGGGTTTCGCCCTCGCTCGGTCGCCCGATCTGTGTCAGTCCTGACCACGCGGTCAGGCCCGGCATCCCGAGAACGCCAAGCGCCCAAGAGGGGTTCTTTGGGGTTTTGCCCATGTTGATCACGCCGGTGCCGTCAGACAGCGCGTAATCCTGCCAGCCACCAAAAGCCACGACCCAATCGCCTTCTGCGAAGCCTGCGACATCAGATTTCAGGACCTGTGCGACTGTGCCGCCCACCATGACCTCGCCGATCCCGACAGGTTTTGCATAAGAAGGCGCATCGCTCATCCGGCCCCGCATGTAAGGGTCGAGCGACAGATATTCGTTGCGCAGCAGCATCTGGGCTGTGCCAGGGCTTGGCAAATCCTCCGTCTCCAGGCGCAGCGTGTTGTCGTCAGGTTCCCCCTTTGGCCGCTCGGCCAGAACGAACTTGCGGTTTGTGGTGTTGGTTTGTGGCATGGGTCGGTTCCTTTTTCGGTTGGACGACCCGTGACAACGCGATTCTCGCAAGGACAGTTCCGGCAAACGCCAACCGCATTGGCGGGCCGACGATATCGCGACAGATTGATGTTGGCAGTTTCACCCCAAGTTCATGGTTTTCTCAGGATTCTGGGCCAAAGAAACGCGTTCCAATCCATGCTGATAAAATGGCCGCCTTGCTTCGGGTGAAACTACCGGCTGCGATCCAACGGGCCAAGAAACGCTTCCAGCAGGTCAAAGCAGGCGTTGCGAACCTCCGACCTCGAGAGCCTGTCTGGATCAATACATCGTTCGAGCCAGAGCCCGTCGGCGAGCGCGATGAAGATGCTGGCCAGAGTGCCTTCGGATATCGGGATGGTGCGTCCGGCGACCGCCCGACGGATCGCAGCGACGACCCGGTCGTAATACACATCGTAGTAGCGTCTGTGTTCGGCTATGAGCGTCGGGTTGTTGGCCACCTCGCCCCACAGCGCCAGCCATGCCCGCAAGGTGCCCTGGTCGATCAGGTCGTCCGACAGCAAGGCATCGACCATGTCGACCAAGTCGGCATCGTCGGAATGGTCCGGTGCTGCGATTTCAAGCATCTGGTCGTAGGCTGCGGCATACACCGCCACCAGCAGCCCTTCCTTGGACTTGAAGTGGTGGGTGATCAGGCCACGTGACACCTGCGCTTGGGCACAAATCCTGTCGATGGTGAATCCGGCAATACCTTCCCGCGCAAGGCAGGCGAGCGCTGCATCGACCAACATTGCCCGCCGCGCTTGGGCCGTATAGCGCCGGTAGCGCGGCGGCGGGGGTTTCACGTTGTCTTTCATCGGTTCCTAACTGCGGGAGAACCGGGTCGGATCGGGGTGGCCGTCGGCCAGGATGACCGGGTTGAGGTCGCTGTCGTGAATCGCGATATAGGGCTCGAAGGCGATAAAGATGAATCCGCCGGAGTCCTCCATCAGGTCTTCCATCCGATTGAACATCTGTGTCCTTTTTGCATCGTCCGTCTCGACCTGCACCTTTTTGAACAAGTCCTCGTATTCGGGACTGTCAAAGAACGACCAGTTGTAGACACCGATCTGGTCGGGCCGGAACCAGACGAGGTTTTCCGTAGGCTCGATCCCGCCGGCAAATGACATCAGGACGAGCTCGACAGACTTGTAGCCATCGCCCGCCATCTTGTCACCGACAGACCAGTAGCTCGCTTCGTCTGTCGGCTGAATCTCGATGGTTATTCCCGCTTCGGCCATGGTCGCCTGAATGATCTGGGCGATCGTCTGCGATCGGCTGTCATTCAGCGCGACGAGCGTGAGCGTCAGGTCTTCGGCCCCCGCTTCGGCCAGCAGTTCGCGGGCCTTGTCGATATTGCGTTCGGCGATGATGTTATTCTTGCGGGCAAAGCGCGACGATGGCTGGATGACCCCGGCCGACCGTTCGACCGCCCCGTCGTAGGCCCCGGCAAGGACCGACGCGCTGTCATAGGCGTATTGCAGCGCTTGCCGGACACGCGGATCCTTGAGCGGTTCGGCATTCATGTTGACGGTCAGCCACGTATATGTGGCTGACGGCGCCTCGATCAGGGTGGCACCCTCGGGCATGCTGTCGCGCAGGGACCGTAGCGACGCCACCGACAGACGGCTGAAATCGTAGGCGTCGGCCTCGAACGCCAGCAGTGCCGCCTGATCGTCGGGGACGATGTAGAACTCGATCCGCTGGAAATTTTGCGGTTCGCCGGTCCAGTCGGGGTTGGCAACCAAAGTCACCTTCTGGTTCTGCGCCCAGCTTTCCATCATGTAAGGCCCGCACTCGGCTGGCATCTCGGTGGTGAAACTCCCCCCCGCCGCTTCGGTCGCCGCCTTGCTGACGATATGGCCACCGTAATACGGCAGCGCAATGACCATGAAGGGCGCAAAAGCCTGGGTCAGGTGGATGACGCCAGACCGGTCATCCACAACCTCGACATGGTCCAGCATGTCGAATTGATAGGCCCAGGCGCTGTCGGAACCTGCGATCCGTTCAAAGCTGAACTTGACGTCCTCGGCGGTGACAGGGCCAAATCCGTTGGTCCATGTCAGCCCCCCGCGCAATGTGAACGCGATCGTCGTGTCGCTTGTCCATTCAAGCGTTTCGGCCGCGTAGTTAGACAGTTCGTTGCCCGTGCGCATATCGCCGACCCGGATCAGAGTGACCGTGGTGCAGCGCGGGATGATGTCGTCCAGTTCGCCGATTTCGCCAAAGGGATCGATCACCTGATAATCGGCAGCCACCCGCAGTCGCAGGGTATCGCCGTCTTGCGCCCAGGCAATGCGGGGGCCAAGGGTGATGCCGGCAAGTGCCGCGCCACCGGCTTTCAACAGGCCGCGTCTGTCAGTTCTCCAAGTCATGTTGTCATCTCCTTGTTGGCTATTTGCGTTTTTGGTGTCGGATCGAGGGGGTAATGGCAGCGGAAACGCCAGTTTGCGTTTGCGTTTTCGAATGTCGGCAAGACCGTGCGGCAGCGCGGCGCAGCCCGCAGACAGCGGGTGTGGAATTCACAACCTTCAGGCCGTCGCAGCAAGCTGGGAATATCGCCGGTGAACGCCAGATCGTCGCGCCGTTTGCGCGGGTCGGGCTGCGGTTCGGACAGGATCAGGCTGGCCGTGTAGGGGTGGCGCGGGGCGTCAAAAATCGCCTGCGTCGGGCCGGTTTCAACGATCCGGCCAAGATACATGATCGCCATCCGGTCGGTGACGTGCCGGACCATGGCAAGGTTGTGCGAGATGACGAGGAACGAGAGGCCCAGCCGTTCGCGGAAACCGGCCATCAGGTTCAGCACCTCGCCCTGGACTGACACGTCAAGCCCGGCAGTGGGTTCGTCGGCGACCACCAGTTTCGGATCGAGAGCGAGCGCCCGTGCCAGACAGACACGCCGCGCCTGCCCGCCCGACAATTCGTGCGGATAACGGTCGGCGATGCCGCCAGGCAATCCCAACAGATCAAGCAATTCGCGCACCTTGGCGCGGCGGTCCGGCAGTGGAATACGATGAATGGTGAACGGCTCAGCCAGCAGCGTCCCAATCTTCATGCGCGGCGACAGCGACGCGACCGGGTTCTGGAACATCAACGCCGTGCTGCGCCGCAGGCCAACAAAGGCGGCAGCGGTGTCGAGCGTCCTGCCCTCGAAACGCATCGTTCCCGCCGACAATGGCACAAGGCCCAGCATCGCCCGGGCCAGCGTCGTCTTGCCCGACCCGCTTTCGCCGACGATGCCCAAGGTTTCGCCGCGTCCAATGGCCAGCGTAATCCCGTCGAGGATGTTGAGTCTGCGGCCATCGCCGGGCATCAGGGCCGACCACAAATCGCCGGCCAGCGGGACATCGACCGATACGTCCTGCATGTCGAACAGCGGGTTCATGCGGTGACCTTGTGACACAGCGCGGCTTGCGTTGCCGACACCCGCACCCGCGGCGGCGGCACAGTGCGGCATATCGCATCGGCATGCGGACAGCGTGGCGCGAATGCGCAGCCCTTTGGCGTGTTCAGCAGGTCGGGCGGCCGACCCGGTATCGTCGGCAGGATCGTCGCGCGGTTCGACAGGTTCGCCGGATCGCAAAGGATCAGCGCAGCGGTATAGGGATGGCGCGGCGCGTGATAAATGTCGTCGACGCTCGCCTCTTCCACGACCTGCCCGGCGTACATCACGTAGACCCGGTCGCACAATTCACCGACGACGCCCAGATGATGCGTGACGACGATGATCGCGCCGTCGATCTCGGTGCGCAGCTTGCGCAGCAGATGCAGAATCTGCGCCTCCATCGTGACGTCGAGCGCGGTGGTCGGTTCGTCGGCGATCAGGACTTCGGGCTGCATCAGCAAAGCAGCGGCGACGGCGGCCCGCTGCCGCATTCCACCGGACAGTTCGTGCGGATAGCGGCGCATGACCACGGCTGCGTCAGCAATCCCGACGTGCGCAAGCATGGCGGTCGTGCGGGTCTGCCGGACGCGCCGCGGCGTGCCGAGATGGTGTTGAAAATCGCACAATTGCATCCCGATGGTCAGGACCGGGCAGAACGCCGTCATCGGATCCTGAAAGATCGTCGCGACCCGGGCGCCCCGGATCGCCCGTTTTTCACGTTCCGGCAGGGTCAGGATGTCTTGTCCGGTCAGGATTACCCGGCCAGCCGTCACTTCGGCGTTGGGGGCCAACAGCGCAATCAGCGTCGACACCAGCGTCGATTTCCCGCAACCGCTTTCACCAACGATGCCGATCACCTCTCCCCTGCGTACCTCAAGGTTGACGCTGCGCAAGGCGTGAATCGGACCCGCGGGACTGCGGTAATGCACGGACAGATCTTCGATGGCCAAGAGCGCAGTCATCGCGGCACCCGAAGTTGCAGGCGCGGGTCCAGCGCGTCGCGCAATCCTTCCCCCAGAAACGTGAACCCCAGCGAACACAGCACCAGCGGCAGGCCCGCCACGATGACCATGTAGGGGGCGGACCGCAGCGAGGTGTAGCCATCATAGAGGATGTTGCCCCATGATGGCGTCGGCGCCCGCACCCCGAGATTGAGATAACTCAACCCCGCCTCAAGCATGATGACGACAGGAATGTCCATTGACAGAAGGATGACCAGCGGCCCGACCACATTCGGTAACAGGTGCCGAAGCACGATACGCGCCCCCGACGCCCCCATCGCCTGTTCTGCCTGAATGTAATCCTCGGACGCGAGGGTCAGGGTCTGGGCACGGATGAGCCGGGCATAACCCGGGATCGACACGATGACGATCACGATGATCAGCGTCTGCGTGCCCGGCCCAAGAACCGTGATGATCGCCAGCGCGAACATGATCATCGGCAGCGATGAAAAACTGTCGAACAGCAACACCAGGATACTGTCAAGCCAGCGCGGTCCGTAGCCCGCGATCAGCCCCAGCAGCAAACCGCAAACCCCGGCAATCCCGACCGAGGTCAACGCAATCCCCAGCGCCACTCTGCTGCCGTAGATGATCCGCGATAGCAGATCTCGACCCAACTGGTCGGTCCCGGCCCAATGCGTCAGGTCGGGCGGCGCGAATTTGCCCGGCACATCGATCTTGAGCGGATCGAATGGCGCGATCCAGGGAGCGAACAGCGCCATCGCGATGAACACCGCCACGATGCACAGCCCGGCCATCCCCATCGCGTCGCTGCGCAGACTGCGCCACGCGGACCGGCCGCGCGGCGGCAGCGGTTCGACATGGACAACGGGATCAGCGACGGAGGACATCACGCACCCTCGGGTCCAGACGGGCGATCAGCAGATCGGCCGCTGTCACCACCAGCAGATAAAACGCGGTCATGAACAGCACGGTCCCCATGACCACCGGATAGTTGCGTTTTTCCACCGCCCCGGTGATCAGAGTGCCGATGCCGGGCCGCGAGAACACCGTCTCGACAAATACGGCCGACGACAGGATTGAACCAAAGCTGATCGCGACGATGGCGATGGTGGGAATGATCGCGACCCGCAGGGCATAGCGCAGCACGACTGTTCGCTGTGGCAGACCAAACGCGCGGGCGGTGCGGATATGGTTGGCCCCCATCACCTCGAGCATCGAGGCGCGAACCAGTCGGGCGATATAACCGATCCACGTGATCCCGATGGCAAACGCCGGCAGGATCAGCGCCCGCGCCTGACTCCCCCAGTCGCCCCGTTCACCCGCCCCGATGGCCGGAAGCCAGCCCAGCCAAACGGAAAAGATCAGCAAAGCATAAAGCGCGATAACGAAGGACGGGACCGATATCATGCTGACCGACAGCACGCCCAGCAGCCGGTCGACCACCGTATCGCGCCAGACCACGGCAAGACAGCCCAACCCGATCCCGCAAATCACCGCCCAACTCAGCGCAACAGTGCCGAGGAGCAAGGTCTGGGGAAACACTTCGAGAATGACTGACAGGACAGGACGTTTCGACCAGACGTCGATGCCCAGATCGCCCCGCACCGCATTCCCGAAAAACCTGACGATCTGGGTGGTCAGCGGCTGATCGAGGCCCATGCGTTCGACCAGAAGCGCCTTGAGTTCCGGCGTTGCCCGCGGCCCCAGCGCGATGGCGGCCGGATCGCCGGGGATGACGTAGACCATCGCAAACATTCCCAGCATCACCACGCACAGGATCACCAGCGCGAGGCCGATGCGTTTGACCGCATAGGTCAGCATAGTCGGGCTGCGGGGTCAGACCATGTCACGCGGGATCCTTTCGTGCCATGACCGGGCAAAGACTTCGTCGCCACCCTCGCTCAGCTTCAGGTCCATCCTGACGAAGAAATGCGTGGCATCGCACGTCAGGCTGCCAGTCGAATGGTGGGTGATGGTCGTGTCGTCGCGGACGATTTCGACTCGGTTGTCGGTGAACATCGCCGCCGACAGCGGGTCTCCATCGGTGATTTCATATCGCACCATCCCGGTCGATCTGTGGGTCTGGTTGATATCCGGCATCTCGGTTGCATAGGTCCAGCGGGGGAAGTCGACGGCCATATGGCCGCCAAGCAGGTCGCGGGTGATCCGGCGCGGATACGACGGCGGCGCGGGATGGCTTATCGAGGGCGTTTCGGGCGCCGCCTCTGGCGGGTCGAACGGCCGCAGTTCCGCATCCTCGGGGCGCTGGGGACGTACCGGCAGGGTCAGCGTTGATTCCCCGCAATCGATATCCAATGTTGTCAGCGTCGGCGACGGCCAGGCGATCGGCCAATAGGTCGTCGAGAGCGACACGGCAATGCGATGCCCCGCCGGAAAGCTGTGGGCGATGTCGTCGCACTCGACCGTGGCATCATATCTGCGGCCGGATTCGAGCGGCGTTGCATGCTCGTGACTGTCGCGATGCGTCAGGTTCAGCAGGCCAAGGCAGACGCGGGTCGACCGGCCATCCGGTCCCACATCGTTCAGCCGGACCGACACCAGCGCCTGCGATGCATCAGAGCTGAACCGCAGGTGGACGAGCGGCGCCCCGAGGATTTCGAGAGGCTCATCAAGCGGCTCTGACAGGAACACCAGCGACCCGCCGTCGTCCTCGCGCTGATCGCCTGGCCATTCGGCATCGTCACCGTAACGCCCGACTTCGCCCGCGTTCTGCCCGACCCAAAGCGGCGAACAGATGCGGCGCTGTCCCGAAACCGGCGCGCCGCCCAGCTTGCCGTCAGCGTTCAGCGCCAGCCGACGCGCCTCGATCCGCGGCGACGGCCAGCTTTCTTCGGCCACCCAATGCCCGGGTCTCTCGCGATAACAGGTCGCGGGCGACACCGAGTCCTGCATCCAGACGCGATACATCGGTTCATTCATGATCCCGGTGTCGCGGCCTTTCATCCAGTGGTCGCACCAGCGGATCACCTCCTGCAGCCAGCCGATAGCGGGTTGCACGGTGACGTCGTGCGGAAACGAGTGCGCCCATGGCCCGATCAGCCCCAGACGCGGAACGGACAACCCGGCCAGCAGGCGCGGCACCGATTCCGAATAGTTGTCGGCCCAGCCCGACACCGCATAGACCGGGACTCTGATCTTGGAGAAATCTTCGCAAACCGATCCCTGCTTCCAAAATGCATCCCGCCGCTGATGCCGCAGCCATTCGATGATCCACGGTTTCTGATGCTCCATCCTTTCGCGCCACATCCGCCGCCAGCGGTCGCCCACGACGGCCGGATCGGGCGGCAGATCGTTCATCGAAAACATCGTCGCGGACCAGTCGAAATTGTCCTTCGACAGACACCCTCCGACCCAGTGGATGTCGGTGGCATACCGATCGTCGGTCGACCCGACAGTAATGACGCTGGTCAGCGCCGAAGGCTGCCGGGCGGCGATCTGCAACCCATTAAAACCGCCCCACGAAATACCGATCATCGTGATCTGGCCATCGCACCAGTCCTGGTCGGCGATCCAGGCAATGGCGTCGCAGCCGTCCAGTTGTTCCTGCACGGTATATTCGTCGTCGACCAACCCGTCGCTGTCGCCGGTTCCGCGAATATCCAGCCGAATACAGGCATAACCATGCCCGGCCAGATACATGTGCATCGCCTGATCGCGGGTCCGGGTGCCGTCGCGTTTGCGATAGGGCAGGTATTCCAGGATCGCGGGAACCGGCCCGGCATCCTCGGGCAGCCAGACCTTGGCGGCCAGCCGGATGCCATCGGGCAGCGGGATGAACAGGTTCTCGATCACCCGCACCTTGAATGGAAAATCCGAACGTCTCTGAGTCATCTGACGCTGTCTCCCTTGTTGAACGATGATACAACAGGTTGGCCATCCCGCAACTGTTTTTGCAATGGACGGCAACTCTGCTTGACGGTGGGCCAATGCGGTCTTTACTATACAAACATACAACAAGGAGGTTCCGGTGGCGCGCAACCCGCGATACGACGTGCTGTTCGAGCCAGTCCGGATCGGGCCGAAAACGGCGCCAAACCGATTTTTTCAGGTGCCGCACGCCAGCGGCATGACCAACGCCGCGCCGCATGTCCGGGCGGCCTTTCGCGCAATCAAGGCCGAGGGCGGCTGGGGCACGATCTGCACGGGGGCCTGTTCGGTGGACCCCAGTTCGGACGACAGCCCCTTTCCATTCGCGACCATGTGGGACGAATCCGATGTGCGCAGCCACGCGGTGATGACCGACGCCGTCCACGCCCACGGTGCCTTGGCCGGTGTCGAACTTTGGCACGGCGGCGCGGCAGCGGTGAACCGCACCAGCCGGGTCGCACCGCTGTCACCGTCCGGGGTGCCGTGGATGGCAACGCATGTCGGTTTCATGTCATCGCAAAGACCCAAGGTGATGGACGCCGCCGACATCGCCGACCTGATCCAATGGCACCGCGACGCTGCCGTGATGTCGGAGCGCGCTGGCTTCGACATTCTCTACGTCTATGCCGGGATGGGCTATTTGCCGTATCAGTTCCTGCTGTCCGACTACAACATGCGCACGGATGCCTATGGCGGATCGGTCCGCAACCGGGTCCGGCTGGTCGATGAACTGCTCGACGCGGTGCGCGAGGCGACGCATGGACGTGTTGCCGTCGCCCTGCGGATCTCGATGCAGGAACTGCGCGCCCGTCCTTCCGAGGTCGCCGAAAGCGAAGCGCACGAGGTGATCGGATTGCTCGGCGACGCGCCCGATCTGTTCGACGTCAAGATGGATTACTCGGCCTACGACTGTTCGCCGTCCCGTTTCAGCGACGAAGGCAGCCACGAACCGGTCATCGACTTTGTCAAATCGCTCACCGACAAACCCGTCGTCGGCGTCGGCCGCTTCACCTCACCCGATACAATGGCAGGTATGGTCCGGCGCGGCATACTCGATTTGATCGGAGGAGCGCGACCGTCGATCGCCGATCCGTTCCTGCCAAAAAAGATTGACGAAGGCCGCGAGGACGATATCCGCGAATGCATCGGCTGCAATATCTGCATTTCGTCGTGGCACGACGGCGTCTGGGTCCGCTGCACCCAAAACCCGACAGCCGGCGAAGAATGGCGGCGTGGCTGGCACCCTGAAAAGGCGCGGCTCGACGGATCCGGCAAGGTCTTGATCGTCGGTGGCGGTCCCGCCGGGCTCGAAGCCGCCCTGACGCTTGCGCGGCGCGGTTTCGACGTCACAGTTGCCGACGCGTGTGACGATCTTGGCGGCAGGCTGTTGTTCGAATCGGCCCTGCCGGGTTTGCGACAATGGATGCGCGTGGTCGACTACCGGCTGGGGCAGCTGCGCAAGTTGCCGAACGTCTCCCTGTTCACGCAAAGCCGGATCGGCCCCGACGATGTCGCGGAATTCGGCCCCGATCACGTCGTGATCGCCACCGGTGCGCGATGGATGACAAATCTGTGCGGCGCCAACGAACTGCCGATGCCGGGGGTTGAGGCGCCGCGCATCTACACCCCCGACGATTTGGCCGCCGGGGTGGTGCCAGAAGGCCCTGTCGCCGTCTTCGATTTCGACAATTACTATATGGGAACGGCGGTGGCCGAGAGTCTGGCCGAACAGGGCCTGCCCGTAACCTACATCACAACCGCCGGGGCCGCATCCGCATGGACGTTCATGACAAACGAACAACCGCAGATTCACCTGGCGCTGGCCCGGCGCGGCATCGCCCTGCGCACGCTCGAGATCGTGACCGGCTTTGACGGCGAAACGCTGCACCTTGCCCAGACATTCAGCGGCGCGGCGCGACAGATCGCAGCGCGCAGTCTGGTGATCGTTGGCCAGCGGGACGGCGGCAGCGATCTGCACCGGACCCTTGCCGCAGTTCCGCAGGTGTTTGACCTGCATTTAACTGGTGACGCGCTGGCCCCCGGGGCCATCGCCCATGCGGTCTATCAGGCGCACAAGACGGCCGACGCACTGGGCCACCGGGAGCAGGTCGCCCGTCGGGATGCACCGTTCGCCCTGCGCGACGTGACCCGAGAGGTTGCAGATTGACCGGGACGCCGCGCCGCAAACGGGCACGCGCGACCCGCGTTGTCGGCTCCATCACGCAACCGCCCTTTGCGCAACTGACCCGCCCCTACGCACCGATCGAGGTTTTGAGCGTCGACCACATTAGCGCGATCCACAACAGCGCCCTGCGGGTTCTGGCCGGAATCGGCATCCGCGTGCTCAGCGACGCCGCCCGCAAGCTCTACTGCGATGCCGGGGCCACGGTCACGGACGACCTCGTGCGCTTTGATCCGGACATGGTGGCAGAGCGGCTGGCAACGGTGCCGCAAAGTTTCACGCTGGCTGCGCGCAATCCGGCACGCAACCTGCGGCTGGGCGGCAACGACCTGATCTTTGCTTCCGTCGGCGGCCCGGCCTACGTCATGGACAACGACCGGGGCAAGCGCGACGGCACATTTGCCGAAATGTGCGACTATCTGAAACTGATCCAGTCGCTGAATATCCTGCACCAGGAAGGCGGCGGCCCGTTCGAGCCGCTGGACCTGCCCAGTCATACCCGCCACCTCGACATCTACCGCGCGCAGATCACCCTTCTGGACAAGAACTGGCAGACCCAGTCACTGGGTCATGCCCGCACGATGGACGGGATCGAGATGGCGGCGATCGCGATGGGGACAACCCCCGAAGGACTGAAGGACAAGCCGACCCTGCTTGGCATCATCAACACCAACTCGCCCCTGCAGCTCGACATTCCGATGGCCGAGGGGTTGATCGCGCTGGCCTTGCATGGCCAGGTTCTGGCGATCACGCCATTCACCCTCGCCGGTGCAATGAGCCCCGTCACGATCGCCGGCGCCCTCGTCCAGCAACACGCCGAGGCGATGGCCGGAATCATACTGACCCAGATCGTGCGGCCTGGCGTCCCTGTAATGTATGGCGGCTTCACCTCGAACGTCGACATGCGGTCGGGCGCGCCCGCTTTCGGAACACCGGAATATGCCAAGGCGGCGCAGGCATCGGGGCAACTCGCCCGGCTGATCGGCGTGCCGTTCCGGTCGTCCAACGTGACCGCCGCGAACGAGGTCGACGCGCAGGCCGCTTATGAAAGCCAGATGTCGTTGTGGGGAGCGATGATGGGCGGCGCACACCTGATCAATCATGCAGCGGGCTGGATGCACGGAGGTCTCACGGCAAGTTTTGAAAAGCTGATCGTAGACGCCGAAATGTTGCAGATGATGGCCGCCTATTTCCAACCTATCGAGGTGACGGAAGCATCGATGGCTGTCGAAGCGATCCGTGAGGTCGGTCCGGCGGGTCACTTTTTCGGCGCCGAACATACGATGAGCCGTTACGAAACGGCCTTTTACGCGCCGCTCGTCTCCGACTGGGACAACCACGGCCGATGGCTCGAAAAGGGCGGAACGACGGCGCGGGAAAAGGCCAACATGGTCTGGAAACAGCTCTTGTCGGAATACGAACAACCCGCCATCGACCAAGGCGTTGCCGATGCCCTCGACACTTACGTCGCAAAGCGCAAGGAAGAAGGCGGCGCGCCGATGAACTGAGTCGGGACCATCGACGCAGCGAACCGTCGTTCAGGTTGGACTGGGGCGCTGAAAATGCGCCAGTTGACGGTCACCACCCGGGGAACCCGGCTGAACGCTGAGCGTTACATTGTCAGGCAGCGGATCACGGACGAATTGCCATCTGGTCTGGCATGCCAGTTCAGCTTGAAAGGGACGACAGATGAAGGAAACGGATCTAGGCCAAGGCGGCGAACCGCGCCAGCAGGCAAAGTCGCGCGACCAAACCATGACCTCGGCGCAGGGTGCTCCCATAGCGGACGACCAGAATTCCCTGAAGGCGGGCGCACGCGGGCCGGTCCTGCTTGAAGACCACCTGATGCGGGAAAAGATTTTCCATTTCGATCACGAGCGGATTCCGGAACGGGTCGTCCATGCACGTGGATATGGGGTGCATGGTCACTTTGAACTGACCGAAGCGATCCCGGACCTGTCCTGCGCCGACATCTTTCAGCGGGTTGGCGAGAAAACCCCCACTTTCACCAGGTTCTCGACCGTCGCCGGCAACAAGGGGTCGCCCGACATGGCCCGCGACGTCCGTGGGTTCGCCACGAAGTTTTATACGAACGAAGGAAACTGGGACTTGGTCGGCAACAACATTCCGGTGTTTTTCATCCAGGATGCAATCAAGTTCCCTGACCTTATCCATTCGGTAAAATCAGCGCCCGATCGTGGCTTTCCGCAAGCGCAAAGCGCGCATGACAACTTTTGGGACTTCATTTCGTTGTCGCCCGAAGCCGTCCACACAGTCATGTGGACGATGTCCGACCGGGCCATTCCCCGATCGTTCCGTTTCATGGAGGGGTTCGGCGTTCACACATTTCGTCTCGTCAATGCGGATGGAGAATCCCACTTTGTCAAGTTTCACTGGAAGCCGCGGCAGGGCCTGCAATCCGTCGTCTGGAACGAGGCCGTGAAAATCAACGGGGCGGACCCGGATTTCCATCGGCGCGACATGTGGGCCGCAATCGATTCGGGTGACTTCCCGCAATGGGACCTCGGGATCCAGGTCTTCGACGACACCTTTGCCGACAACTTCGAATTCGACATTCTCGACTCGACCAAACTCATCCCCGAAGAACAGGTGCCGGTCCGGCTGATCGGCACGCTGACCCTTGACAACAACGTCGACAACTTCTTTGCAGAGACCGAACAGGTCGCGTTCTGCACCCAGAACATTGTTCGCGGCATCGACTTTACCAACGATCCGCTTTTGCAGGGGCGGAATTTTTCCTATCTCGACACCCAGATCAAGCGGCTGGGTGGGCCCAACTTTACCCACATCCCGATCAATGCCCCGAAATGCCCCGTCAATCACTTCCAGCAAGACGGGCACATGGCGATGACGAACCCGAAAGGGCGGGCGAACTACGAACCGAACAGCTGGGGCGATACGGGCGGCCCCCGCGAAAACCCCGATATCGGGTTCGTCAGCCATGCCGAGCCAATGGAAGGTGTGAAACAACGCGTGCGCTCTGAAACCTTTGCCGACCACTACAGTCAGGCGCGGCAGTTCTGGATCAGCCAGACAGAAACAGAGCAGCGACATATCGCTGACGGTTTCACCTTCGAACTGTCAAAGTGCGAATTCGGAAAGATCCGCATGCGAATGCTCGGGCACTTGATGAATGTGCATAACGACCTCGCCAATGCTGTCGCAAGCGGGCTCGGCGTCACCGAATTGCCCGATCCAGCTGTGCCGGCACGCGCGCCGCTGACCGGCCTGCCGCCGTCACACGCTCTCAGCATCCTGCGCAACGGACCGGACAATTTCAAAGGCAGAAAGCTGGGACTTTTCATCACGGACGGTGCCGACGCTGAAATTGTCGCGGCAATCGAAGAGGCTTTTCAAGCCGCGGGCGCAACGGTGACAATCGTCGCACCTCATATCGCCGGCGAAAAACTGTCAGACGGGTCGCAAAAGCCAGCGCAGGAAAAGATCGACGGCGGACCTTCCGTTCTGTTCGATGCAATCGCCATGGTGTTTTCTGAGGCGGAAGGCAACCGCCTTGCGCAAAGCAAGCCGTCTCAGGATTTTGTGAGCGATGCTTTTGCGCACGCGAAGTTCATCGCCTGGAGCGAAGCGTGCATGCCTCTTTTCAAGGCGATCGGACTTTCGGATAAGATCGATGATGGCTTCATCAAGCTTGAGGATAAAAGCGGTGCGGAGGACTTTCTGGACAAGTGTGCGCGACTGCGTTTCTGGGACCGCGAGGCGAAAATGATGCAGCCTTGACCGCGCGGGATCGGTCTCCGGCCTGCCAAGCGGCCATTGGCACGCCGGCCCTTTCGCGTATATCAGACCGATGGCCTTTACGTTTCGCCAGTTGCAGTTCTTCGTCGCGGTGGCCGAACTGGGCACGGTTTCGGGCGCAGCCAAGGCGATGTCGATTTCGCAATCCTCGGTGACCGAGGCCATTCAGGCGCTCGAGGCCGATCTTGGCGTTGCCTTGTTCCTGCGCCGCGCCCGCAGCCTGGAAATCACCCAACCCGGGCATCAGTTCCTGCGCCACGCGACGAAAATCCTCGCCGACGTGGCCGATGCCCGCAACGTGTTCGACGCCGCCCCCGACCCCGGCGCGGGCAAACTGTCGCTGGGCGTCACGTCACTGGTCGCGGGATACGTTCTGTCGGAAATCCTGTCGCGCTATCGGCGCGCCAACCCGGCAGTCGAGGTGTCGGCGATCGAGGACAGCGGCGACTATCTGCAGCACCTGCTGATCGGCGGCGAGTTGGACGTGGCGGTGATGCTGACGTCGAACATCCACGACCGCACCGCGCTGCACGTCGAACAGCTCCTGATCTCGCCATTTCGCCTGTGGCTGCCGCTGGGCCACAGGCTGACCGACGCCGAGTCGATCTCGCTGGCCGATCTGGCAGGCGAAAAGCTGATCGTGCTGACCGTCGACGAGATCGAGGAAAGCACCCGCCGCCTGATGGGCGCTCTGTCGGTCAAGCCGCATATCGCGTTCCGCACCCGGTCGGTCGAGGCTGTGCGCTCGCTGGTGGCCACCGGGGCCGGAGTGGCGCTGTTGCCCAGTCTGGTTTACCGGCCATGGTCGCTTGAAGGCGACAGGATCGAAATTCGGGATATTTCCGGCGATCTCCCTTCGGTGCAGGTCGGTCTGTGCTGGCGCAAAGGCGCGCCGCTGCCGCCCATGGCCCGAAATTTCCTGCGCAATGCGCAGAGTGCGGTGCCAGATCGGTAAGCTATCGGAAAAACCGATATCATCGTTCTTTTTTTTGATATTGCGAATGATCCTGTCAGGTCGCAGGGTAGCGGCGGTGCGGGCCCCGCGGGGGCGGGACAGGCCTGCGACCAGGGGATCTGCCATGTCATATCTGTTCAGGAATACTTTTCGCAGTCTGGCCGTCGTCACGGCCCTCACCCTTGGCGCCGGGATGGCGCAGGCGCAGGATGCGTTAGGCGTCGTGCAGGCCTATCTTGCTGCATGGAATACCCACGACAGCGCCGCTGCTGCCAGCCATATGACCGACGATGTCAGCTATTACGACGCGTCAGTCGGCGAAGCCATTGTCGGGCGCGAGGCCGCCCAGTCCCAGATCATCGACAGCTTCATCAACGCGGTTCCTGATGCGGTCTGGACAATGACCAGCGACCCTATCGCGAACGGCGACAATGTCGCGTTCGAATGGACCTTCGAGGGCACCAACACCGGCGACTGGGCTGACGGCACGCCCGCCACCGGCAAGCCGTTCACGCTGCATGGCATGTCGATGTTCCAGATCGACGGTGACAAGATTGCGCGCCAGGCCGACTATTACGATGCCTTGGGGTTTTACGTCCAACTCGGTCTGATGTGACCGCAACCTGCCAAACCGGGAGAATGAACTGATGAAACACCTATTGCTGACAACCACCTTGCTGGCCTTTGCCAGCGGCCAGATCGCACGAGCCGACATGCTGACGACGATCGGTCCGGGCGAGGGCCAGTTGAACATCGTCGCATGGCCCGGCTACATCGAACGCGGCGAAACCGATGCCGCCTACGACTGGGTCACCAAGTTCGAGGCCGACACCGGCTGCATGGTCAACGTCAAGACCGCCAACACCTCTGACGAAATGGTCGCCCTGATGAACGAGGGCGGGTTCGATCTTGTCACCGCGTCCGGCGATGCTTCGCTGCGCCTGATTGCAGGCGACCGTGTGCAGGAAATCAACACCGATCTGATCCCTAGCTGGTCCAGCGTCGATGACCGCCTGAAAGACGGGCCGTGGTTCACCGTCGACGGCAAGCACTATGGCGTGCCCTACATGTGGGGCCCCAACGTGCTGATGTACAACACCGACGTATTTCCCGAACCGCCGACAAGCTGGTCGGTCGTGTTCACCGAAACCACCCTGCCCGACGGCACATCGAACGCTGGCCGGGTGCAGGCCTATGACGGGCCGATCTACATCGCCGACGCGGCCATGTATCTGATGGCGCACCAGCCCGATCTGGGGATCACCAGCCCCTACGAGCTCAATCAGGAACAATACGATGCCGCCCTGAACCTGCTGCGTGACCAGCGCAAGCTGGTCAGCCGCTACTGGCACGATTCCTACATCCAGATGGACGATTTCAAGAACGAAGGCGTCGTCGCCTCCGGCTCGTGGCCGTTTCAGGTCAACGTGCTGGAATCCGAAGGCGTGCCCGTCGCATCGACCATCCCCGAAGAGGGCGCAACCGGCTGGGCCGACACCAGCATGCTGCACGTCGATGCCGCCAACCCCAACTGCGCCTACATGTGGATGGAACATTCGCTGTCATCCAACCTGCAATCCGATCTGGCCGTCTGGTTCGGGGCCAACCCCTCGGTTCCCGCTGCCTGCACTGATGGGCGCGGATTGCTCGACGCGGCCGGCTGCACCCTGAACGGCATGGATAATTTCGACCGGATCAAGTTCTGGACGACTCCGGTGTCAGCCTGCGCATCGCAGGGCGAATGTGTGCCCTACTATCGCTGGGTGTCCGACTATATCGGCGTCATCGGCGGGCGTTGATCGTCTCCAGCCCAACGGCTCTCCGGGCAATACCGGGGGGCCGCAACAGGATTCCCCTGCACTGATGCCCAATGCCGTCGCCTTTGAGAACGTGTCGCGCCGGTTTGATACCGTCATGGCCGTGGATAACGTCAGCCTGACCATCGCTGAGGGCACGTTTTTTGCCATGCTCGGCCCTTCCGGGTCTGGCAAGACGACCTGCCTGCGGCTGATTTCCGGCTTTGACCGCCCGACCGGCGGCCATATCCGCCTGTTTGGCGACCCGGTGGACGACTTGCCGCCGAACCGGCGGGCGGTGAACACGGTATTTCAGGACTACGCCCTGTTCCCGCACATGAACGTGCGCGACAACGTGGCCTACGGGCTGATGGTCGGCGGGATGGCAAAGGCCGCGCGGCACGCCGCTGCCGAAGATATGCTGGCACTGGTCAAGCTGGACGGCTTCGGCGACCGCAAGCCGGGGCAACTGTCGGGCGGGCAACGTCAACGGGTGGCCCTTGCCCGCGCGCTGGTCAACAAACCGCGGGTTTTGCTACTGGACGAACCGCTGGGCGCGCTCGACCTCAAACTGCGCGAACAAATGCAGGACGAGTTGAAAGCCCTGCAGCAATCTCTTGGCATCACCTTCGTCTTTGTCACCCACGATCAGGGCGAAGCGCTGTCGATGGCCGATCAGGTCGCCGTGTTCAACAATGGCAAGATCGTCCAGATCGGCACCCCGCGCGAGATTTACGAAGCGCCGCAAACCCGGTTCGTCGCCGATTTCGTCGGCTCGTCAAACGTTCTGTCGCCCGATCAGTCGGCACAGATGGGCGGGGCAAAAACATGGGCCAGCCTGCGCCCCGAAGCGATCCGCATCTGTGACCTAAGCGATGCCAAAGCCACGCCGACCGTCATCGCCCACCGCTACCTTGGTGCGGTCAGCCAGATCACGCTGGCCTTGGGCGACATCCGCCTGACCATGTCCACCCCCGCAGGCTCCGCCCTGCCCGTTGCGGGCGAAACCGTCCCCGTCACATGGGCCGACAGTGCCCTGCACCCGATGGCCGACGCATGACAACCGCGCCGGTCAGCCCGCTCGGCCGCCTCTCCGACACCCTCTGGCGGCGTCCCGGCGTCCTCCTCGCGCTGCTCCTCGCCCCGCCACTCCTCTGGCTCGGCGTCGTCTATATCGGGTCGCTGCTGGCCCTGCTGATCCAGAGCTTCTATTCCATCGACGAATTTACCGGCCTGATCCGGCACGAATTCACCCTGCGCACCTACGCCGAACTGTTCCGCCCGTCGAATTATGACATCATCCTGCGAACCGTCCTGATGGCCACCTGCGTCACGATCGCCGCTGCTTGCGTAGCCTTTCCCATCGCCTACTACGCCGCTCGCTACGCCAAGGGCCGGATCAAGGCGCTGTTCTACCTCGGCGTCATGCTGCCACTGTGGTCCAGCTATCTCGTCAAGATCTACGCGTGGAAACTGATCCTTGCCAAAGAGGGAATCATCACCTGGCTCGTGACCAAGGCCCACCTCGGCTTTGCCCTCGACGCGCTTCTGGCGCTACCGGTGATCGGCGGCAATTCCCTGTCGGTCAGCTATATCGGCACCTTCACCGTTTTCCTGTACGTCTGGCTGCCCTTCATGATTTTGCCGGTGCAGGCGTCGCTCGAACGTGTCCCCGGCAACCTGCTCGAAGCCTCCGGCGACCTTGGCGCGACCACCCGCCAGACGTTCCGCCACGTGATCCTGCCGCTGGCCCTACCCGGCATCGTCGCCGGGTCGATCTTTACCTTCTCGCTGACGCTTGGTGATTACATCATCCCGCAGATCATCGGGTCATCGCGCCTGTTCATCGGGCAGGCGGTTTATGCGCATCAGGGGACGGCGGGGAACATTCCGTTGGCGGCGGCCTTTGCTGTCGTGCCGATCCTCATCATGGCGCTGTATCTTTGGGGGGCCAAACGGCAGGGGGCGTTCAATGCACTCTGACCAGCCTGCCCCGTTGTCGCTGAAAATCGCGGCTGTCGGCGGGTTGCTGTTCCTGCACCTGCCGATCCTGCTGATCTTTCTCTACGCCTTCACCACCGAAGAACGCAGCTACCAGTTCCCGCCCCCCGGCCTGACCCTGCAATGGTTCGCGGTCGCTTGGAACCGCCCCGACGTATGGGAGGCGTTCTGGCTTTCGGTCCGAGTCGCCAGCATGTCGACGCTGATCGCCCTGATCCTTGGCACGCTCTGCGCCGCTGCCGTCTCGCGCGCCCGGTTCTTCGGGCGCGAGGCGGTGTCGCTGCTGGTGATCCTGCCCATCGCCCTGCCAGGGATCGTCACGGGCATCGCGCTTCGGTCCGCCTTCAGCCTTGCCGACATCCCGTTTTCGACGCTGACGATCATCCTCGGCCACGCCACATTCTGCGTCGTCGTGGTTTACAACAACGCCGTCGCCCGGTTCCGCCGCCTGTCCGGTGCGATGGTCGAGGCATCGATGGACCTTGGCGCGAACAGCTTCCAGACCTTCCGCTACATCATCCTGCCCAACATCGGCACCGCCCTGATGGCAGGCGGGATGCTGGCCTTTGCGCTGTCGTTCGACGAGGTAATCGTGACCACCTTCACCGCCGGACAGCAGTCCACCCTGCCGATCTGGATGCTTGAAGAACTGGTGCGCCCGCGCCAGCGCCCGGTGACGAACGTCGTCGCGATGGTCGTCGTGCTGGCTACCTTCCTGCCCATCTTGGGCGCCTATTACCTGACCCGCAGTGGTGCCGATACCGCAGGCGGGGGCAAATAACCGAAAGGATCGAGAATGGATACCAAACTGCTGATCGGGGATCGCACCGAAGACGGCACCGAAACCGCCGAAAAGGTGCTGAACCCGCGCACCGGCGCGCTGATCGTGGACCTGCCCGAGGCTTCGGCGGCCCAGGTCGACGCCGCCATCGCCGCCGCCCGCAAGGCCTTCACCACATGGTCGCGCACCACCCCGGCGCAACGGGCCGCCTACCTTCTGCGCATTGCCGACCGGATCGAGGCCGAGGCGCAGGATTTCGCCGCCCTCGAGGCGCTGAACTGCGGCAAACCGATCAACTGCGCCCTCAACGATGAAATTCCCGGCGTCGTCGATACCTACCGTTTCTTCGCCGGGGCGGTACGGACCCAGACCGGGATGGTCGCGGGCGAATACCTCGAAGGGCACACATCGATGGTGCGCCGCGACCCGATCGGGGTGATCGCGTCGATCGCGCCGTGGAACTATCCGCTGATGATGATGGCGTGGAAACTCGCACCTGCCTTGGCGGGGGGCAATACGGTGGTGTTCAAACCATCCGAACAAACCCCGCTGACCGCGCTGAAAATGGTCCGCGTTTTTGCCGATATCCTGCCCGCAGGCGTCATCAACATCGTCCCCGGACGCGGTGAAACCGTGGGTAGCCAGTTGGTTAACCACCCCGACGTCGACATGATTTCCCTGACCGGCGACATCGCCACGGGCAAGAAAATGCTCCAAGCCGCTGCGCGCAGCGTCAAACGCACCCACCTTGAACTTGGCGGCAAGGCCCCCGTGATCGTGTTCGATGATGCCAATATTGACGACGTCGTCGCAGGGTTGCAGGCCTTCGGCTACTACAACGCCGGGCAAGACTGCACCGCCGCCTGCCGGGTCTATGTCGCTGACAAGGTCCACGACCGTCTTGTCGCCGACCTGTCCACCGCCGCCAACGCGATCACCTACGACCAAGCCGACGACACTGTGAACGAGATCGGGCCGCTGATTTCCGCCCGCCAGCGCGACCGCGTCGCCAGCTTCGTCGAACGCGCCCGCGAATTGAAACATATCGAGGTGACGGCGGGCGGCAAAACCCACGGCGACAATGGGTTCTACTATCAACCCACCGTCATCGCCGGAGCGCTGCAACAAGACGAGATCGTCCAGCGCGAGGTGTTCGGCCCGGTCATCTCCGTCACCCGGTTCAGCGACGTCGATCAGGCCGTCGATTGGGCCAACGACAGTGGCTACGGCCTCGCCTCATCCGTCTGGACCCGCGACGTCGGCCGCGCGATGGAAGCGACGGCACGCCTGCGCTACGGCTGCACATGGGTCAACACGCATTTCATGCTGACCCTCGAAATGCCGCATGGCGGGCTGAAACAATCGGGTTACGGCAAGGATCTGTCGATCTACGCGCTCGAAGATTATACCGCCGTCCGGCATGTGATGATCAAGCATTAGAACGCGAACGTGGCGACCTGTTTGCGCCGTCCCAGCGTCATCGCATCGGCCACATGGACAAGCGGCGCAAGATCGACGTCGCTGGTGACTTTGGTCACAAGCGTCGCCATCCGGGCATAAAGAGCTGGATATTCGCCCAGCGGGGTTTCGGCCAGCGACTGACCCGCTGCCGTTCCATGGTTTGCGCCCTCGGTCAGCACGACCTGCCCCGCGTCGGTCTCGACGGTAATCTCCCACGTCTGCGGCCCGGTCTGTCGCCAGTCGAAATCGGCGGTCACGCCGCCGGAAAACACCAGTTGCGCCGCGATGGGGGTCGCACGGTTTTCGGGGAACTCCAGCACCGCCGACCGCAGGAACACCGGCGCGGGCAAAATCTCGGTCAGGATCGAAAGCGCGTTGATTCCCGGATCGAACACCCCCATGCCACCCGGTTCAAACACCCACTCCTGCCCCGGATGCCACTTGCGCACATCCTCGCGCCAGGTGATCCGCGCCCCGGTCACGACCTTGTCGGCCAACCAAGCCTTGGCCGCCGCGACCGCACGCGCCATCCGGCTGTGCCATGTGGCGAACAGCGTCACACCCGCCTCAGCCGCCATCGTCTGCAATGCATGCACTTCGGCCAACGTCGCGCCGGGTGGCTTTTCCAGCATCACGTGCCGCCCGGCCTTGATCGCCTTGGCGGCATAGTCGAACCGCGGTACCGGGGGCAGACACAGGGACACGACCGAAATGTCGGGCCGCTCGGCCAGCATCGCATCCATCTCGGTAAACGCGGGAACCCCCGGCACCGACCCCACACGGCTGACCGTCGCCGCCAGTTCCCAGTCGTCAGACCCCGTAATCGCCGGCACATGCTGATCGACCGCGATCTTGCCGATGCCGACCAGGGCGACCTTCATCAATGCGCCTCGCGCGCCACGGCATTGCCCCGACAGCCGACAAGGAAATCGAAATCCGCCCCGGTTTCCGACCCCAGCACCCGGTCGTGATAGAGTTGCGCATAACCCCCACCGGGCCGCGTCACCGGCGACTCCCAAGCCGCCAGCCGCGCCGAAAGCTCAGCCTCGGAAATATCCAGATGCAACCGCCGGTTTGGCACATCCAACTCGATCATGTCACCATTTTGAACCACCGCGAGGGGCCCACCCATCGCCGCCTCGGGCGAGGTATGCAGCACCACCGTGCCAAACGCCGTGCCCGACATCCGCGCATCGGAAATTCGCACCATATCGGTAATCCCCTTTTTCAGCACCTTCGGCGGCAACCCCATATTGCCCACCTCGGCCATCCCCGGATACCCGCGCGGGCCGCAGTTTTTCAGAACCATGATGCAGGTTTCGTCGATATCCAAAGCATCGTCCTCGATCCGCGCCTTGTAGTCGTCGATATCCTCGAACACGACCGCACGGCCCCGATGCACCATCAGCGCAGGCGTCGCCGCCGACGGTTTCAGCACCGCACCATTGGGTGCCAGATTGCCGCGCAGCACAGCCACCCCTCCCGACTGCGTCAGCGCCTTTTCGACCGGCAGGATCACGTCGGCGTTCCAGTTCTGCACATCCTTGACCTCGTCCCAGATCGACCCGCCGCTGACCGTCAGCGCGTCCTTGTGCAAAATCCCCGCCTCGCCCAACCGCTTGATGACGACGGGCAAGCCTCCGGCGTAAAAGAACTCCTCCATGAGGTATTTGCCCGACGGCATCAGGTTGACGATGGTCGGCACATCGCGCCCGCAGCGGTCCCAGTCATCAAGCGTCAGGTCGATCCCGACACGCCCCGCGACAGCCAGCAGATGAATGACCGCATTGGTCGACCCGCCAATCGCGCCATTGGTGCGGATCGCGTTTTCAAACGCGTCCTTGGTCATGATATCGGACGGTTTCAGATCGTCCTTGACCATCTGCACGATGCGCCGCCCGGTGATATGGGCCATGACGCGGCGACGGGAATCGACCGCCGGAATCGCCGCGTTGCCCGACAGGGTCATGCCCAGCGCCTCGGCCATGCTCGCCATCGTGCTGGCGGTGCCCATCGTGTTGCACGACCCCGCGCTGCGCGACATCGACGCCTCGGCAGCAACGAATTCCTCGGCTGACATTTCCCCGGCTTTGACCGCTTCGGAAAACTTCCACAGATGGGTGCCCGACCCGATCACCTCGCCCTTGAAATACCCGTTCAGCATCGGCCCGCCGCTGACCATGATCGCAGGCAGATCGACGCTTGCCGCGCCCATCAGCAACGCCGGGGTCGTCTTGTCGCAACCCGCCAGCAGCACAACACCGTCCAGACACTTGCCCCGGATCGCTTCCTCGACATCCATAGCGCACAGGTTGCGGAACATCATAGCCGTGGGGCGCAAGGTGGATTCCGACGGGCTGAACACCGGAAATTCCAACGGAAACCCGCCCGCTTCATAAACCCCGAACTTCACCCGTTCCGCCAGATCGCGCAGGTGGGCGTTGCAGGGCGTCGTTTCCGACCATGTGTTGCAGATCCCGATGACCGGACGGCCATCCAGCAGATCGGCGGGCAGGCCTTGGTTTTTCATCCACGACCGATGATAGATCGCGTCCTTGCCCGTCCCCCCGAACCATTCCTGCGAACGCAGTTTGCGGGGCCAGGTGGCGGGTTTGAATGTCATGTCATGCCTCGGTGTAACGGTTTCGCGCCATCATATCATCCACGCCGTCAGCGGCCATGGTGCAAAATGAAACTTCAGCCCAGCACACTATCAACGGCCTTGACCGTCGCCGCCACTACCTCATCCGCCTGCGCCTCACTCAGACAGAACGGCGGCGCGAATCCCAAAATGTCGCCTTGCGGCATCGCCCGCACGATCACCCGCGACTCGGCCAGCATCGCGGCAGACAGCGCCGCGCCAACCTTGCGGGCGGGATCAAAGAACTGCCGCGTGTCACGATCCTCGACAAACTCGACCGCACACAACATCCCCTCACCCCGCACATCGCCGACATGGCGGTGATCAGCCAGCGCATCGCGCATCGCCGCGTTCAGATAGCCGCCAACCCGGCCCGCCTGTTTCACCAGCCCCAATTCGTCGATCAGCCGCAGATTGGCGACCCCGGCGGCGGCCCCGATGGGATGCGCCGAATAGGTCCAGCCGTGGCCGATCGGGCCGTTTTCATCCGCCCCCTGCTCCAAAACCTTCCACACCTTGTCCGACACGATAGACCCCGACAGCGGCGCATAGGCGCTGGTCAACCCCTTGGCGATGGTGATCAAATCGGGCTTCATGCCATAGTGTTCCGACCCGAACATGGTCCCCAGACGGCCAAACCCGGTGACGACCTCGTCGGCGACCAGCAAGATGTCATGCGCATCCAGCACCGCCTGAATCGCGGGCCAATACCCCGCAGGGGGCGGCACGATCCCGCCCGTCCCCAACACAGGCTCACCGATAAATGCAGCAATGGTGTCTGCCCCCTCGCGGGCAATCGTTTCCTCCAGCGCGGCAACGCAATGGGCCACGAACTGCGCCTCGCTCATTGCCGGATCGGGACGGCGAAAATAATACGGCGCCTCGGTATGAACCACCTGCGCCAGCGGCAGATCGAACTTGTTGTGAAACAGCGTCAGCCCGGTCAGCGACCCGGTCATCAGCCCCGACCCGTGATAGCCGCGCCATCGGCTGATGATCTTTTTCTTTTCCAGGCGGCCAAGGATGTTGTTGTAATACCAGATCAATTTGACATTGGTCTCGTTTGCATCCGACCCGGACAGACCAAAATACACCTTGGACATGTGCGCGGGCGCGCGGTCCATCACCATCTTGGCAAGGGTGATCGACGCCTCGGTCCCGTGCCCGACATAGGAATGGTAATAGGCGAGGTCACGGGCCTGCGTGGCAATCGCGTCAGCAATCTCGGGCCGCCCATAGCCAACGTTGACGCAATAGAGCCCGGCAAAGGCGTCCAGCATCCGCACCCCGTCACGATCCACGATATGCACGCCGTCCGCCCCGGTGATGATCCGGCTGGGCGTATCGCCACGGGCATGTGCGGCGAGGTGCGTGGACGGGTGAAAGAAACTCTCACGGTCCCATTGGCTCAACTGGTCATTGGTCAGCATGTCATATCCTTTCGCTTGCGCTTGCGGCCTGTCCCCGCCACCCTGTCACATGCCCCGACCCAAGGCCACCGCGCATGGACCACCTGACCGCCACCACAACGATCCTGCGCGACCTGATCGCATACCCGACCGTGTCGGCCGACAGTAATCTGGCGATGATCGCCGATCTGGCCGGACGCCTGGAAGACGCTGGCGCGCGGGTCGAGGTGATGGGCGACGCGACCGGGACAAAGGCCAACCTCTGGGCCACCCTCGGCCCCGATACCGACGGCGGGATCGTCCTGTCAGGGCATACCGACGTGGTGCCTATCATCGATCAGGACTGGGCGACCGATCCGTTTCAGATGACCGAAATCGACGGCGCACTTTACGGGCGGGGCAGTTGCGACATGAAAGGCTTCATCGCCGCCTGCGTCGCCCTCGCCCCGAAATTCGGCACGAACCGTCCCGTCCATTTCGCTTTCACTTACGACGAAGAAGTCGGCTGCCTCGGCGGCCAAGCCCTCGTCGAAACCCTGCGCCAGCGCGGACGTCGCCCCGCAATGGCAATCATCGGCGAACCGACGAACATGCAGATCGTCGACGGGCACAAAGGCTGCTGCGAATACTCAACCCACTTCACCGGACGCGAAGGCCATGGGTCGCAGCCCGACCTTGGCGTCAACGCGGTCGAATACGCGGTGCGCTATGTCGGGCGACTGCTGACCCTCAAGGACCAGATGGTCGCCCGCGCCCCGGCGAACAGCCCCTTCACCCCGCCGTGGACGACGATCAACACCGGCGCGCTGAACGGCGGCGTCGCGCACAACGTCATCCCCGGCCGCGCCCGCGTCGATTGGGAGATGCGGCCCGTCCGGCAGGCCGACGCCGACTTCATCAGGGCAGAACTCGCCCTTTTCTGTACAGATACCCTTTTGCCCAAAATGCAGGTCGTCGACCCGACAGCGACAATCCGCACGCAAACCATTGGTGACGTTGCAGGACTGGACCCGACAGACCAAAATGCCGCCCGCGATCTGGTGGCAGCCCTGACCGGGGGGATCGGCACAGAAACCGTCCCTTTCAGTACAGAAGCGGGGCTGTTCCAATCCCTCGGCATCGACGTGGTCGTCTGCGGCCCGGGATCGATCGCGCAGGCGCACCGCCCCGACGAATTTGTCAGCCTCGACCAGTTGTCTAAATGCGTTCACATGCTCGAATCGCTCGCCACCCGCACCTGACCCCCAACTTCTTTTGGCCAAAAATATTCTGGGGGGAGTCGCGCCAGCGACGGGGGGCTAGCCCCCCATCTTACCTGCCAGCCCAGCTAGAATCGGACAGTCGGGGCGATGATCCCCGGCGCAGGCATCGACCAGTTCGGACAGGGTATCGCGCATCTCGGCCAGCGCCGCGATCTTGGCCGCGATATCGATCAGATGCCCGCTCGCGATGGCACGCACGTCAGCGCCGGCCCGACCCCGATCCTCCCACAGGGCAAGCAGATCGCGACATGCGGCGATGGAAAACCCCAAGGCGCGCGCCCGGCCCAGAAACGCCAGTTTGTGCATGTCGCTCTCGCGAAACCGCCGATACCCATTGGCCCCGCGCAAGGGTGTGACCAGCCCGATATCCTCGCAATAACGGATCGTTTTGGCGGGCAGACCGATGCGGTCGGACACGTCACCGATATTCATGCCACCACCCTTTGCACCCGCCGCAATCGCAGCGCGTTGGCCACCACGAGAACCGACGATAGCGCCATCGCACCGGCGGCCGGCGCCGTCCGGCTGATGGCGATCGCGGTGACGATCCCCGCAGGGTCGCCCGACATCAGCACCACATGGGCGCTTTGTACCGCGACATCGGTCCCGGTGCCGATGGCCACGCCCACATCAGCAGCGGCCAGCGCAGGCGCGTCGTTGATCCCGTCACCGACATAGACGACCGCCGTCGCATGTGCATCGCCGGTTATCGTCGCCACCTTCAAGCCTTACGCATGCAACGCCCGGACGGTGGCAGCATCTGATGGTTCACCTGATCGCCAGCGCCAGAACGCTGGCCGCTTTGCCCGTCAACGGCGACCAGAACCGGCGTCCGACCCTTGGCAGCCAGATCATCGGCCATCGCCTCCATCGCTCCCACCGCGACACCCTCGCGCTGCAGCAGCCGACCGTCGATCAGTACGACCTTGCCGCCCAGAGCCACCCGCAAACCATGACCGGGGATCGCCATGAAATCGCGAGCGGGCAATCGGTATTTTCTTGGCCTTGGCCGCGCGGACGATGGCCCCGGCCAGCGAATGTTCCGACAAGGCCTCGACCGCCGCGACGATGGCCAGCAGATCGTCTGCGCCAAGACCGCCCAGCGGCAGGATACAAGTCACATCGGGATTGCCCAGCGTCAGCGTCCCAGTCTTGTCGAAGGCCACGACTTCGACGCCTTGCAAGGCCTGCAACGCATCATTCTGGCGGAACAGCACGCCCCGTTCGGCGGCCCGCGCGGTGCCCAGAATAATCGACGTCGGCGTCGCCAGACCCATCGCGCAGGGGCAGGCGACGATCAGCACGGCAACCCCGGCCACAAGGGCAAAAGGCAACGCCGGGGCGGGGCCGAACACCAGCCAACCCACGACCGTCACAAGGGCGATGCCCATGACCGCAGGCACAAACCAGGCCGTGATCCGGTTGACCAGATCCTGCTTCGGCAGGCGCGCCCCTTGGGCCTCTTGCACCATCGCAACGATCCGGGCCAGCATCGTATCGGCCCCGACCGCCGTGGCCCGCATCCGCAGCGCCCCGTCGCCGTTGACCGTGCCGCCCACCAGCGTCGCTCCTTTGGCCTTTTTCACCGCCAGCGGTTCGCCGGTCAGCATGCTTTCATCGACCCACGACGACAGGCACCGCCCTGTCGCCAACGGGTTCGGAGGTGTAGCCCAACCCGGCAACAGCGGCTTGCAAAGGGGCCGGATCAGACGACAGCGCCGTCACCGTCGCCTCGCCCGTGGCCAGATTGACGGTGGCCGCCAGGCCCCCCGGCACCGCCAATAGCGCCTTTTCGCCCTTGGATACGCGGGACGCGCAAGTCATTCCCACAACTGCGAGACGCAACCGCTGCGCCACCGTGGGATAACCCGCGGCCCGCAAGGCCCCCGACACCTCTACATCTCTCGAATCGTGGAGTCCTGAACCCAGAGAGATGGCGATTCTTCGCACGGCACGCCAGTACTTTGACCGCGCCTTACCCTAGATCGAAAACCTCGCCCGGAAAGAACTTGGCCAGTCGGATATCAGCCGACCGGGCATGCGCCTCCATTCCCTCCATCCGGGAAATGCGCGCTGTCGCCTCGGCCACAGGGCGGGCAGCCTCGCGGGTCGACCGCTGCCATGTCACCGTTTTCATGAACTTGCCGACCGACAAACCACCGGTATAGCGGGCCGCGCCACCGGTCGGCAGCACGTGGTTCGGTCCCGCCGCCTTGTCGCCGAACGCAACAGTCGTTTCCTCGCCCAGAAACAGCGATCCGTAGGCCGTCAGGCGGGTCAGCCACCAGTCGAGGTCGGCACTTTGCACATGCAGATGCTCCGGCGCGTAGCGGTCGGACACCTGCGCCATCTCGTCCCGCCCGGCGCAGACCACCACCTCGGCATAATCGCGCCACGCCGCGCGGGCGCTGTCGGCGTTGAGCTGTGGGAGGGCGTCGATCAGAGCGGGAACGCGGTCCATGACGTCATGGGCCAAGGCCGCCGTATCGGTGACCAACCAGACCGGCGAATTATACCCATGCTCGGCCTGCCCGACGAGGTCGGCCGCGACCAGCACCGGGTCAGCCCCGGCATCAGCCAGTATCAACATGTCGGTCGGCCCGGCGACCATGTCGATGCCGACCTGCCCGAACAGAATACGCTTGGCCTCGGCCACATATTGGTTGCCGGGGCCAACAAGGATATCGGCGCGGGGCAGACCGAACAGGCCGGTCGCCATCGCCGCCACGGCCTGCACGCCGCCCATGTTCAGGATCGTGTCGGTACCGCAAAGATCCATCGCATAAACGATAGCGGGCGGGATTCCGGTGCCGGGGCGGGGCGGTGAACAGGCGATGATATGGCCGACCCCGGCGACCCTGGCCGTCGTCACCGTCATGATCGCGCTGGCGATGTGGGCGTAGCGACCGCCGGGCACATAGCAGCCCGCCGCGCTGACCGGGATCTGGCGCTGGCCGGCCCGCAGACCGGGCAGGATTTCGACTTCGGTATCGTGGATCGTATCGCGCTGGGCCTGCGCGAACCGGGCGATGTTGGCGTGGGCAAAGCGGATATCCGCCTTTATCTGGTCCGGCAACGCTGCTGCCGCCGCTGCGCGGGTTTGCCGAGAGGCGATGACCTCGCCCTCCCACCCGTCGAATCGGCGGGCCATGTCGCGTGCGGCATCCTCGCCCCCGGCGGCGATTTCGGCCAGCAGGGCGCGAACCGATTGGTTCACGTCAGCATGATCGGTTTCGGCGGTGCGCAACGCTTTTTTGAGGTAGGTCGCCATATCAGGGCCGGCTCCGCCAAGGGGTTCGGCGCACCTTAGGTGCGACGCGGCGGCAGCAGCAAAGGCAATCGGCAGCACGGGCCGCAGCGTTCGATTTTCCGAAACGCAGGTTTGATTACCGCAAAGGCGCGCGGGTCGAGACCCGCCTTATCCACCGATCCAGCGTACGCGGGCCTGCGGGCCACGCGGATCGCAGGCATAAAGCGTCGGGTGGGCAGTCAAGTAAGCCCGCCAGCTTTTTTGGGGATGTGACGCGATCTTGAAACCCGGCTGACGGTTTTGCATACTCGGCTCCAGTGTGTTGATCAGGGCACCTTTGGAGTGATTTGCTTTTTTTATGATCGCTTTGACGTGGTGTTCAAGCGGCGTCTCTCGAATCGGCAGCGCGACCGCCTGTTCCATCTGCAGCAAGTCGACGAACGCCGAACACGCCGCCCGAAACGCGTCCGGCGTTTTCCCCTCACCCACCCCGATCACCCGATGGCCCTTTTCGCGCAAATGGTGCGCCAGATGGGCAAAATCGCGGTCCGACGACGCGATGACGAACAGGTCAGCCGCCCCAACATAGGCCAGCGCCATTGCATCGATCACCAGCAGCATGTCGGTTGCATTCTTGCCCGCGCCGCTGTGGATTGCCCGCAACCCCGGCACGCCGACCCAGCCCTTCAGATGCGTGTTGTCGCAATAAACCCGCCGGATCACCGGATCGCCCGTCTTGGCCGCAAACGCCTGCAAGGCCGCGACGTGATTCAGCGGAATATTGTCGCCGTCGATCAGCAGGGCGACACGTTGCGTTGCTTGCGTCAGGGAAACTAGATCGGGCCAGTTTTGCGTCATGAGTAATCACCACAGTCTTGCGGCGCGAGCCAACCACCCCATCATGGCGACAACGTGACCGCTCAAAGGCGCGGGTTCGCACCCGCTATCCCTTGCCCTTCCACGGCACCAGCACCCTTTCGGCCCAGCGCATCAGCATGTCGATCCCGAATCCGATCAGCCCGATGAGGATGATCCCCATTAGAACGATATCGGTCATCTGGAACTTGGACGCGACCATGATCATCATCCCTGCCCCCCTTTCGGCGGCGACCAGTTCGGCAGCAACGACCGTGCCCCAGCAGACCCCCATCGCCACCCGCGCCCCGGTGAAAATCTCGGGAAGCGAGTTGGGGATGATGACATGGCGCATGATCTGCCACTTGTTCGCGCCCAGCGAATAGGCCGCGTGGACCTTGGAAATCCGCACCCCGCTGACCCCCGACCGCGCAGAGATCGCCATGATCCACAAGGCTGCAAGGAACAGCAGGATGATCTTGCCGACCTCGCCGATTCCGGCCCAGATGATAACCAGGGGGATCAGCGCGAGGGGCGGCACCGGGCGCATGAACTCGACGATCGGGTCGAACCAGCCGCGAAACCAGTCGCTGAGCCCCATCGCATAGCCAAGCGGGATGCCGACGACCGCCCCCAGAAGAAAGCCGACCAGCACCCGGAACAGCGAATATCCCAGATGCCCCATCAGCGGCGTATTGCGGAACCCGTCCCTTGCCACTTCGATGAAACGCGACCAGACCGCCTCGGGCGCGGGCAACCAGATCGGCTCCATCTGCCAGCCTTTCGCCGGTTCGATGTTCAGCGTCCCTTTGGGTGTCACCGCGACACGGCCGAAATCGACTGAAACGCTTTGCCCGGGTCCGACCGCTTTGCCATTGATCGCCACCACCATAGCGCCGCCATCGCGCGTCACCTCGTCATTGTCAGCCGCCCGCAACAGCGACGACCGATAGCTTTGCACCGTTGCAACATCGTTCTTGGCGATCCCCTCGCCCGGCTCCACGACCGGCTCTTGCGGTGCGGTCCCGGCGGGGAACACGACGACCGACACCGTCGCATCATCCGTCGCGCCATCCGAGTCCTGCAGCGTGTAGATGAACGACCCCTCGCCAACAAACGGTCCCGGAGCATGCAGGAATCCTGGCAGCAGTTTCGACCCGGTGAACGCGCCCCACAGCACAAAGATCAACACGACCGAAATGATCGAGGCGGCAAGATTGGACGTGACCGCGCTTTCGTCGCCGAAGGTCACGGTTTTCAGCGATCCATAGTCGTGTTTGGGCGTCATGAACCGCCGGATCGCACGCCACATGAAAAGCGTCAGCAGGATCAGCAGGACATAGCCGATGATATAGGGGACGGCCGCTGCGAGTGTGGCCAGCACCGTGACTAATTCGCCGCCAAGACCGCGCAGGGTCTCCATCAGACGGCTTCCCCGGTGCGGCCCATGATTTCTTCTTCCATGTCCCAGATCATCCCGAGGATTTCCTCGCGGCGGGTGGCGAAATCGGGGTGTCTCTTGACCTCGCGCAGGTCCTTGTTCACGCCCATTTCCGCGAATGGCAGACGGTATTCCTTGTGGATGCGACCGGGGCGCGGGGCCATGACGACCAGCCGTTCACCCAGGAGCAGCGCCTCCTCGACGGAATGGGTGATGAGGATGATCGTCTTGCCGGTTTCCCTCCACAACTTCAGGACCAGACCTTGCATCTTTTCGCGTGTCAGCGCGTCCAGCGCCCCCAGCGGTTCATCCATCAGGATGACGTCGGGATCGTTGGCCAGACACCGGGCCAGCGCCACGCGCTGCTGCATGCCGCCCGACAATTCGTAGATCGCCTTTTCCTTGAAATCGCGCAGGCCGACGATGTTCAGCAGATGATCGACGCTCGCCTTGTATTGCGTCGACCGCTGTCCTTTCATCCGGGGGCCAAAGCTGACGTTGTCGCGCACGCTCATCCACTCGAACAACGCGCCCGCCTGAAACACCATGCCGCGTTCGGGGCCGGGCCCACTGACCCGCTTGCCGTTCAGAACGATCTTGCCGGACGTGGGGGCCAGAAACCCGGCAACGATGTTCAAAAGGGTCGTCTTGCCACAGCCCGACGGGCCCAGCACCGACATCAGTTCACCCTGTTGCAGCTCAAGCGAGATTTCCTGCAACGCCTGCACCGACCCGCCGCCCGGCAGATCGAACCGCATCGACAGGTTTTCGATGGATAGTCCGGCCATGTCCCGCTCCACGTGTTTTCGGCGCGGGTCTGCGACCTGACCGGCGGCGAAAACAAATGGCGGGGGCGTCTGTTTCCAGACGCCCCCGTTTCGGGATTACATCGCGCCGGCAGCAGCCAGCGGGCCGGTGTTGACGTTCCCCTCGTAGCTGGCACTGACCGCCGGGATCGACCCTGCGTCGACGAACACTTGTGCAACACCTTTCATGAACTCTGCGGCATTGCCGCCGAGCCACTTGGCCGAAAGCTGATCTTCGACCGACGGAAAGGTGAATGTTGCCATGAAGTCGCGCACGGCCTGTTCGTCCATGCCAGAATCCTGCGCGATGACCGGGATCATCTCCTCGACCATCGACCCGTCGTTCCAGCCGGCGTTCATCTTGGCGGTGACGGCCAGAAACTTGGCAACCACGTCGGGGTTTTCGGCCACGAAAGAGGCCGGTGCGCTGGTCACGTCGAACACCAGAATTCCAAGTTCGGTCTTTTCGGCGCCGGTCAAAAGGACGTTGCCGTATTCCATCGCGGTGCGCAGCGATCCGCCATAGCCGCACATCATGTCCACGGCCCCTTGGGCAATGGCGGCAGCGCCGTCAGGCGGCGCCATGTCGACGATGGTCATGCTGGCCGGATCGACACCGAAATGCGCCATCTGGCTCAGATAGCCGTAGTGCGCCGCGGTCCCCAGCGGTACGGCGACCTTGAGTCCAGCCAGTTCGGCAGCGCTATCCTTGGTGATTTCGAGGTCGGACCGCACGACGCAGTTGTCGTTGTCGGCATAGCTGACCGCCACGTCCAGCACCTGCAGATCCTGCCCGGCGCTGGCGGCGACGACGAAGGGCGGCACGCCCTGGCTGACCGCGATCTGCACGTCGCCCGACGCCATCGCGGCAGACATCGCAGTGCCGGTTTCAAAACTGACCCAGTTCACCTTCATGCCGAGCGCTTCGTCGTAAAGGCCGTTGACCTTGGCGAACTCGAACGGCATCGGCCATTCGAGGAAATAGGCGACGGTCAGTTCGCCATCTTGCGCCATCGCGGATTGCGCTCCGGCCAGCAATGCAACGGCACCGGCGGCCCCCATCAGAATTGTCTTGATCGTCATCTGTCGTCTCCCAGGTTGGTTGGCCCTTGCGGGTCCGGTTGGCGGGCAGGGTTGTCCCCGCCTCGATGTGTTCAAGGGGCGTGGTTGCCACCCTTGATTGGCGCAAGCTGACCACGGATCAGCAAACCGCAAAAGCCCCTCTTTTCGCAAGGCCCGCTTCGGAATATCCGAAAATGCGTTTTTACCCCCCCCCGCAAACAATGGATGTCCAAGGCCGCGGTCAATGCCGCCGTCATCAGCGAGCGGGCGTTATGCTCAAGAGATTCTCATGCAAATAGAAAGGAATTCTAAGGTTATCATTGACTTGACACATTACGGCCAATCGCAGCTTCAGACCCGACCACGGAGTCTGGCCTTAGACATGCGCGTCATCTGGCCCTATTGACCGCACAGACAGCGGGCGCAATGTGAATCGATAGCGATCAAATTGTGCGGCGGATTCGACCGCCATCCGCATCATGGAGCCTGACATGGATACCCTGACCACATCCAACGACCCCCAACACATCATCGACGCAGACCGCGCCCATATGTGGCACCACCTTGTGCAGCACAAACCGTTTGAAACCCTTGACCCCCGGATCATCGTCGAGGGCAAGGGTATGCGCGTCTGGGACATCAAGGGCAAAGAGCATCTTGATGCGGTGTCGGGCGGGGTCTGGACCGTCAACGTCGGCTATGGCCGCGAAAGCATTGCCAACGTGGTGCGCGATCAGATCCTCAAGATGAACTTTTGGGGCGGTGCGATGGGGACCGTGCCCAGCGCCCAGTTTGCCGAACGGCTGATCGAAAAAATGCCGGGGCTCGACCGGGTTTATTACGCCAATTCGGGGTCCGAAGCGAACGAGAAGGCGTTCAAGATGGTCCGCCAGATCAGCCACAAGCACCACGGCGGCAAGAAATCGAAAATCCTGTATCGCGACCGCGACTATCACGGCGGCACCATCGCCACGATGTCGGCGGGCGGGCAGCAGGAACGCAACATGCAATACGGCCCCTTTGCCCCCGGTTTCGTCATGGTCCCCCATTGCAGCGAATACCGCGCCCAAGACGGGCTGGCGGGCGAGGATTACGGCCTGCACGCTGCCAACCTGATCGAAGAGGTCATCCTGCGCGAAGGCCCCGACACGATCGGCGCCCTGTGCCTTGAACCCATCACCGCAGGCGGCGGCGCGATCACCCCGCCCAAGGGCTATTGGGACCGGGTGCAGGAGATCTGCAAACAATACGACATCCTGCTGCACATCGACGAGGTCGTCTGCGGGTTGGGCCGCACCGGCACGTGGTTCGGCTATCAGCAATATGGCGTGCAGCCGGACATCGTGACGATGGCCAAGGGCGTCGCATCGGGCTACGCCGCGATTTCGTGCTGCGTGACCACCAACGCGGTGTTCGAACAATTCAAGGACGCCGACGATCACCTGTCCTATTTCCGCGATATCTCGACCTTTGGCGGCTGCACGGCAGGCCCTGCTGCGGCGATGGAAAATATGCGGATTCTGGAAGATGAGTATCTTTTGAACAACTCGACCCGCATGGGCGAGCGTCTGATGGATAACCTGATGGCGCTGTCGCAACGGCACAAGGCCATCGGCCACGTGCGCGGCAAGGGACTGTTTGCCGGGGCCGAACTGGTGGCGGATCGCGACACCAAAGAACCGCTGGCCGAAAAGCTGTGCGCGGCCGTCGTGGCAGACTGTCTGGCCCAAGGCATCATCATCGGCATGACCAACCGGTCGATCCCCGGCGGCAACAACACCCTGCTATTCGCCCCGCCGCTGATCGCGACCAAGGACGATGTGGACCAGATTACCGGGGCCGTGGACAAGGCGCTGACCAAGGTCATGGGGTGAGCGACCACAAAAATGCGCTTGGCCAGCCTATCGGCGCACCCCTTGACGTGACCTTGCCCCGGCCCTGCCCGCCCCGCACCCCGATGGTGGGGCGGGCGGTGACGCTGGTCCCGCTTGACCCCGCTGCCCATGCGCAAGCGCTGTATGACGCCTTTGTCGCGGACGCCGATAATCGGATCTGGACCTACCTGCCCTATGGGCCGTTCACGTCGCTGGCCGATTTCCGGGCATGGGTCGACAAAACCTGCACGACCGACGACCCGCTGTTTCACACGGTTCTGGACGGCAGCGGCACGCCTGTGGGTGTTGCAACATATCTGCGCATCGACCCCGGCGCGGGCGTGATCGAGGTGGGCCACATCAACTTTTCCCCCGCCCTGCAACGCACGGCGATGTCCACCGAAACCATGTTTCTGATGATGTCTCGCGTGTTCGACGAGTTGGGCTATCGGCGCTACGAATGGAAATGTGACGCGCTGAACGCGCCTTCGGTGTCGGCCGCCAAACGGCTGGGGTTCACCTACGAAGGGACATTCAGGCAGGCCACCCACTACAAAGGGCGCAATCGCGATACCGCGTGGTTTGCGGTGATCGACAAGGATTGGCCAGCGATCCGGGCCGAATTCGTGCGCTGGCTGGACGTGGCGAATTTCGACGCGGACGGGCAGCAGAAATCCCCCCTCAGGACGTGACGGACAGGCCCGCGATGACCGACACGATCACGATCTGCGCCGGATGCCATGCCGATGGCGAAAAACCGCAGGGCAAGGCGCTCGCCCGCTCTTTACGACCACTGCTTGGCGGCAAAACAAACGTGAACACCACCGACTGCATGAATACCTGCGGCCACCCGACCGCCGTCGCTTTTCGCGCACCGGGTAAACCCGTCTATCTGTTCCACAACGTCGATCCAGCGACCCAAACGCAGGAAATCGCGGATTTCGCCAAAGCTTACGCCACGGAAAAAGGCGGCATCGTCACCGATGCCCGCCCCTTTGGTCAGTTGCGCTTTTGTCTGGTCGGGCGCGTTCCCGGCTAGGCGCGCTGCCAGAACCAGCCTGCGACGCCGCCCATCACGACCCAGACGACCGCCGCAACGCCCAGCGCGTGGGTGACATAGTGCGCCGCCAGCTCCGGCGGCGCGACCCCAAAGTAGGTGTCGATATGCGGTGCACCGATCAGATGCGGCGCCGCGATCAGCAAGACACCGATCACCAGCGGCACCATCCCGCGCCCAAGCCCGATCAGGCCCAAACCCACCGCGGTCGCCCCAACGCACCCCAGCCACCAGATCTGGCGAGTGGCAAGGTCGGCCCCGATGGTCCCCGGCAGTTCCGGTGGCAACCCAACTGCGGGGGCCAGCGACGTCGCGGCGAACCCGCACAGGCCCCAGACCAGCCCCGACCGCCACGTGACGACCACGCCAGACCGCACCGCAAAGGCCATCGCCGCACTCAGCAGCAGGGCAAAACCTGCATACGTCACAAAGGTCAGCGCAAACGTATCAATCTGGCGGCCCATTTGTGACCAGATCGGCGGGCCACCGGCCTCGGACTGGGCACCGCTTGCACTGAAATGCACCCGCGTGCCGGTTTCATACAACTCACCCTCAAGCAGCATTGGGGCCAGCAACGCATAATGCAGCAGGACGGCAATCAGCCCCGCCGCAAGGCCGGCGAACAACGCGCCGGCGAACAATGGTTTGGTCATGTGATGTGGGCTGCCACCTTAGTGGCAGGGAAACCCGATGGCGTGGCGGGTGTCGTGGGCCACGTCATGCAGCGCCGCGCTATGGGCGAACCCGGCGACAAAGATCAGGCCCAGCCCCAGAACGGCGGCCAGCGTGATCGACAGGATATCGGTGTTTGCGCGGGCAATCGCCACGGCTTTGGTGGTCTGGTTCATCTTTTGCTCCTCTCCCGTCACACCCGACGGGGGTTTGGTTACATCGTTGCGAGGCCGGTCTCCTGGCTTGCGGGTCGATGCCTCCTGTCGCCTTCCCGGTTTTACCCAGTGGCCAATTGACAGGACGCTCACCGCATACAGTCGCGGGGGCGGCTGTGGCTTGAGGTCTCCGATGCCGGATGGACCCTTCCACATTCCCAATTCATCCCCTGATGCTTTGCACCGTCTTTGGGGAACCTTGCCCGACCTTGATGGGGCCTGCACCCAGAAGCGTCAAGGCGGATTGCGACCTGTTGGGCGGGGTCTGCGGCGGGATTTTCGATGCGCTCCGATCTGCGTGGCAGTCCAAAAGGGCAATATCTTGTGGATAATCGCCTGTTTTGACCCAGATACAGGGGCACCGCGTTGACTCGGGGCGCCCTGCCCCGGCAAACTCTGCCACTAACGGAATCACATTGGGCGCGGGCAGTTGCGTTTCACCAGATTACGCCTCAACGGCTTTAAAAGCTTTGTCGATCCGACCGACCTTATCATCGCGGACGGGCTGACCGGCGTTGTCGGTCCGAACGGCTGCGGCAAATCCAACCTGCTCGAGGCGCTGCGCTGGGTCATGGGCGAAAACCGCCCCACCGCGATGCGCGGCGACGGGATGGAAGACGTGATTTTTGCCGGGGCCGCGACCCGCCCGGCGCGCAACTTTGCCGAGGTGGCACTGGTCATCGACAACACCGAACGGCTTGCGCCCGTCGGTTTCAACGACGCCGACAATCTGGAAATCATCCGTCGGATCACCCGCGACGCAGGGTCAGCCTACAAGGTCGGCGCCAAGGACGTGCGTGCCCGCGACGTGCAGATGCTGTTCGCCGATGCGTCGACCGGGGCGCATTCGCCCGCGTTGGTGCGACAGGGCATGATCAGCGAGCTGATCAACGCTCGCCCCAAATCCCGCCGACGGATTCTGGAAGAGGCTGCCGGGATCAGCGGCCTTTATCAGCGCCGTCACGAGGCCGAACTGAAACTGAACGGGGCCGAAATCAACCTGTCGCGCGTCGATGACGTGATCGAACAACTGGCCGCGCAACTGGCACAACTGGCCCGACAGGCGCGTCAGGCCGCGCGTTACCGCGAAATCGGCACCGACCTGCGCCGCGCCGAGGGCCTGCTGCTATTTCGTCGCTGGCGTGAGGCTGACGAGGCGCTGAATGTCGCCATCGCCCAGTTGCGCGACCGCACCACCGCTGCCGCCGCTGCCGAATCTGCGGCCCGGCAGGCGACGAAAGCCCGCGCCGGGGCCGAGGAAGGGTTGCCGCCCCTGCGCGAAGAGGAAGCGATTGCGGGTGCCGTCCTGCAACGCCTGCAGGTCCAGCGCGACACGCTGAAAGATCAAGAGGCCCGCGCCCTTGCGACCATCGACACGCTGTCGGGACGGATCGACCAACTGACCCGCGACATCGACCGCGAGGCGGGGCTGAACAAGGACGCAGGCGAAACCATTGCTCGGCTGGACTGGGAAGCTGCCGAAATCGGCAAGGCCGCGCAGGGCCACGACGACCGGCTGGCCGCCGCCCAAGCCGAGGCGCACAACGCCGCATCGATCCTGCAGACCAACGAGGCCGACCTGAGCCAGTTGACCGAGGACGTCGCCCGCCTTGCCGCCCGCCACCAGTCGGCGCAGCGCCTGTTGGACGATAACCGCACCACGCTCGCCAGATCCGAAACCGAAGCCACCCGCGCCAAGGCTGCAATGGCCGAGGCGCAGACGACCCTCACGCGGGCCGAGGCTGATTTCGCCACTGCCGGGGCTGCTGAACAACAGGCCCTGACGACCGCCGCCAATGCAGAGGCGACGCTGACGCAGGCCGAGGCCCGCGCCCAAAGGTCCGCCGCCGAGGGCGAGGCGACCGCGCTCCGGGCCGAGGTGGCGGCTCTGGCCCGTCTGGTCCAACGCGACACGACCGAGGGCGGTCAGGTGATGGACTTGCTGCATGTCCAAGGCGGCTATGAAAAGGCCTTGGGGGCGGCCCTCGCCGACGACCTGCGGGCACCCGCCATCACTGCCGACGCCAAATCCGGCTGGGCCACCCTGCCCGCCTACACAACGCCGCAACCCTTGCCCGACGGTGTCAGGGCATTGACCAATTACGTCACCACGCCCGATGTGCTGTCACGCCGTATAGGTCAGGTCGGGTTGGTCGATGCCGCCGACGGGCCGCGCCTGCAACCCGCCCTGAAACCGGGGCAGCGGCTGGTCAGCATCGACGGTGATCTGTGGCGCTGGGACGGGTTCCGCGCCGGGGCCGAAGATGCGCCATCGGCGGCGGCGCTGCGCCTGCAACAGCTCAACCGGCTGGTTGAACTAAAGCGCGACCTTGAGGAAATATCGTCAACCGCCCAAGGTGCCGCACAGGCCCATGAGGTGCTGACCAAACGGCTCGCCGACCTCACCGCCGCCGATCAGGCCGCACGCGGCGCACGGCGCGCCGCCGATCAACTGGTCGCCGACGCTGCCCGTGCGCTGTCACGGGCCGAAGCGGACCGCAACCTGACCCAAGGCAAGCTGGAATCGCTTGGTCTGGCCGTGAAACGCCACGAAGACGAGGCGATGGCCGCCCGCAAGGCGCTGACCGAAGCCGAAAAAGCCGCCCGCGATCTGGGCGACCTTGGGGCTGCCCGCGCCGGTATCGACGACATCAAGATGACGGTCGAGGCGGCGCGGATCACGATGATGTCGCGCCGGTCGGGTGCCGACGAATTGCGCCGCGAGGGCGAGGCGCGGACCCGTCGCACGCAGGAAATCATCAAGGAAGTCAGCGGCTGGCGGCATCGGCTGGACACGGCCAGCAAACGCACCGCGGAACTGGCTGAACGGAAAACCGAAACCGAAATCGAACTGGCCGAAGCTACCCGCGCCCCCGCCGACATCGCGGCCAAACGCAGCGAGTTGGCCGACGCCATCGACACCGCCGAAGCGCGGCGCAAGGCCGCCGCCGACACGCTGGCGAGCGCCGAAACCGCCTTGCGCGAGGCGGCGATGGCCGAACGCGACACCGAACGGCTGGCGTCCGAGGCCCGCGAGGCGCGTGCAAGGTCGGATGCCCGCACCGAAGCCGCCCGCGAAACCGTGACCTATGCCATCGAGCGGATCCACGAGGCACAAGAAGTGACACCGCAGCAACTGCTGGAATCACTGAACGTCGATCCTGACCAGATGCCCGCCTCCGACGTCATCGAGAATCAGGTCAACGCCCTGAAACGGCAACGCGATGCCCTTGGCGCGGTCAACCTACGGGCCGAGGAAGACGCCATCGCGGTGCAGACCGAACACGACAATCTGGTGCGTGAAAAGACCGATCTGGAAAGTGCGATCAAGGCCCTGCGACACGGTATATCCAGCCTGAACAAGGAAGGGCGCGAACGGCTGCTGACCGCGTTCGAACAGGTCAACGACAACTTTGGCCTGCTGTTCAAGCATCTGTTTGGCGGTGGCGAGGCGCGGCTGGTGCTGGTCGAATCCGACGACCCGCTCGAGGC
The DNA here is from genome assembly GCA_038251315.1 of Rhodobacterales bacterium. GTDB lineage: Bacteria > Pseudomonadota > Alphaproteobacteria > Rhodobacterales > Rhodobacteraceae > JBBKXP01. Next base: position 1,779 of record JBBSBK010000016.1, on the reverse strand, counting down.
TGGTCTGGAAATCATGTGCCAGCCGCCGGGCAAGAAACTGTCGACGCTGTCGCTGCTATCGGGCGGCGAACAGACGTTGACCGCATTGGCGCTGATCTTTGCCGTGTTCCTTGCCAACCCCGCGCCCATTTGCGTGCTGGACGAGGTCGACGCACCGCTGGACGACGCCAACGTCACCCGGTTCTGCGATCTATTGGACGAAATGACCCGGCGCACCGACACCCGATTCCTGATTATCACCCACCACGCCGTCACGATGTCCCGGATGGACCGCCTGTTTGGTGTCACGATGGGCGAACAGGGGGTCAGCCAACTTGTGTCGGTCGACCTGAAAAAGGCGGCGGCGATGGTCGCCTGACAAAGGCATGAAGGGCTGGCCCAAAGCGAGGGCCAAGGCCCACTCTGCCTGTCTTGACTTTGCCAAACGCCTGAAGGAGCGTCTGGCATGACCAAACCATCAGCTATCACCGCCGCCGCCGCCCGGATTGCGCCGCATGTCCGCCAGACTCCAATCCTGTGGGTTGACGGCTACGGCCCCACGCCGATCGCCCTGAAACTGGAACAGACCCAACACACCGGATCGTTCAAGGTGCGCGGTGCCTTCAACGCCCTGCTGTCCGCGCCCAGCCCCGATATCGGGGTCGTGGCGTTTTCGGGGGGCAACCACGGCGCGGCGGTGGCCTATGCGGCGACGAAACTTGGGGTGAAATCCAAGATCTTTGTCCCAGCCTATGCGGGCGACGTGAAAATCGGGCGGATGCGCGGTTTTGGGGCCGAGGTGGTCGTGGGCAGCGATGACCCGTTCGAGGTGTTGGAACAATTTGCCGCCTACGCCGCTGAAACGGGCGCGCGCCCGCTGCACCCCTACGACGACGCGCTGGTGCTGACCGGACAAGGTACGCTGGCCCGTGAGTTTGCCGACCAGACCGGTGGGCTGGACACGGTCATCGTGTCGATTGGCGGCGGCGGGCTGATCGGCGGCACCTCGGCGTGGTTCGGCACATCGGTGAGGGTAGTTGGCGTCGAGACGACGGGCACCACAACCTACGCCACCGCCCTGCGCGACGGCGTCGATGCAAGGATCAAGGCCAGCGGGCTGGCGGCCAGTTCGCTGGGTGCGCCCAATATCGGGCGGCTGGCGTTCGACCTATTGGCCAAGGGCAACACGGTGTCAGTTATCGTCGACGACGCGGCGGTGCTGGCCGCCCAACAGCAGCTTTGGGCCGACACTCGGATCGTCGGTGAACCGGGCGCGGCGACGGCGCTGGCGGCGCTGACATCCGGGGCCTATGTGCCGGAGAAGGACGAACGGGTCGGCGTCGTGATCTGCGGCGGCAATGCTGAACCGGGGTGGTTTTTGTATTAGTCCCCCTTATTCATCGAAAGCGGAAGGGATTGGTTGCGTGCGCCTGAAAGTACTGTAGATTCAAGCTGCTAGACACAAACCGACAGCAGCATCGGACGCACGCATGGGTGAAATGTTACTTCCGGTCACGATGGGTTTCAACCGCTCTTTGCGCATCGAAAGTCGCGTTGACAGACTGACTGGCGATCCCGGTGCGGTGCTCTTGCGTGAGATCGTCGAGCAGAGTGGCATCGGCGCTTGGATGACCTCCCGCCTGACGGATCCGCGCAGCCAGGTCGACGTCACGCACGACCTCGCCTCGCTTATTCGCACCGGCGTGCTGCTGGCGGCGCAGGGCTGGCGCGACCACGATGATGCCGATGCGCTGCGCCACGATCCGGCGTTCCGTCTGGCGACCAGTTCGGCGGCCGGGC